>CASEMS010000001.1 GCA_949288955.1 uncultured Lentisphaeraceae bacterium
TCGTCCACTACCCCCGCACCCCCCGAAAGGTCCCCTGACCCATGCGTATTTTCCAAGCAATCCCCCGCGCCCTGCGCAATTCTATTGACATTCTACACCGTGGGCGGACTGTACTCCGGGGCGTCCGTGGCCTACGACCGCCCCAGCCTGCGTGCCGTGGGCTCCAACCACAGAGGCACGGCAATGGGTTGGGGGCTCTACACCGACACCCGGTTCGTCGTCGCGAGCGCTTACGCCACGGGCCCCGCCGCCGCCATCCACGAGCAGCGATGGTGGACGAACCGCCCCGAAGGCGACGAAAGCCATCTGCTCGACTGGGACAAACCACTCTCGCCCGAGAACCACGCACGCGTCCTCTCCGCCATCGACGCCCTCGACCTCGACCCGCGCGACCTGGAGGCCACCTTCGGCAAGGGCTGGCGCACGGAGGAGCGGACCGGCGGACAGGCCTACGAGCTTGTCGCGGACGTCTTCCGGCACCTGGTGGACGAGGACACCCTCGACGCTTTCGGCTCTGACCTACAGGCCGCCTCCGAGCACCTCGCCGCCTTCGACATCGACGGCATTGTCTCCCACCACAGCGACGCCTCGGCCACCTACGTCGCCTTCTCCGACGAGCACCTGCAGGTCGTCCGCCGCTGGGTGTGGGACCCGCAGACACAGGACTTCGCCCTCGACACCACCTTCCTTCCGCCGACTCCCGCCCCGAGGCGCTCTATCGGCGGCTGGCTCGATCAAGCGACGGAGGCCCATCTGGCGGCCGAGCGAGAGGGCGACGTCGAGACGGCGCAACGCCTCGTTTACGAGGCCGCGGAACGGGCTGGGTACCGATACAAGGCCGCGCACGGAACCGGACACTTCGGCTTTACCGTCTTTGACCCCAACAAGAGCGACGACAAACGCTCGCTCTTTTTCGCCGGAGACCCGACACTCGCGGCAACCTACCAATGGCAAGCCACCGACATCTCCGGTTACGGAAGCGCAAACACCGCATTCAGAGACGTCGCCTCCACCATACGCCCACTCGAACTTGACCTGAACGCCGAGTATCCGAACGACGCCGCATTCATCCACGCCGTGACCGAGGCCGTCGAACGCGCCGGAGGAACCGTTGCCGTCGGACATCTCGAACCCGGCAGCGGCGGGACCGTGGAGGTGGCTCCCCACGAACACATCACGCTAAAGCCGTGGCCACAGGACTACATCCTCGTGACCATGCCACGATCCGACGGACCGAAGGCGTTTGACATCCTCACGCCAGACACGATGGTGCGCGAGACCAAAGCACTCAACGCCGCGAAAGAGGAGGAGCTTCGCGGCTATGCCGCAAGGCTCAAAGCGGAATACGAGGCAGACCCCAACGGAGAATACTACGGGCCGATGGGACGCATGAGCAAAAAGGACAGGTGGCTCCAAGCGGAACACACGCTACAAACCTTCTTGAAAAACCCACAGCCTTACCTTGAAGACGAACGCCTCACAGCCGCGCAATCGGCTGCCATGGCCACCATCCGCATGAATTGGGAGTTCTACCGGCGAAACGACAGCTTCGGTATCTATCACGTGGCGCTTCGCATGGACAACCCCCTCGTCATCGATGCACAGGGTGGCAATTGGAGCGCGATTGACATAAAGCTGCCCGGATCGAACCGAAAGCACTGGAAGACACGCCAACTCGCCGAGTACGCGCAAACGCACGGCTACGACGGCGTGCAAATCAACAACGTCTACGACCTGGGCCCCAACCACATCCCCGACGCAGGCCGCAAACCGAGCTCCGTCTACATCGTCTTTGATGGGAAGCAGGTCAAATCCCTCGACCCCTTCACCTACGACGACAGCGGCAACCTCATCCCACTCTCCGAACGCTTCGACACCGCCCAGCCAGACATCCGCCTCTCCGTCGGCGGCGAGAACCCGCAGGCCACGCCCGCGCGCCAGAAGGATGCCCACGGTGTCTATCCCAACCTCGGCGACGTCATTGCCAACGCCCGCTTCTCCGTCGGAGCCAAGCGCAAGCAGGAGTACCGCGCCCTCATCGCCAAGACGCGCCCCAACCTACCACAGGAGGACGTGGACACCTTCATGCGCGAGCTCGACACCCTGGACGACACCAAGGCCGAGAAGGCCGCACTCCACTGGTTCGTCAAGGGCGCCCTCCTCCTCCCCGAAGACCGCGAGAAGCTCGACATGGCCGTCAGGATAAGCGGCAAGTGGCACCTCGACTTCCAGGCATTCGACACCCCCGCCGCCCTCATCAACGAGGCCAACGCCCGCGCCGAGGCCAAGAAGAAAAAAAACGCCCTCGCCTACCTCGACCCCGACACCGTCCCACAGCTCTCCAACAGGCGCGACCTCGGCCACGGCGTCGTCGTCTACGACGTGGAGGACAGCGAGGCTGGCCAGCAGGCCATGCGCCAAATCATGAACTCCCACCTCGGCCGAAACGCCGACGGCGAGTTCTGGAGCCCCTGGTGCCTCCTCACCTGCTCGCCAAAGACCGGCGCGCTCTCCGAGAGCGCGCACAAATACTGGAAGCAATACGACCAAACCGGCCGCGCCGCCGCCTTCCACAACGGCAAACTCTGCGCCTTCCAATCCTCCGACACCGATGACCGCCAGTGGTGGGACCTCGACGACAAAAGCCACGGGGCGAACATCCCGCTTGCCTATTCGGTGCGCGCAAGAGACGCATGGCAGACGGACACCGTGCCTGAAGAGGCAACCACAATCATACGCGATGAGATCGATGAGACGAGCGGATCCGTCTTACACAGCGACCCGGATGAAAAGGCAATTGTCGGGGATCGCAAGAATGGGCACTACCAAGAATGGAGGATGATGAGAGGAAGGCCGGTCCTCACTTATGATGGGTACTTCAAGAATGGGAAGGCGAACGGGCCGAGCATGCAACGCGCCTATGCGCCCATCAGCTGGCACGGAGCACAACGCGTCGCACCGATCGTCTCTGCTTTTGTCGGAGACCCCGGACTCCTGACGGTGCACGCCGAGTTTAAAGATGGAGCACTGACGAAACCGGCAAAGGCGACAGACGAGCAAGGCCGTCTCTGGAACCTCGCCGAGCCACAAGACTCAACAAAGGCATGGAGATATGCGTATATTGTGGGGCAAACGCCGTGGATTGGCTCTCCACGGATTGTCGGAATCACCCTTAGAGTCGTCGACAGCAGGAACGTCCGCAACGAATTCGACTTCTTGACAGGGAGGGAACGCGGCTACGGGGATTCCCCCAAAGCACGACACATCTCCGAGGTTTACCCCGATCTTGCCGAGCTGTACAACTTTCCCCCAAAGGGTGAGACGCGCAAGGCTTGGACAGCCTCCCGCCTCTCCGTCGGCGGGAACGCGCCATTCAACCGCGCGGACTTCGTCGCGCGCGCCACGCCCATCGCCAACGACCCGAGCGTCAAGGAGAGGAGCGCGCACGACTTCCCCATCGGCGACGTCCCCGACACCCTCGTGCGGCACGGCGCGACGCCCGGCGGACTCATCACCACCGACGGCAAAGTCGCCAAGATGGCCCGCCGCCACGACCTGCCACCCGAGCGGCTCGCCGACGCCATCGAGGTCATGAACGACCCCGTCGCCATCTTCCTTGAGTGGGAGGACGCCGCACGCGGGACAATCGGGCTGTCGGTCCTCACCGACGTCCTCGCCGACGACGGCGAGGGGAGGCAGGCCCCCGTGCGCCTCACGCTCATCACCCGCACAGACGCGCCCGGGATGTTCCTCACCAGCGCCTACGCGCGCAAACGGAGCAAAGAGCACAACTACGTCAAGGTGGTTGCCAACGGCGGACTGCTCTACGTGGACGCACAAAGGGTCGCCCAATTGCCATTGGAAGATGCGACAGTAAGCGCGTGTGTTCCTTCCAACGTCAGGGGCGGCCCTTCGACTGGTACTGTGCCAAACCGGGAGGAGGAAGTCAAGGAGAATGTGCGCCGGGCCATCGGCGGCGTGGAGCGCGCGCGCCGCGTGGGCGCGGCCGCCGCGCTAGCTCGCCCTCCTGGCCGAGGCCGACCGCTCCGGCAAACGCTACTCCACCCAGGACATCAAGGACGCCTACGCCGACTTCGGCATCCACGCCGACGACCTGTGGTCGGAGGCTTGGCGGCTCGCTCGATGTGGATCAGCGGCTGATCGACCTCGGATCAGCGGCTGAGCCGATGTGGGTCGGGGGCTGATCCAAAGTTGTTGACAGGCGGCGTTGAATCGTAGGGAGCGTGGATGGACAAAAAAAGCCCCCGATCTCGTGAAGAGGTCGGGGGCTTTTTCATGGAATCGTGCCGGGATGTCTGTCAGAGACGGAGGGTGGCGAAGAGGTCGGTGGCGATGAGGGATTCCTCGCCGTGGGCGAAGGCGGCGGCGTCGCCGGCGAGGGCGTGGTGGTAGACGCCGAGGACGGCGGCGTCTTCGGTGCCGAGGCCGCGGGCGAGGAGGCCTGCGATGATGCCGGTGAGGAGGTCGCCCGTGCCGGCGGTGGCCATGCCGGGGTTGCCGCCCATGCAGACGCGGAGGCGGCCGCCGGGCTCGGCGACGAGGGTGTTGTGGCCTTTGAGGACGGCGATGGCGTGGTAGTTGGCGGCGATGGCGCGGGCGGCGGCGGGGCGGTCGCCTTGGATTTCCTTTGGGGTAATGCCGAGGAGGCGGGCGGCTTCGCCGGGGTGGGGGGTGAGGATGAGGCGGAGGGCGGAGCCGTCGGGCGCCCAGCCGGATTGGCGGAGGAGGGCGAGGGCGGTGAGGGCGTCGGCGTCGACGACGGTGCGGGGGGCTTGGGCGTCGCTGACGAGGCGGCGGAGGAGGGCGAGGCGGTCGCCTTCGAGGGGGCCCATGCCGGGGCCGATGGCGATGGCTTGGTAGTCGGAGAGGTCGCCGCCGAGCGTGTCGCCGGCGAAGATGGCCTCGGGGGCCCAGTGGGCGGCGGCGGGGCGGGCGCAGTCGGGCACGGCGAGGGTGACGAGGCCGCAGCCTGCGCGGTAGGCGGCCTGCGCGGCGAGGATGGGGGCGTGTGGGTAGCGGGGGCAGCCGCCGACGATGAGGGCGTGGCCGTAGGTGCGTTTGTGGGAGTCTTGCGCGCGTTCGGGGCGGAGGATGTGGCGGATCTCGGGGGCGGCGATGAGTTCGGCGCCGTCGGGGGGGAGTGCGGCGGGGGTTTCGAGGAGGTCGTTGGGGATGCCGATGTCCGCCACGGTGAGGTGCCCGAGGAAGGGGCGCGCGGCGGGGTTGGCGAAGCCGAGCTTGGGGCGTGAGAAGGTGATGGTGGCGTCGGCGCGGACGGCGGCCCCGGGGATGGCGCCGCTGTCGGCATCCAAGCCGCTTGGGACATCCACGGCGAGGACGGGGCAGGCGGGGGCGGTGCCGTTGGCCCAGAGGATGGCGGCGGCGACGGCGCCGGTGGGGGCGCCTTTGGCGCCGATGCCGAGGAGGGCGTCGACGATGATGGCGCGGCGCGGGGAGACGGTGGGGTCGGCCCAAGGGGTGTCCTGCCAGGCCTCGGGGGAGGGGAGGACGCGTGTCTGGAGGCCGGCGGCGACCATGTCCTTCCACGCGCGTTGGGCGTCGCCTTTGAGGTGGGAGGGCACGCAGGTGAGGCGCACCTCCACGTCGTAGCCGTCCTCATGGAGGCAGCGGGCGGCGACGAAGCCGTCCCCGCCGTTGTTGCCGGGGCCTGAGAGAACGATGACACGGCGGATGGCGGCGCGCGCGGCGATGGCCTCGACGAGGCGGGCGACGGCGGAGCCGGCGCGGCACATGGCGGTGTAGCTGGGGAGGTTGCGCTGGGCGAAGGCGAGGCGCTCGGCCTCGCGGATGCCGGCCACGTCGATCCATTTCATGGGGTGGCGTCCTTGTTCTGGGCTTTGCGGGCGCGGAGCCAGGCCAGGCGTTTGGCGATGGTGTCCTCGTAGCCCGCGGGTTTGGGGCGGTAATAGGTGGCGGGGATCGCCAGATAGGCTTGGGCGACCGCGGTGTCCTGATAGTCGTGGGGATATTTGTAGGCGGGGGCGGCGTCCTTGCCCTCGGCCTTCACGTGGACGTTCTTGAGGTGCTCGGGGACGGGTTGGACGCGGCCGGAGCGGACATCCGCGGCGGCTTCGTCGAGCGCCAGGTAGGCGGCGTTGGATTTGGGGGCGGAGGCGAGGTAGGTGGTGGCCTGGGCCAGGGCGATGCGGGCCTCGGGCATTCCCACGAACTCGACGGCCTGCATGGCCGCGACGGCCACGGTGAGCCCGCGGGGGTCGGCGTTGCCGATGTCCTCGGAGGCGGAGATGACGAGCCGCCGGGCGATGAAGCGGGGATCCTCGCCGCCTTCGAGCATCTTGGCCAGCCAGTAGACGGCGGCGTCCGGGTCGGAGCCGCGGATGGATTTGATGAAGGCGGAGATGGTGTCGTAGTGCTGGTCCTCGTCTTTGTCGTAGGCGATGACGCGGCGTTGGACGCATTCGGCCATGACCTCGGCGGTGACGCGGATGTGGCCTTCGGCGTCGGGCGGGGTGGAGCGGACGGCGATCTCCAGCGCGGTGAGGGCGCGGCGGGCGTCGCCGTCGCAGACCTGCGCCAGGAAGTCCGCGGCCTCGGGGTCGAGGGTCGCCCCGCTGTCACCCAGCCCGCGCTCCCGATCGGTCAGCGCGCGGCGCAGGACGGTCTTGATGGCGTCCGCGTCCAGCGCGTGGAGCTCGAAGACGAGGGAGCGCGAGACGAGCGGGGTGTTGATGAAGATCCCGGGGTTGTGGGTGGTGGCGCCGATGAGCGTCACCGTGCCATCCTCGATGTAGGGGAGGAGGACGTCCTGCTGGGCTTTGTTGAAGCGGTGGATCTCGTCCACGAAGAGGACGGTGCCAATGCGGCCGCGCAGGGATTTGGCGCGCTCGCAGACGGCGCGGAGCTGGGCGACGTTGCTGGTTACGCCGCTGGTGCGCTCGAAGCGGCGGTGGGTGGTCTTGGCGATGACCTCGGCAAGGGTGGTCTTGCCGGTGCCGGGGGGGCCGTAGAAGATGAGGTTGGTGAAGCGGTCGCTTTCGATCACGCGGCGCAGGAGCCGACCGGGCGCGAGCAGATGATCCTGCCCCACGATTTCCTCCAGTCGGCGTGGGCGCATACGCGCGGGGAGCGGCCCCAGCTTCGCGGGGTCGGTCGGCTCCTGCGCCTCGTACTCGTCCTCCCTGTCGAACAAGTCATCCATGCCGCCATTATACCAAGAACGCGCGCGCTCACATCCGCTCCGTCGGCTCGGCGGGGGGAGGGGCCACAAGGCAAAGCACGCGGAAGAGCTCGGAGACGCCCCAGGCCTGGGCGCCGGTGCCGCAGGGTTCGTGCGGGGCGTCGCCCATCACGCATTCGGGGAGCTGGGTGACGCAATCCTGGTTCACGAGATGCTCGGCGGAGGCCAGGAGGGCGTAGGCCTCGGCGCGGATGGGTTCCTCGGGGTGGGTGAGCCAGAGGGCCTCGGCGTAGAGCGGGAAGGGCAACGTCCAGCCGGTGCCGTTGTGATAGGCGGGCTTGCGGCGGGTGTCCTCGTCGCCCTCATAACGGCCCCAATAAGGGTTGTGGGGGTCGTTGAGGGGGTGTCCGTCCCGGATGATGGGAAGGGCGCGGCGGACGGGGCGGTCGGCGAGGGTGCGGATGGCGCCGGGCAGCAAGAGGCAGGCGGTGGCATCGAGCACGGATTGCGCCAACGCGCGGTCGTCCCGCAGGAGGCCGAGGGTGATGGCGTAGAGTTGGTTGGGGCGGATGGCGTCGTCGGGGTCGGCCTGCCGGGCGCCGACGCCCGGCGCGGCGTAAAGGCAGTCGGAGAGGCCGCCTTGCGGAAGCGGGAAACGCTCGCGGAAGGAGCGGCGGACGCGCGCGGCGAGGCGCTTCCACTTGGGGGCGACCTCTCGGCCAAGGAGGTCGAGGAGGCGCACCCAGAGCGCCTGGATCTCGACGGCGTAGCCATTGCGCGGGGTCCCGGCGGGGTAGTTGGTGTCCATCCACGTGTAGTGGGCGGGCGCCCAGATCAGCCCCGTCTCGGGGTCGGCCTTGATGCCGTTCTCGGTGCCGACGATGTAATGCTCGGCGATGGAGACGAGCACGTCGCGGAGGGTGCGTTCCCCGCATTTGAGGCCGAGCACCTTCGCGGCCCCTTGGGTGGCGATGAGGTCATCGGCGGCGACGGCGAGCCAGAGCGGTGCGTCGACGGTCTCGCGGTTGGCGTCGTCTTCGCCGCGGATCATGTTGGGGATTGTGCCGTTGCGCTCGAAGCGTCCGAACTCGGCCAGGATGTCGAAGGCGGTCTCCCACTCCTCGGCGGCGATGATGCCGCGTAGGACAATCAAGGTGTCGCGCCCCCAATCGAGGAACCACGGATACCCGGCGATGACGGTCTTGTGGGCGTCCCGGCGGACGATGTAATTGCGGAGGGCCAAGCGCATGGCCTCCTTCAGCGAGAGGGTGGACTTCGGAAGCGCCTCGCGCAGGGCGGGGATTTGCGGCACGCCGGGGCACGGCTCACCGGCGACGAGGGCGACCTCCTGGCCGCGATCCAGCTCGATATGGAACCAACCGGGGCTCCAGAGATCGCTGGCGCCCTCCTGCCCGCGCGCGACTTCTTCGGGATGGGCCACGTTGTAGGTCCAGGTCGGTTCGGGATTCCAATCCGCGCCAGCCATGGTTACGGCCATGCGCGCGCCGGGCTCCGGCTCGAAGTCGAAGCCGTCGGGGCGGTTCGTGACGGCCTTGGGCCAAGCCTGCTCCGGGCCGGTGTAGGCCTTGGTCTTGCAGTGGAAGTTGCGCCACTCGATGTCGGGGCGCAGGACGAGGCCGACGGTGACGGCGGGGTCGCGGAAGGGCCCCGTGTTGCGCCCGCGGCGGAAACGGAGCACCACGCGGTTGGAGCCCGGCTCCAACGCCACGCGGAGGATGATCGGCACACGGCGGCCCATGCCGCAGGGCGCGGAGAAACGCCATTCCGCGGCGGAGCCATCGGGCGCGACGGTAACATGGACGAGGCACGGCCCGCCGAGCGGCGCGCTGAAGCCGTTGCAGAGCACCCAGGCGCGGCAGCGCGTCAGGAAGATCTGCCGGTCGTCCGGCACGGTGGGGTGGCGGTTGAGCGCGAGCAGGCAGTCGTATTGCGAGCGGATGTCGCCCCACTTGAGGCGGATCTGCGCCATCGCGCCCGTGCCATTGGTGAGAAGGCAGCGGGCATTGCCCAACGCTTTGACGTCCAAACCGGAGAAGCGGCAATGGACGCGCCCCGCCGTCTCGCCCAGCCCCAACGCCCAAACGGTGGAGGTCTGATTGCGCACGCCCTCCGGCGCGTGGATCTCGGCGCGCAGGGTCAGGCGGAGCGTACTGCGCGGCGGGCCGACGAAGATGTCGAACGCCCGGCGCGGCGGCAGCATGAGGCCATGCCCGCCATCGGCCAATGCGATGGACTGCCCACCGCAGACGGCCGCACCCTCGGCGTCGAAGAGTGTAACACGGAAGGGGACTGCGGCGGAGACGAAGATGAGCGCGCCCGGCGGCACGCAGACTTCGCGCCGCAGATCCCCCGGCAGACGCACGGTGATGGCGCGCGGGTAGCCGCCGTTCTTGCCGGGCAGGGCGGTGAAGGCGATGGGGTCGACGATGAAACGGTTGGCCAACGCGTCCAGATCTTCCGCGTAGAGGTCAACGCTCCCGTCCAGCCAACGCAACGTGTTGAGGGCCATGACGAGTCGCCGACGGCGGGACATCCCGGCCACCGGTGCCGCGCCACGTTGGCAGACGGCCGCCTCGACGGACGTCGCGTCGCCGGGGCGGGAGGAAAGGCAGCGTACCTGCCCGGGCCGAAGGGTCATCCGAAGGGGATTGACGCGGCAGGGCTTGCCCTCCAGCAGGTCGTAAGCGTCACGGTAAGGGAACCCGGAGGCGTCGAAGGAGACGTTTTGGGGCTGTTGCCAGTCGAGGTTCGCCAAGATGAGGAGCGGGTCATGGCCGGGCCGCGAGCGGACGATGGCGAGGACGTTGCCGCTCCCACGCTGGGCTTGGGTCAGGTGCGTGTCCGGGCCGAAGAGCGGATGGGTGCGCAAGATGGCGTTGAGGCGGCGGATGAGCGCGCAGGCATTGTCGGTGGAGCCCCAGTTGAGGCCGCCGCACCCATGCACGTCGATCTTTTCCTGCGCGAACCACTCCACGCCCGCGGTGATGCCGAAGCACCCCTGCTGCGAAAGCATGGCCGAGAGCATGAGGCGCAGGCGTGCATACGCGGGCGAGGTCGCGGCAAGGCGGTTGTTGTCGTGCGTCTCGGCGAAGTGGATGAGCGGGCCACGCGTTTCCGAGAGGCGCACCATCTCCGGCAACATTGCCTCGAAGGCCCGCCGGTCATAGGTCTGGAAAATCTCCGAGTACGCCCAGTCCAAGCCGGAGGCACCGATGAGCGCCTCGGTCGTCGCCATTGGCCCCCCAAGCCCTTCGAGCAGAAAGACGGTGTCGGGGAACTCGCGGCGCACCAACGCCACAATCACGTCCCACGCCGCCTTGGGGATCATGTAGCCTGCGTCGCAGCGGAAGCCGTCCACGCCCAATCGGCACCAGTGCAGGAAGACGTCCGCGATCTTGCGCCGCAGCTCCGGCTGCGAGTAGTCCAGCTCAACCAAGTCCTCCCACGTCACTCCCCACGCGCCGGGGGAGTGGAACGAGCCATCGACGTTCTTGCGGTACCACTCCGGATGATGGATCTGGAAGGTGGCCGCCCAACCGGTGTGGTTGGCCGGCAGATCCATGAAGAGCGCGCCCCCTCGCGCGTGCGTGGCCGCGACCAATTCGCGGAACTGATCCAACGGCGTCGCCGAGCGGTCGAACTCCGCCAACGCCGGGTCCACCGAGAGGAAGTCCAAGCCCGCGAAGGGGGAGCCATAGCGTCCCATTCGCGCGAAGGTCGTCGGCGTCGGATGGATGGGCAGCAGGAGCAGGTTACGGAAGCCAAGCCCCAGGAAGATGTGGTCAAGGTGGCGGATGAGCGAGCGGAAGGTGCCGCTTGGCGGGATGACCGTGTAGCCCGCGCGGTCGAGGGCGGTCTCCTCCTCGGCGTGCGCTTTCGAGGCGAACGAAGCGGCCATCGCCTCGCCGAATTGGCGCGTGAAGGCCGCGTAGATGCTGTTGCCACCGGCGGTATGCGCGGGTGCGACCTTGACAATCGTGTTGTTGCCCTCCGGCCATTCCGGCACCGGGGTGTCGTTGGGCAGGAAGCAGGCTTTCCCCTCGAAGACCCCCACCTCCAAAAGCGGGATGCGCACGCGCCACGCGCCACGCCCGCACGGCTCCATCGGGATGTCGTGCCAATCGTCCCCGCTGATCAGGCGGGCTTCGTCCACGTGCGCCAACACCTCGCGATGATGCACCGCGGCCGCCCCCAAGTTGGTTCGGAAGACCATCCTGCCGGCGCCCCTGCCTTCGCGGGAGACGTTCACTTCCAAAATGTCGCCGACCCAGCGCAGCAACATCGCGCCGGCCGCAGGTTCCTGTCGAATCATCGTGCAATCCCTCTCATGTCGCCGACAGCATACCACACCCTCGCCCCTTTGGCAAATCAAAGGAGGTGCTGGCCGGCGTCGACGTAGAGAATCTGTCCAGTGATGGATGGGGTTCGGAGGAGGAAGTCGACCGCCCCCCAGACTTCCTCGATGGTGGGGCGCGGGGTGAGGCAGGCGCCGGCTTTCTCGCTGTGTGCGCGGTCGGGTGGGGGAAGGACGGGGCCGGGCGCGATGGCGTTCACGCGGGCGCCGGTCTCCTGCCCCCAGCAACGCGCCGCGGCGAGCGTCCAACGCGCCAAGCGACGCTTGCCTTCCAGATAGGCGCGCACGGCGGGGGGAAGATCGGTCTCCGCGCGATGGATGCGGGAATCGAGGAAGGTGATGACGTGGGCGCGGGGGAAACGTGCATGGATGGCCTCGGCCACGCGGATGGGGCCGGTGGCGTTGGCCTGGCCCATGCGCTCGACGTCGGCGTTCAGCTCAAAGCGTCCGGCCAAGAGCAAGACCGCGTCGCATCCCGTCAGCCGTGCGACGGCGGCTCCGGGGTCGAACGTGGAGGCAAGAAAATCGCCGTACTCCCTGCGTGAGAGCACGGCGGTTTCGTCCCCGCGTTCGCGGAACTTCGGGAGCAACGCGGCGCCGATGCGCCCGGGGCCGACAAGCGTTACTTGCATCCGTCGGCGGCGGGGTGGGGGACAATGCGCCAACGGTTGGCACGGAACTGCGCCAACCGCGCCTCCGCCGCGAGGGCTGCATACTCATCGTCCAGTCCGGCATCGGCAATCTTCCGCGCCAGTTGGGCGGCCTCGGCCAAGCGTTGCTCCAACGCGTCGCAGGCTTTGGCCACCGCCTTGGCGTCCGCATCCTGTGTCTGCGCCAATGTCAACGCCGCCTCGGCGGTGCGCACTTGCGCCTCCACGACCTCCCGATGTGAGAGGGTGCCGTTCCGCCATCGCTCGAAGGCTTGGGCTTCCGCCTTCCGTGCGGCGGCGAGGCTTGCCTGGGCCGCCGTCACGGCGGGTCGAGGCTTGGCCGTTGACTCGGATGTCGGCACGTCCGTCGCTGTTGTGATGGCGGGTACCTCCGTACGCGACGCACAGGCCACGCAGAGGAGTGCGAGGCCTGCGGCCGTAAGGGTAGGGGCAAGGCGCATGTCAGCGCTGGGTGGGGTGGAGGCCCGTGGCGGGCGGGGTGGGGCTAAGCCCAAGCGTGGGTTTGGGGGCGGCGCCCGGGGCCGTGGGGCTGAGGCCCGCGACGGGTTTGGGCCCGGCGCCCTCGGCGGAGGCGTTCTTGCGCGCGCCGCCCTTGGTGGACTTCGGGGCCAGGAGGGCCGAGAGGTCGCGCCCGACGAGTTTGGGCGCCTGCTCGACGGAGGTCTTCTCGGCGCACATCTCGATGACGCGCTCAATCATCTCCACGCCGAGTTCGCGGTGGGCGTTCTCGCGGCCGCGGAACTTGAGGGAGATCTTGACCTTGTTGCCCTGCTCGATGAAGCCGAGGATCTCCTTGACCTTGCGGGTGAGGTCGCCCACATCCGTGCCGGAGTGGAACTTGATTTCCTTGACTTGGGTGGCCTTGGCGTTCTTCCGGGCCTGCTTCTGGCGGATGCTCTCCTCGTACCGGAACTTCCCGTAGTCCATGATCTTGCAGAGCGGCGGTTGGGCGGTGGGGGTGATCTCCACCAAATCCAACCCTGCGGCGTCGGCGAGGGCCTGTGCCTTTCGGGTGGGCATCACGCCAAGCATCTTGCCGGTGGCGTCGACCACGCGCACCTCGGGCACGCGGATCTTGAAGTTGGTGCGGATGAAGGACGCGGTCTTGCGGCCGTTCTGCTCCTGACGGGGTTTGGGGGTAAGTGCCAAGGCGGCAACTCCTTTTCGTGTTTGCTTAGGGTTCTTCGGAGGTCTCTCTGCGGACCATCTCGATGAAGGCTTCCGGGGTCATGGTGCCCAGGTCGCCCTTTTCGCGGCTACGCACCGCGACGACGCCGGCTTCCGCCTCGCGGCCGCCGATGACAAGCATATAAGGGATTTTGGCCAAGGTGGCCTTGCGGATCTTGGCGCCGATCTTGTCGCCCGCCCAATCGCCCTCGGCGCGGAGGTCGGCCGCCTGCAGTTTGGCGAGGACCTCCTTGGCGGCGGGGAGCTGGGCGTCGGTGATGTTCAGCACCTTGGCCTGGACGGGCGCGAGCCACGTGGGGAAGGCGCCCGCGTAATGCTCGATGAGGATGCCGAAGAAGCGTTCCAGCGAACCGAGCAACGCACGGTGAACCATGTAGGGCTGGTGCTCCTTGCCATCCTCGCCGGTGTAGGTGAGGTGGAAGCGCTCGGGCAGGTTGAAGTCGAACTGGATGGTGCCCAGCTGCCACTCGCGGCCCAAGGCGTCTTTGATCTTCATGTCGATCTTCGGGCCGTAGAAGGCACCGCCGCCCTCGTCCACCTCATAGGCCAACCCCTCGGCCTCCAACGCCTGACGGAGGGAGTTCGTGGCCTGCTCCCATTTCGCGGGGTCGCCGACCGCCTTCTCGGGCTTGGTGGAGAGATAGGCAGAGATGTCGGTGAAGCCGAAGCGGCGGAGCACCTTGAGGCAGAAGCGCACGGTGAAGCGGATCTCGTCCTCGATCTTCTCGGGGGCGCAGAAGATGTGCGCGTCGTCCTGCGTGAAGCCGCGGACGCGGAAGAGGCCGTGGCGCACGCCGTCCTTCTCGTAACGGTAGACCGTGCCCAACTCCGCCCACCGCAGCGGCAGGTCGCGGTAGCTGTACTTCTTGAAGAGATAGGCTTGGATGTGGAAGGGGCAGTTCATCGGCTTGACGTAGTAGGCCTCCTGCGTCGTCTTGCCGCCCTCGCCCTCCGTCACGCTCATCGCCGGGAACATGCTGTCCTTGTAGAACCCGAGGTGCCCGGAGGTCTCCCAGAGGTTCGAGCGGCCGATATGCGGCGTGAAGAGCATCTCGTAGCCGTGGCGGAAGTGCTCTTTGCGCCAATAGTCCTCAATCGCCACGCGCACGCGCGCGCCCTTCGGCAGCCAATGCGCCAAGCCCGGGCCGACGCTTTCCGTGATCGTGAACAGCTCCAACTCCTTGCCCAGCTTGCGATGGTCGCGCCGCTTGGCCTCCTCGATGCGCTGCACGATGGCGTCCAGCTCCTTCTGCGAGGCCGCCGCGATGCCATAGACGCGCTGAAGCATCTTGTTGTGCTCGTCGCCGCGGTAGTAGCTCCCCGCCACGCTCATCAGCTTCACCGCGCCCACGCACCCACTGTGCGCCACGTGCGGCCCACGGCAGAGATCCACGTAGTCGCCCGTCCGGTAGATGGAGATGGGCTCGCCCTCCGGGATGTCCGCCAGACGCTCCAGCTTGTAAGGCTGATCCTTGAAGAGCTCCCGCGCCTGCTCCCGCGTCAGCTCCTCGCGCACGAAGGGCAGCTTCGCGCCAATCAGCTTGCGCACGGCCTTCTCGATCGCCGGGAAGTCCTCGGCGCTCAGGCGATGCTCCAAATCGAAGTCGTAATAAAAGCCGTCATCCGTCGCCGGCCCGATGTCGATCTTCACGTCATCGAACAGCGAGCACACCGCCGACGCCACCAAATGCGCCGCGCTGTGCCGGATTTCCTCAATCGTCGCACTCATGCTTGCTCCTGTGTTTCGCCCGCCATTATACCGCATTCCTTGACGCAATGGAAGCCTGTCCCACAACAATCACGGCTACCGTGTTTCTTGGCGACGTCCTAAGGCGCGCCCATCTTCGAGGACGATAATCAGAGACCCTCCTTTGGGGCTTTTGGGAGCCTAAAGGACGTGAAGGACATGGGGGACTTGAAGGACGAGAAGGACGGGGCTTGGCACAGGGGTGGCGGCCACCGTTCGGAGGATCAGCCGCTGACCCGAGGTGGATCAGCCGCTGACCCGAAGTGGATCAGCCGCTAGTCCGAGGTGGATCAGCCGCCGAGCCGAGGTGGGGGAGGGGCGACGGCGTGGACAACGAGCACCCAATGAACGGTCATTTTAGCCCTCGGTTTTCCCGAATCGACGCGGGAGGGGCGGGGATGTGCTATACTGGCGACTTTCAGAAGGGAGCGTGCCCATGCAGAAAAACCAGCGAGTCGCCGTCCTTGTGCCATGCTACAATGAGGCCCTCACCATTGAGAAGGTGGTGAAGGATTTCCGCGCGCAGTTGCCGGACGCGGAGATTTGGGTCTACGACAACAACAGCACGGATGGTTCCGGGGAGTTGGCGAAGGCGGCGGGGGCGTCGGTGCGCCATGTGCGCCAGCAGGGCAAGGGCCATGTGGTGCGCCGGATGTTCCAGGAAATCGAGGCGGATGTCTATGTGATGGTGGACGCGGACGACACCTATCCCGCCGATGAGGTGAAAAAGCTCATCCAGCCCATCCTGAATGGGGAGGCCGACATGGTGAATGGCGACCGCCTCTCCTCCACCTACATGACCGAGAACAAACGCCCCGGGCACAACTTCGGCAACACGCTGATGTGCGCCTTGATCCGCCTGCTGTGGGGGCAACGCGTGCATGACGTGCTGACGGGCTATCGCGCCTTCTCGCGCCTCTTCGTGAAGACCTGCCCGGTCTTGGCCCAAGGGTTTGAGATCGAGACGGAGATGACCCTGCACACGTTGGACAAGCGGATGAGCTTGGTGGAGGTCCCCGTGCAGTACCGAGACCGCCCGAAGGGGTCGTTCTCCAAGCTCAACACGGTGAGCGATGGCTTCCGCGTGCTCTTCACGCTCTTCAATCTCTTCCGCCTCTATCGCCCGGAGCTCTTCTTCGGCGCGGTGGGGGGCGTGTTGCTGCTGATCGCGGCGGGCCTTTTCGTGCCTGTCCTGGCGGAGTATTTCAAGACCGGCTTGGTGCCGCGCATCCCCACGCAGATCTTCTCGGGCTTCCTGGCCATCGCCGGGTTGCTCTCCTTTGGCGTGGGGCTGATCCTGGGCGCGTGCAAAAAGCAGTCCGACCAATTGTTCGAGATTCTCACGGCGCAGGAGAAAGGCCGTGAGGTGCAGAGGAGCTGAAATGGCCGAAGACCCTAAGGAACCTTCCCCTCCCCAGACCCCCGAGGAGCCCTCTCCCGCAAAGAACCCCGCCCCCAAGCCGCCCGGCGACGAGGGGCCGAAGTGGCGCCGCCCGCTTATCGTCTGGGTTTTGCTGGCGGTCTTCGTCATCTCGCTCTTCGGCGTCTTCAGCGGCGGCAACGAGGGGCTTTCGCAGCCGTTGGGAGGCGGGGTCGCGGCGCCGCTGACGCAGCTGGACTTTTGGCGGCGCGTGGAGCAGGCGCGCGTGTTGGGCCAGGACGGTCGGCCCGCGGGCAACGCCGCCCTGCCGCAGGCCCTGTTGGTGCGCGAGGACAACGGCGCCACCTTCTTGGAGGGCCGCTGGGTGGAGTCCTCCGAGGCGGGCGCGCCGCAGGCGCAGGGGAAGCCCTTCCGTCTGAATGTCCTCGATGTCTCGGGGCTGGAGGATCGCTTGGCCGCCGCGGGCGTCAAGGTGATCCAGGAGAACCGCCGCAACCTTTTCGGCGCGATGCTCATCTCCATCCTGCCGCTCCTGCTGATCTGCCTGCTGATGTACTTCCTCATCGCGCGGCAGATGCGCGGGATGGGCGAGGGCGGCGGCCCCTTCGCCTTCGGGAAGTCGCGCGCGCGCCGTCTGACGAAGGACGAGGCGAAGGTGCGCTTCAAGGATGTCGCCGGCGTGGACGAGGCGAAGGAGGAGGTGCAGGAGATCGTCGAGTTCCTGCGCGACCCCAAGCGCTTCGAGACCCTCGGCGGCCGCGTCCCCAAGGGCATCCTTCTCATGGGGCCTCCCGGCACCGGCAAGACCCTCCTGGCCAAGGCCATCGCCGGCGAGGCCAACGTGCCCTTCTTCAGCATCAGCGGCTCGGACTTCGTGGAGATGTTCGTGGGCGTCGGCGCCAGCCGCCGTCGGCGCCAGCCGCGTGCGTGATATGTTCGCCCAGGCCAAGAAGAACGCCCCTTGCATCCTCTTCATCGACGAGATCGACGCCATCGGCCGCACCCGTTTCACCGGCATCGGCGGCGGCCACGACGAGCGTGAGCAGACCCTCAACGCCATGCTCGTGGAGATGGACGGCTTCGAGGGCAACACCGGCGTCATCGTCATGGCCGCCACCAACCGCGTGGACGTCCTCGACCCCGCCCTCACCCGCCCCGGCCGCTTCGACCGCCAGATCGTCGTCGACCTCCCCACCGTCGAGGGGCGCCTCGCCATCCTCAAGGTCCACGCCGCCAAGGTCAAGCTCGGCCCCGACGTCGACCTCAACCGCGTGGCCCGCGGCACGCCCGGCTTCTCCGGCGCCGACCTGGCCAACCTCCTCAACGAGGCCGCCCTCCTCGCCGCCCGCGAACGCCGCCAGGATGTCTGCCACGCCGACCTTGAGGAGGCGCGCGACAAGATTCTTTGGGGCCGCGAGCGCCGTTCCCATGCGATGGCCGACCGCGACCGCCGCATCACCGCCTGGCATGAGGGCGGCCACGCCCTCGCCCAAGTGTTGTTGGAGCATACCGAGCCGCTCCACAAGGTTACCATCATCCCCCGAGGCCGCGCCCTCGGCGCCACCATGACCTTGCCCGAGCGCGACGTGCTCAACCGCACCGAGGCCGAGATGAAGGATATGCTCGTGGTCCTCACCGCCGGCCGCATCGCCGAGAAGCGCTTCACCGGCGACCTCTCCACCGGCGCCTCGCAGGACATCAAAATGGCCACCCGCCTCGCCCGCCAGATGGTCTGCGCCTATGGCATGAGCGAGGCGTTCGGCTTCCAATCCTTCGGCGACAACGAGGAGCAGGTCTACCTTGGCCGCGAGATCGGCCGCAAGCAGGATCACTCCGAGGCCACCGCCCAGACCATTGACTCCGAGGTCTCCCGTCTCCTCCGCGAGGCTTACATCCGCGGCGAACGCCTCATCGCCGACAACCAGGAGCGCCTCGCCCAGCTCGTCGACTACCTCCTTGAGGTCGAGACCGCCGACGGGCGCGACGTCGAACGCCTCGTCAAGACTGGCGAGCGCCCCGCCCCCAAACCCAAGGCTATCCCCATGAAAGAATCGCGCGTCATCGCCATCGACGGCCCCAGCGGCGCCGGCAAATCCTCCGTCTCCCGTGCCGTCGGCCAGCGCCTCGGCTTCCTCCACGTCGACAGCGGCGCCCTCTACCGCATTGTAACCTGGCAATGCCTCGAACAGGGCGTCGACACCGCCGACCCCGCCGCCGTCGCCGCCCTTGCCGACCGCCTCCAGATCGATTGCGCCGCCGAGGATGGCCGCATCGTCTACGCCGTCGGCGGCGTCCGCCCCGACAAGGAGCTCCGTGAGCCGCGCATCAACGCCCACGCCTCCCCCGTCGCCACCGTCCCCGAGGTTCGCGCCAAAATCACCGCCCTCCTCCGTTCCCTCACCCAGTTCGGCGACCTCATCGTCGAGGGGCGCGACATCACCACCGCCGTCTTCCCCGACACCCCCGCGCGCTTCTACCTTGAGGCCGACCCCGCCGTCCGCGCCCAGCGCCGCCAAGCCGAGGAAGTCCAGAAAGGCGTCGCCAACCAAACCGTCGAGGCCGTCCAAGCCTCCCTCCTCGCCCGCGACAAGATCGACTCTTCCCGCGCCTGCGCCCCCCTCCGCAAGGCCGATGGCGTCATTGCCATCGACTCCACCCACCTCACTCTCGAGCAGGTCATCCAAACCGTCCTCGACGCCCTCCCCGAAGACTGGAAGCCCGCCGAGCCCAAAGCCGAGGAGGCCCCCCATGCCTAAGCTCCGCCTTGCCGTGCTCGGCTCCGGCGCCGGCACCAACATGCAGTCCATCATCGAGGCCATCGAGGGCGGCACCCTCGACGCCGAGGTCGTCCTCGTCCTCACCGACGTCGCGGACGCCCCCATCATCGAGCGCGCCCGCCGCCACAACATCCCCGCGCGTTTCCTCTCCGCCGCCCCTTACAAGACCAAGCTCGAAGGCCCCGCCGAGGAGGCGTACATCCAGGCCATCCGCGAGGCCGGCGCCGACACCGTCGTCCTCGCCGGCTTCATGCGTATCGTCAAGCCCGGCCTTCTCGCCGCCTTCCCCGGCCGTGTCCTCAACATCCACCCCGCCCTTCTTCCCGCCTTCCCTGGCCTTCACTCCTGGAAGCAGGCGCTCGACTACGGCTGCAAGGTCGCCGGTTGCACCGTCCACTTCGTCGACGCCGGCACCGACAGCGGCCCCATCATCGTCCAGCGCACCGTCCCCATCCTCGAAGGCGACACCCCCGAGACCCTCCACGCCCGCATCCAGGTGCAGGAGCACCTTGCCTATCCCGAGGCCCTCCGCCTTCTCGCCGCCGACCGCCTCTCCATCCAAGGACGCACCGTCGTCATCCGTTGATCCCGCCCTTTCCCGGGCAATGGACTTGCGGTTTTGACTTTTTGGGTGGGGCGGGTTATACTATTGGGACTTTCTCTCATTCTCACAGGAGCGCGTTTATGGCAGAGGCAATTCGCAATGTGTTGGTGGTCAACGCCGGCAGTTCGTCGTTGAAGTTCATGTTGTTCGACATGGCAAGCGAGCGGATGTTGGCGAAGGGGCAGGTGGAGCGCATCGGCATCGGCAACGCGCTGTTCACCTTCTCGACGGAAGGGTTCTCGGAGAAGCAGAGCCCGTGCGAGGCGCCGGACCATACGGCGGCCATCCGCTTGGCGTGCGACGCGCTGACCGACCCCGCGAAGGGCGGATGCCTGAAGAGCTTCTCGGACATCGACGCGGTGGGCCATCGTATCGTCCATGGCGGCGAGCGTTATTCCGCGCCGGTGCGTCTGGATGAGGCGGCGTTGGCGGAGATCGAGAAGCTTTCGCCGCTGGCGCCGCTCCACAATCCCGGTGCGTTGCAGGGGATCCGCGGGTGCGAGCAGGTGCTTCCGGGCGTGCCGCACGTGGCGGTCTTCGACACGGCCTTCCATCAGACAATGCCGGAGGAAAGCTATCTCTATGCGTTGCCCAAGGAGTTGCACGAGAAGTTGTCTGTGCGTAAGTACGGTTTTCATGGCACGAGCCATCGCTTTGTGACGGAGCGGGCGGCGGAGTTGTTGGGCAAGCCGCTCGACCAGGTGAATCTGATAACCTGCCATCTGGGCAACGGTTCCTCCATCACCGCCGTGAAGGACGGCAAGTGCTTCGACACGTCGATGGGGATGACGCCGCTCGCGGGTGTGGTGATGGGGACGCGCTCGGGCGACGTGGATCCCGCGGTGGCTTTCTACCTGATGAAGAACGGTTACTCCGCCGAGGACGTGGACACCCTCTTCAACAAGCACGCGGGCGTGAAGGCACTCTGCGGCAGCAGCGATATGCGCGACGTCTGCGCCGCCTGCGAGGCGGGCAACCATGACGCGCAGGTGGCCTTGGCGCGCTTGGTGCACAGCTACGCGATGTACGTGGGCGGCTACGTGGCGCTTCTGGGCCACACGGACGCCATCGTGCTCACCGGCGGCATCGGCGAGAACAGCTGGGAGACGCGTTCTGCTTTCCTCAAGGCCATCTCCGGTTTGGGCGTGACGCTTGACGAGGCCACCAACCGCGCGGTGCGCGGCGTGGAGGCGACCATCTCGGGCAAGGACTCCGCCATCCCGGTGCTCGTCATCCCGACGAACGAGGAGCTGATGATCGCCCGTGAGACCTTCTCGGTCTTGACGAAGTGAGCGGCGAAAGCCCAGTCCATATCTGTTTTGACCTGCGCACGCTGGGGTTGCTGCCCCCGCCTGCGCGGGCTTATCTTTGTGCGTTGGTGGATGGGCTTCTGCCGGCGTTGTTGGCGGGGAATCGGGCGACGGTGCTGTTGCGGGAGGGGGAGTCTCTGCCCACGCCGCCGATTGAGCACCCCGCGTTGGTTTATCGTTGGCTGAGGCATCCGGCGCGGACGATGCGTGGCGCGGCGGAGGCCGCGGCAGTCCTGCGGCGGCTCCGCCCGGATGTCTATTGGTCGGCGGATCCTTGGCTGTCGCCGCCGCCGACCCGTGGGCGGCGTTGGCGGATGTGCGTGGTCTACGCGTTGGAGGGGTTGCCGAGGCGGTCGCGCGGATTGGCGGGGCTGTGGGCAAGCCTCCGTCGGCACCTGTTGGCCTATCCGCGTCTCTCTGCGGCGGATGCCTTGGTGTGCCCGACGCATGCCTTGTCGGTTCGGCTGATTGCGCGCTTGGGGTTGCGCACGCGTCGACGTGTGCGGGTGATCCCGAACGGCGTGGGGCCGGTCTTCCGTCGGCACACGGAGGAGGAGATCCTCGTGGCCCGGCGCGCTTGGTTGGTGCCACGCCGTTACGTGATCATGGCGGGGCGCTCGGATTTCGTGGATGAGCTGGCGGTGCCGCTGCGGGCGTTGGGGGGGAATGAGGAGACCTCATCGGCCACGTGCGTGGTGGTGGGCGACGCACGCTTGCCTGACGCCTTGCGGCAGACCGTCCGCGCGTGTCATTTGGAGGGGATGGTGCGCTTCATCGACGCGGCGGCCATCACGTCCGAGGCGCTCTCGGCGCTTTACGATGGGGCGGTGGCGACCTTTGAGCCGGCCCGCGGGTCGGATTATCGACCGTCCATCCTGCGGAGCCTGGCCTGTGGCACGCCCGTGATTTGCGCGGCCACCCCGGCGAACCGCGAACTCGGCGGCAACGCGACCCTGCGCGTCCATCCCACCGACCCGGCGGAGTGGGCGCGGGCCTTCGTGAGCCTGACGCTCTCGGCGCCGTTGCGCGAGCGTTTGGCGGCGGCGGGTGCGGCGTGGGTGGCCGAACGGACGTGGGGCGCGGCGGCGCGGGGCACCTTCGCCTTGGCACAGGAACTTGCCAGGAGGCCGTGAGATGGGGGAGGGGCTTTCGGCGGCGGAGCGGCGCTTCCATGAGCATTTCATGGAGTTGGCTCTGCGCGAGGCCGCGCGCGCGGCGGCGGAGGGCGAGGTGCCGTGTGGGTGCGTGGCGGTGTTGTTGCCGGAGGGATGCTGCGAGAAGGGGGTGGCGCGGCCAAGGCCTCTGGGGAATCCTTCGGAGGCGCGCGTCCTCGCGCGGGCGCACAACCAGGTGGAGCAACTGCATGATCCCACGGCGCACGCGGAGATGATCGCCATCACGGCGGCGGCCGACGCGCTTGGCGATTGGCGCCTGACGCAGGTGGCCTTTTATGTGACGAAGGAGCCGTGCCCGATGTGCGCGGGGGCGTTGGTTTGGGCACGTCCCGCCTTGGTGGCGTGGGGGATGGGCGACCCCGAGCGCGGGGGCGAGCAGGCTTTTGGTATACTGAGCGATGAACGGACGAACCACCGCCCGCGTCTCCTATCCGGAATCCTGGAGGCGCGGTGCAAGGAGCAGTTCACGGATTTCTTCAGGTCTCGACGAAAGGAGCCTCACGCATGAGCAGGCAGTTTTGGGTTTTCGCGTTGGCGGTGTGCGCGGCGTCGGCGGTGTGGGCGGAGCGTCTCCCAGGGCCGGGCTACAAGGAGGCGCCGGATGTGTGCGCCTCGCCCTATGCCCAACCGGGGGGCACGCTGGTCTATGCGGGGCACAACCCGCCCAAGAGCTTCAACGGCTACCTGGACAACAACACCTTCACCTCGATGATCTTCAACATCCTGTATCCCACGATGTTGGGCATCGACTCGCGCACGGGCGACTATGGCCCGAGCTTGGCGGATTGGTGGGAGATCAGCGATGACAAGCTCAGCTACACCTTCCACATCGACGAGCGCGCCACGTGGAGCGACGGCACCCCCGTTACCGCCCATGACGTGAAGGCGACCTTCGACGCCGTGACCGCTCCCAAGAGCCTCTCCGGCCAGTTTAAGGTGCTCTTCGCGGACATTGCCTCGCCCGTGGTGGTGGATGACAAGACCATCCGCTTCCCCTGCAAGCAGGTGCACTGGCGCAACTTCAGCAATATCGGCGGTGGCCTCAACGTCATGCCCAAGAAGTTGTTGGATCGCGCCCGTGAGAGGTGCGTCGCGGAGGGGCGTGACCCGGAGTTGGGCTTCAACGAGATCAACTTCGACCTGCCCATCGTCGGCGGGCCTTACCTGATCACCGACCACAAGGAGGGCCTGAACATGACCCTCACGCGCCGTCCGGATTGGTGGGGCTTCAAGACGCCGATGGGCAAGGGGGTCTACAACTTCGACCGCATCCGCATTCGCTTCTTCATGGATCAGAACAACGCCTATGAGGCGTTCAAGAAGGGCGAGGTGGACGTCTACGCCGTCTATTCCGCGCGTGTCTGGAACGCCGAGAGCGTGGGGGAGCGTTTCGAGAAGAACTGGGTCGTCAAGCAGAATGTGCACAACCACAATCCCATCGGCTTTCAGGGCTTGGCCATCAATATGCGCCGCAAGCCTTATGACGATGTGCGCGTGCGCAAGGCGCTGGCCCATCTTTTCGACCGTCGGCGCATGGTGCGTTCGCTGATGTACAACGCGTATTTCATGCTCCGCTCCTATTACACCGACCTCTACGACGCCGAGCACCCTTGCACCACCCCGCTCTTCGAGTACGACCCCGACGAGGCGCTCCGCCTCCTCAATGAGGCCGGCTTCGCCATCAATCCCGAGACCGGCAGGATGGAGCGCAACGGGCAGCCCTTCGTGGTGCGCCTTCTTTCCCGTTCCCCCAGCGACAGCGTCTTCCTGGCGCTCTTCAAGGAATCCCTCGACCGGCTGGGCATCGGCTTGGAGATCTCGCAGAAGGACTTCGCCACCTGGATGCGCGAGACGGCGAAGTACAACTTCGACGTTACGCTTTCCGCCTTCTCCGGTTCCCTTTTCCGCGACCCCGAAGCCTTCTGGAGCAGCGAGTATGCGAACGCCGCGGGCGGCATCAACCTGCCCGGCTTCCGTGACAAACGCGTGGACGCGCTCATCGAGGCGCAGAAGGCGGAGTTCTCCGTTGCCAAACGCAATGAGATCATCCGGCAGATCGATGCCATCACCACCGCCGCCGTCCCCAACATCCTCACCTGGGGCACCGACTCCACCCGCATTCTCTATTGGAACAAGTTCGGAACGCCCGACTCCGTCCTTGGCCGGTATGGCGACGAACTGAGCATCCCCGTCTATTGGTGGTATGACCCCGACTCCGCCCGTGAGCTGAAAGAGGCCATGGAGACCGGCGCGCCCCTCCCCGGCCGCACCCGCGAAGTCTATTACGACGAGGTCATGCCGCCCACCCCCGCCCCTGCCGCCGCCTCCCTTTGATTTGCCATGCCTGAACATCCCACCGACCCGCAGGACGGCCTTTTCGCCGACCTGGAAGATTTCGACGAGACCACCGCCGCCCCCCAACCCGAACCGCCGCCCGCGCCTGTCGCCTCCGAGGCGCCCGAGATTCGCGCCCGCGGCCCCTTCGGCCGCCTGATGGACGCCAACTTCCTTCAGTTCGCCGCCTATTCCATCTGCGATCGCGCCCTCCCCACTGTCGAGGACGGCCTCAAGCCCGTCCAGCGCCGCATTCTCCACGCCATGTGGGAGAAGGACGACGGCCGCTTCTCCAAGGTCGCCGGCGTCGTGGGCAACACGATGCACTACCATCCCCACGGCGACGCCGCCATCAAGGACGCCATCGTCACCCTCGCCAACAAGCGTTATCTCATCCAGGGCCAAGGCAACTTCGGCAACATCCTCACCGGCGACGAGGCCGCCGCGGGCCGTTACATCGAGTGCCGCCTCACCAAACTCGCCCGCGAGCAGCTCTTCTCCCCCAAGGTCACCGACTACGTCCCCAGCTACGACGGTCGCAACAAGGAGCCCGTCCTCCTCCCCGCCAAAATCCCCCTCTGCCTCATGCTGGGCATCGACGGCATCGCCGTCGGCCTCTCCACCTCCGTCCTCCCCCACAACTTCATTGAGTTGCTGGAGGCCGAGGTCGCCATCCTCCAAGGCAAGCCCTGCCCCACGCTCGTCCCCGACTTCATCACAGGCGGCGAGATGGACGCCTCGGACTACGACGAGGGCCGCGGCAGCGTCCGCGTCCGCGCCCGCATCGAGGAGCGCAAAGGCGAGAAGAACAAACTCTTCGTCACCTCCGTCCCTTACGGCGTTACGACCGACCGCCTCGCCGAGTCCATCGAGAAGGCCATCAAGACCAAGCGCCTCCCCATCCGCCATATCGACGACTTCACCGCCGAGTCCGTCGAGATCGAGCTCTCCCTCTCCCCCGGCACCGACGCCGAGAAGGTGCGCAAGGCCCTCTACGCCTTCACCGACTGCGAACGCCGCGTCCCCAGCCGCATCGTCGTCCTCTACCAGAACCGCCCCTGCGAGATGACCGTCCCTGAGGTACTCGGCCACCACGCCGAACTGCTCAAGGACATCTTCCGCCGCGAGTTCGAGGTGCGCCTCCGCGAGATTGACGCCCTCATCCTCCGCAAGACCCTCGAAGCCCTCTTCATCGAGAAACGCATCTACAAGCGTATCGAGGGCGTCAAGACCGCCGAGGCCGTCGCCGCCGAGATCCGCAAAGGCTTCGAGCCTTACGCCGCGCTCCTGGAGCATCCCCTTACCGACGAGGAGATTGAACAGCTCCTCAAGATTCCCATCCGCCGCATCTCCCTCTACGACATCAACCGCCACAACGACGAGCTCAATGCCCTCCGCGCCGAATACGCCCAGATCACCGACGACCTCGCCCACCTCGCCCGCTACGCCGTCAAATACCTCAAGGCCCTCATCAAGGAGTACGCCCCCCAATATCCGCGCCTCACCAAGGTAACCGACGGCTTCCAGGAGATCGACGAGCGCGCCCTCACCGCCACCGAGCTCACCATCCGCCTCTCCGAGGATGGCTACATCGGCCACGACGTCCGCCAGGGCCAGTCCCTCTTCCCCTGCTCCAGCCTCGACAAACTCTACGTCCTCTGGAGCGACGGTCGCTACCGCTTCATGCCGCCCCCCGACAAACTCCTTGTCGACGCCGCCTACGCCCCCGGCCAATCCTGGCTCGACGCCCTCCGCCCCCGCGCCCCCGTCCGCTACTTCGACGCCGGTGTCTACAACCGCGACGACGTCTTCACCTGCGTCTATTACGAGCCCGTCTACGGCTTCACCTACTTCAAGCGCTTCACCTGGGGCGGCATGATCATGAACAAGGACTACGCCCTCATCCCCGAGGGCGCCACCATCCTCCTCTTCTGCAAGGGCACCCCCGAGGCCATCTACGTCAAGTACAAATACCTCAAAGGCCAGCGCATCACCCAGCAGGTCTTCGACCCCTCCGAGGCCCGCGTCGCCTCCGCCTCCTCCAAGGGGCTCCAGATGACCCCCAAGCAGATTGAGCGCATCGCCACCCACAAGGCCCCTTGGTGGGTCGAGGCCGAAGGTGCCACCAAAGGCGCGCTCTTCCCCTGACCGCCCACTCACGAAAAGCCCCCGCGACGAACCGTCGCGGGGGCTTTTTCGTATCCCCTCCCCAACCCGCCCCGCGGCGGGCCCACCCCGTGTCGGCGGCCGACGCTCCGAGACTTGGCGGCCGAGTCTCAGTGGATCAGCCGCCGACGCTGGGGGACTTGGCGGCTGAGTCTCGGGGAGACGGCGGCGGAGGGTCGGGCCAGAGGAAACGCCAAGGGAAGGCGCGGGCCTCCTCGGCGTAATCGATGCCGATGCGCGGGGTGGCGAGGATGCCGCGCGGGCGGCGCGCGCGGAGGCCCAGCTCGGGCGCCTCGGCGGCGATGAGCAGGTCGGGGCCGAGGATGAGCGAGGCGCGGTCGAAGGCGCGGTCGATGCCCAATGCTTGGCAAAGCCTCCCCGGCCCGGTCAGGAGATTGCGCCGTTGGGCGGCGGTGAGGTCGGCCCACGGGCGTCCGTGGCGGCGCAGGGCCATCGCGTCGTGGCCGAGCAAGGGGCGTGCGGCGCGGATCAGCACGGCGGAGGGCTCGCCCTCCGGCTCGGTGACGGCGTTGAGGCAGTGGTGCATCCCATAGACGAAGTAGACGTAGGCCGTGCCGGGGGGCGCGAAGAGGGTCTCCGTGCGCGGCGTCCGACGGTAGGCATAGGCATGGCACGCCTTGTCGATGCGCCCGACGTAGGCCTCCGTCTCGCAGATCGCGGCGGCCAGCCACGCGCCGTCCAATCGGCGGAGCAGGAGTTTGCCGAGGAGGGCCCGCGCGACGCGCACGGTGTCCCCGGCGTAGAACTCGGCGGGAAGGCTGTCCATGCCTTTACTGTACCACATCCGTCTTCGCCGCCAGAGGGTCGCCGACGCGGCGCATCTCGGCGAAAAGCGCTTGGCGCATGGCGGCGAGGCGTTCGGCATGGGCGGGGGCTTGGGCGAGGTCGCGGCGTTCATGGGGGTCGTCGCGGAGGTTGAAGAGCAGCTCCCGGAAGGGCTTGCCTTTGCCTTGGGCCACGCGGATAAGCTTCCAGTCGCCCTGGCGGAAGGTGCGCCAGTGCGTGCGGTAGGCGGTGTGGAGGGTGGGGCGGTGGGGCGTGTCGGGGCGGGCGTCGGGCGCGAGCAGGGGGGCGAGGGAGCGGAAGGCGCAGGAGGCGTCGTCGCGGAGCCCGGCGAGTTCCAGAAGGGTGGGGCGGAGATCCTGAAGGTAGACGAGCGCGTGGCGGGTCTGCCCCTGTGGGATGCCGGGGCCGGCGAGGATGAGCGGCACCTTGATGCTGGGCTCGAAAGGGTTTTGCTTGCCCATGAACCCATGATGGCCAACGGCGAGGCCATTGTCGGAGGCGAAGGCGATGAGGGTGTCTTGGGCGAGTCCGGATTGGTCGAGGGCGTCGAGGATGCGGCCAATCTGGGCGTCGAGGTAGGTTACGAGGGCGTAATACTCGGCGCGATGGGTGCGGATGGCGTGGGGGGTGCGCGGGGTCGGGGCCAGGCGTTCGTCGCGCAGGGTAGGGGGCGACCCCAAGGCCGCGGCGCCGGGGAAGGCGGGGAGGAAATCCTCGGGCAGGGCCATCTTCTCGGGCGGGTAGAGCGCCTGATAGTCGGCGGGCGCCTGACGGGGGTCGTGGGGGGCGTTGAAGGCGACGTAGGCGAAGAAGGGTTTGTCCTTTGGGGCGGCGCGGAGGAAGGCGACCGCGTCGTCGGCGGTGACGGCCGCCCAATGTCGGCCGCCCGTCCAGTGGCCGGGGCGGGTGGCGTCGGCGGGGTCCCAAGGGTCGGGCGCGCCCGCCTTGGGGCGCAGATAGGCGTCCTCGCAGGTCGGGGGCATCCCGGGGCGGACATGGCGGGTTTGGTCGAAGCAGCGTTTCGGGTCGGCATTGACGTGCCACTTGCCGGTGAGGAAGGTGGCGTAGCCGCCCTCTCGCCACAGACGGGGCCAGAGCGGCGTGGCCTCCAACGCGGCCCGCTTCTTCTCCAAAGGCTGGGCGTCCCAGAGGAAACGGCCGGTGTTGAGCATGGTGCGGCTGGCGACGCAGATGGCGCCGTGCCAACCGCCGGGGTTGTAGCAGTTGGTGAAGGCGGTGCCGTGCGCGGCCAGGCGGTCAAGGTTGGGCGTGCGGATGTGGGGGTTGCCGAGGGCGCGGAGGGTGTCGGAGGCTTGGTCGTCGGTAAGCAGAAGCAAGACGTTCGGGCGGCGGCGCGGCGCCTCGGCGGCGTGGGCGGCGAAGGTGGCGGCAAGGCTGGCGAGGAAGGCTCTTCGGGTGCAGGTGGGCATGGTGGGACTCCTTCTGAGGGACACCCTGAGTTTAGCGCAATCCCCGAGGACGTCGCGCGCCAAAAACCGTCCTCCTCGCCACCGCATACGACCGTCGGCGGCCAGCCCTCCTTGGATCGGCGGCTGATCCACCTCGGACTAGCCCCCGATCCTCCCCGGGTCAGCCGCCGATCCAAAGTTATTGACAACCCCATCGTTGGCTCCCCGGCGTTTCGCCTGCTTTGTGTCGTGAGGCCATCGCGTTGGCGATGGGTGGAGGAGGCTTGACGGAGAGAATTGTATTTGATACAGTTTTGGGCGTTTTCCGGCAGGCCTCGCCGTCGCGGGGAGCCGGGTCAACCCAACGAAGGAGGAACGCCCATGTTCCAGTACGACGCGTTCAAGTCCGGCAAGTGGCAGGACAGCATCGATGTCCGCGACTTCATCCAAACCAATTACACGCCCTACGAGGGGGATGCCTCGTTCCTCGTGGGCCCGACGGCGCGCACCAAGAAGGTCAACGCCGAGTATGAGCGCCTCCATAAGGAGGAGTTTGACAAGGGTGGCGTTTTGGACGTGGACGTGGACAACGCCTCCAGCCTCCTGAACCACGCCCCGGGTTACCTGGACAAGGAAAACGAGCTGATCGTGGGCCTTCAGACGGACGCGCCGTTGAAGCGCTCGGTCAATCCCTTCGGCGGGATGCGCATGGCCGTTCAGGCCGCCGAGGCCTATGGCTACCATCTGAGCGAGAAGCTGAAGACGCAGTTCACCTACCGCACCACGCACAACGACGGCGTTTTCCGCGCGTACACCAAGGATATGCGCGCCCTCCGCTCCGCGCACGTGCTCACCGGCCTGCCCGACGCCTATGGCCGCGGCCGCATCATCGGCGACTACCGCCGCGTGGCGCTCTATGGCGTCGACCGCCTGATCGAGGAGAAGCAGAAGGACCTCGATGGCATCGGCACCGCGCCTGACGCGGTGATGGATGACGAGACCATCCGCCTGCGCGAGGACGTCTGGCGCCAGATCGACTACCTCGGCCGCCTCAAGAAGATGGCCGAGCTGTATGGGTGCGACATCTCCAAGCCCGCCCAGAGCGCGCGGGAGGCCATCCAGGCCGTCTACTTCGGCTACCTCGCGGCCATCAAGGAGCAGAACGGCGCGGCCATGAGCCTGGGCCGCACGGCGACCTTCCTGGACATCTACATCGAGCGCGACCTGAAGGCCGGCCTCCTCACCGAGGAGACGGCGCAGGAGCTGATCGACGACTACGTGCTCCATCTGCGCATGAACCGCCAGCTGCGCACCCCGGAGTACAACGAGCTCTTCGCGGGCGACCCCACCTGGACCACCGAATCCCTCGGCGGCATGGGGCTGGACGGCCGCACGTTGGTGACCAAGACCTCCTTCCGCGTGCTCCACACGCTGGAGAACCTCGGCCCCGCGCCCGAGCCGAACATGACCGTCCTCTGGGCCCAGGCGCTGCCGCAGGGCTGGAAGGATTACTGCGCCCACGTCTCCATCGTCACCGACTCCGTGCAGTATGAGAACGACGACCTCATGCGCGAGCGCTTCGGCGACGACTACGCCATCGCCTGCTGCGTCTCGGCCATGACCATCGGCAAGGACATGCAATTCTTCGGCGCCCGCGCCAACCTGCCCAAGGCCCTCCTCATGGCCCTCAACGCCGGGCGCGAGGAGATCAAGGGCAAGCGCCTCACCGACGTCGTCCCCGACCTGCCCCCCGCCGGGCCGCTGGACTACGAGGACGTGATGGCCCGTTACAAGAAGGTTCTCGCCTGGCTCGCGCACCAGTACGTGAACACGATGAACGTGATCCACTACATGCACGACAAGTACGCCTACGAGAAGATCCAGATGGCCCTGCACGACACCCATCTGGCCCACCGCTGGATGGCCTTCGGCGCCGCCGGCCTCTCCGTCGCCGCCGACGCCCTCAGCGCCATCAAGTACGCCAAGGTGACCCCCGTGCGCGACGAGACCGGCCTGACCACCGGCTTCGACATCGAGGGCGACTTCCCCAAGTTCGGCAACGACGACGACCGCGTGGACGCCATCGCCAAGGAGCTCGCCGAGTTCTTCTACGCCGAGCTCCGCAAGACCCCTTGCTACCGCGGCGCCGAGCACACGTTGAGCCTCCTGACCATCACCTCCAACGTCATGTACGGCAAGAACACCGGCGCGACGCCCGACGGCCGCAAGGCCGGCGAGCCCTTCGCCCCCGGCGCCAACCCCATGCACGGGCGCGACGCCTCCGGCGCGGTCTTCTCCCTCAACTCCGTCGCCAAGCTCAACTACGACGCCTGCCGCGACGGTATCTCCAACACCTTCACCATCAACCCCACCGCACTCGGCAAGGACGAGCCCGAGCGCGTCGCCAACCTCACCCGCCTCATGGACGGCTACTTCGTCCAAGGCGCCCACCACCTCAACGTCAACGTCTTCAACACCGACCTCCTGCGCGACGCCCAGGCCCACCCCGACAAGTACCCCAACCTCACGATCCGCGTCTCCGGCTATGCCGTCCGCTTCATCACCCTCTCGAAGAAGCACCAGGACGAGGTCATCGCCCGCACCTGCCACAGTTGCCTGTGAGTGCCGCCCGTGCGGTTCCCGAACGCCCCCCGCCCGGGGGCGTTCTTTTTGTGCGTGCCGTTCGTCGGCGGATGGAACGCGACCTTTCGGGGCGGAGCCTCACGCTCCGGGCCTCTCTTTGGTATACTGGAGGAAAGGAGAGAGCAAATGGACTTCTCGAAACCGATCAATGCGAAGGCGAAGCGTCCCAAACGTTGGGGACGGCGGGTGTTGTTGGGGCTGTTGGGGCTTCTTGTCCTCGTGGTGGCCTTGGTGGCGTTGGCGCCAACGCTGCTTTCGACGGGTGCGGCGCGGCGGTTCGTGCTGGGCAAGGTGAACGCGGCCATCGCGCCGGCGACCTTGGAGGTGGGGGACTGGTCGTTCGCCTGGACGCGGGATCAGTCGCTTTCGGACATCCGCTACGCCGATGCGCGTCAGGGGATTGACGCGCGTGTGAGGAAGGTGGGGGTGTCGTCGCTTTGGGAATTGGTGCCGGTCGGGAAGATCACGGCGCGCGTGGAGGTGGAGGCGCCGGTGGTGGCCTACGCACCGCCCAAACCGGTCGAACCCGCCCCCGTGGCGGAGCCGACGCCGCCCACGCCAAGCGGGACGGAGGGGGCGGAGGTGGCCCCCGCGGCGCCCTTCGTCCTGCCGGCGTGGGAGGTCTCCGCAGAGATTCGGGTGACGGACGCCTCGTTCGCGATGGAAGGCTTCCCTGAGCCGTTGGCGACGCTTGAGGCTGTGTCGCTCACGATGCCTTCGTTGGAGGAGGACATCGCCTTCACCGCGAAAGGCGCGGCGCAGGGGGTGGCGGCCGAGGCGGAGGTGGCGTTGCCTTCCGTGCGGGCGTTGCTGGAGGCGAAGGCCCCCAATGATTTCTTCAAGACCGTCTCCGCGCAACTGAAGGCCGCTTGGCTCGACGTGGAGGTGGCGGCGACGGCGAAGCCCGGCGAGGTGTGGCCGGAGGCGTCGGCGCGGGCGGGGGTGGATGTGCCGGGGGCGTTGGCCTTCGCGAAGGGCCTGGGTGTCCAGGTCGAGGGGGTGGCGGCCACCTCCGGCAAGGCGACGTTGTCCGCGAAGGTGGGCAATGGCGCGAAGGGCGCGGTGCGCGTGGAGGCCGCGTTCGCGACGGAAGGTTTGGCGTGTTCGGTGCAGGGGAAACCGCTTGCGGCAAACCCGAAGGCAGAGGTGGTGGCGGAGGCAGACCCGGCCAACCTGATGGGCGCGCGCATCGAGCGCCTGACGTTGGCCTTGCCGGGGGCGACGGCGCAGGGGCAAGGGTCGCTGGAGGCGGGGTCGCTGACGGCGCGGATCGTGGTGGAGGAGCTGTTGGAGGCCTTCCGTCCCTTCGTGGGGGAGGTGGCCTTGCCGGGGCCGCTGACGGTCGAGGCCGAGGCGCGTGCGGCGGATGGGGCCCTCGGGCTGACCCTCCGCGGCCTCTCGAAGGCTAGTGAGCTGGCCTCGCTTTCGGTGAAGGCCCAGGGCGTGGACGTGGCGACGCAGTCGGTGCGCGACGCGCAGGTCGGCCTCAAGGCGGATTTGGCGGCGGCGATGGCCTTCCTCGGCGCGCCGGGCCCGAAGGGGACGCTCTCCGTGAATGCGACGGCGGGTGGCTCGGCGCAGTCGGCCCAGGCGGATGTCTCCTTCGCCCTGCGCGATGTGGCGGTCGCCTCTGGCGCGTGGAAGATCGAGGAGGCCGCCTTGTTGGAGGGCGTGCTGAAGGCCACCTACGATGGCGCGGTGGCGAAGGTGACGGATCTGGTGCTCGTTTCGCCGGTTGCCGCGTTGCAGGGCGGGGCGGAGTATGCGCTCGGCAAACCGTTGGGCGAGGCGGTCAAGGCCAATCTTTCGGGACGTCTGAGCCCGGTCTATGCGTTGGAGAAGTGGCACGTGCCCGCGAAAGGAAGCGAGCTGCCGCAGTTGGCGGGTGTCGTCGACCTCTCGGTCGCGGCCACGCCTGCCGCTGGCCCCATCCCGCGCGTGACGGCAAGCGCGAAGTCTCAGGACTTTGCGGTGACGCTGAAGGGGTTGCGGGCCATCGCGGCGCCCTTCACGCTGAACGTGGAAGCCGAGGGCGATGAGGCCGGCTATGCGTTGCGCGCCTTCGCGTTGGAGACGCCCTATGCGTCGGTGACGGCGCAGGGGGACTTCGAGACCAAGGGCGGGAAGGTGACGCTGGAGGGGATGTTGGAGTCGGACTTCGCGCAAATCTGGGGATTGCCGTTCCTGGATCCTTACCGCGAACTGGGCCTTGCGGTGGAAGGCAAGCACGCCAAACCCTTCCGCTTCGAGGCGCCGGTGCTGAACGGTCTGCCGGGAATCCTCAACGAAGGCACCGCCGAGGCGTCCCTGGCCTTCGACCGTGTGACCGTGCCGGGGCTCGACATCCCGGACGGCTCGGCGACGCTGACGTTGGCCGACGCGCAGGTGGCGTTGGATGCGGAGGTGGCCGTGAATGATGGCACGCTGCGTCTGAACCCACGCGTGGCCGTGGCCGCGGAGCCTTACGTGCTCACCATCCCCGAGGACACGAAGCTGCTCGACGCCGTTGGGCTGACCCAGGCGATGCTGGACGAGGGCCTCGGCGCCGTGAACCCCGTGCTCGCCGGCTCGGCCACGCCCGCAGGCACGGTGGACGTGGTGTGCGACAGTCTGCGCATGGAGCTGGGCGGCAATCCGTTGGAGGCCTTGGAGGCGGAGCTCACCTTGCTGACCCACGGCGTGAGCGTCCAGCCCAACGGCACCCTCGGCACGCTCCTCAACCTCGTGCGCCTGCGCAACAAAGTCGCGACCTTGCCCGACCAGGATTTCTCCGTGCGCGTCTCGAAGGGTATCCTGACGTGCGACCCCATCACCATGCGCATTGCCGCCGTCAAACTCGACTGCCGGGGCACCACGAACCTGCTCACGCGCGAGGTCGATTACACCATCTCCCTGCCGCTGACCGAGGACTTGCTGGGCGACCGCCTGGCCAAACGCCTCAACATCGGGGACGTCATCCAACTGCCCATCCACGGCACGATGGACCGGCCCATCGTGGAGACCAAGCCCCTGATGGAGGCCTTGTCCAATTCCGCCATCGGTCGCGCCACCGAGCGCGTCTCGGAGAAACTGAGCGAGAAGCTGGGCGATGCCTTGAAAAAGGCCGGCGCGACGGGCAAGGAGGCCGGGAAGTCCGCGGACAAGGCCGTCGACAACCTGGAGAACGCGTTGCGCGGCCTCTTCAATCGCGATCGGTGAGCGCGCATGGCGGAGTGGCGTCTTAGGCCCCGATCCGGGCGATGCACCCGCTGCGGCGCGCCATTCGCGCCAGGCATGGCGGGGCATTCGTTGTTGATGCCTGACCCCGAGGGCGAGGGGTTCGTGCGGCAAGACCTCTGCGCCGCCTGCCACGCGGCGCTGTCGGCGGAGGCCCGCCGCTCGGCTTCCGCCGCGTGGGCCTTCACCGTCGCCGCGCCGGAGCCGAGGCCGGGCCGCAGACGCGAGGCGGAGCCGCCCGCGCACCACTCCGCGGAGGATGTGTTGCGGGCGTTGCTGGAGCGCGGCGACCCGCGCGACGGCTCGGCGGCCTATGTGTTGGCCCTGCTGTTGGAACGTGGCAAGCGGCTGACGGAGCGTCAGGTGGCGACGGACGCCGCCGGGCGGCGCATCCATCTCTATGAGCAACGCGGCACGGGCGACCTGTTTCCCGTGGCGGAGCCGCCGTTGGCCTCGGCCGATCTGCCGGCCATCCAGCGGCGCGTGGCGGAATTGTTGGAGCGTGGGTTGCGGAAGCCTGCCCGCGTGGCGCGACGTCGGCGCGCGCCATGGCCGAAGACGTTGGTGCGCCGCGTTCGGAGGAGCCGCGGATGACGATCGCGCGAATCGCTGTGTATGGGGTGGCCTTGGCGCTTGTAACCTTCCTGATCTGGCGGTGGAACCGCGGCGCCCAACGGCGCCGCTTCGTCCGCGCCTTCCCGGCGGGGCGCGACGCGGGGTGGTCGGATGCGGACGCGCCCTTCCTGGCGGTCTTCGAGCGCGCCTTCGCCCTGAAAGCCGGTTGGGCGGCGCGGGTGCCGCCCTCCGTCTCGCCGATGGCCGTCTATCTTGCCCTCTACCCCGAGCATTGCATTTACGACGACAACGAGCTCGCGCGTCTGCAAAGGGCGTTGGCGGCCCGCTTGGGCAAGGCCCTCCCCAAGGATCCGTTGGCCCTGCCCCTTGGTGAATTGGCCGCCCGATGGCGCGCCGCGCCCGAAAGGAACCGTCATGACGAACCAAGAGACCCTGTTCCTGATTGACCTCATGCCCATCCTCTACCGCGGGCACTTCGTCTTCCTGAAGAAGCCTCGGCGGACGGCCACGGGTATCGTAACTTCCTCGCTCTCGCTCCTCGCCACGACGTTGGAGCAGGTGGTGCGTGTCTTCCGGCCCACCCATCTCGCCATCGCGATGGAGAGCGAGGGGCCGACCTTCCGGCACCGGCTCTATCCGCCCTACAAGGCCCAGCGCGAGAAAATGCCCGAGGACATCGCCGCCTCCATCGGGCAGGCGCAGGAGCTTGCCGCGGCGTGGGGCATCCGGACGGTTCGCGCCGAGGGCTTCGAGGCCGACGATGTGCTGGGCACGCTCGCCACCCGCGCCGTCGCGCAGGGCTTCCGCGTCGTCATCGCCACGCCCGACAAGGATTTGGGGCAGCTGGCCGGGCCGAACGTCGCCATCCTGCACCCCGGCGATCCGGAGCCGCTCTCCGCCGATGAGATCTGCGCGCATTGGGGGCTGGCGGCGCCCGGTCAGATGGTGGATTACCTGGCCTTGGCGGGGGACACCAGCGACAACGTGCCCGGCATCCCGGGCGTCGGCCCCAAGACCGCGCTCAAACTGTTGCGCGAGTACGGCACGCTGGAGGCGCTGCTCGACGCCGCCGATCGCGTGCCCGGGCGCACGGGCGAGGCAATCCGCGGGCACATCGAGGACGCCCGCATCAGCAAACGTTTGGTCACCATCGTGCGCGACGCGCCGGTCAAGGCCTCGTTGGAGGACTTCCGCCTGACGCCTCCGGATGGCGCCGCGTTGGCGTCGGTGCTCCGCAAATACGAGCTTCGCCAAGTGGCCATGCGGATGAACCTGGAGCTCGGCGCCGAGCCGACCGAGCAGACCGAGGCACGCTTCAAGACCTTGGCCGACGTGCCGCACGACTACCGCCTGGTCGCCACGGCCGCGGAGCGGGAGGCGTTGGCCGCCACGCTCGCGCAGGCCGACTGCGTCGCCTTCGACACCGAGACCACCGGCCTCCATCCGCGCACCGACAGGCTGGTGGGGTGCTCCTTCGCCATCGATGGCGGGCGCGCGTGGTACGTGCCCTTGCCCGAGACGCCCGAGGGGCAGCAGGCGGCCCTCGCGCCTTTCCTGCCGATCTTCCGCTCCGAGACCATCGCCAAGGTGGGCCACAACCTGAAGTTCGACCGTGCCTTCCTTGCCCGGCTGGGCATCGCCTTCGCCGGACCCATCCACGACACCTTGCTGGAGCACTATCTGTTGGACGCGACCGCCCGGCATGACCTTGACCACGTGGCCAACGCCTTCCTGGGCTACGCGCCCATCCCGATCACGGCGTTGCTGGGCGAGGACAAGACCGCCACCATGGCCGATCTGCTCCCCGCCGCGATCCTGGACTATGCCGCCGAGGATGCCGACGTCGCCCTTCGCCTCCATCGCGTGCTCCTGCCCAAGTTGGAGGCGGAGGGGCTGGCGCATCTGCTGACCGACTGCGAGGAACCGCTCTCCTCCGTGCTCCTGGGGATGGAGGAGGTGGGCGTGCGTTTGGACGTGGCGGCGCTTCGGCGTGTCCGGCACGGGCTGGAGGGGGAGATCGTGCGCTTGGAGCAAGCCCTCCGCGAATACACCGGCGCGGGCGTGAACCTGGCCTCGCCGAAGCAGATGGGCGAGTTCTTCTTCGGGCATCTCAAACTCGACCCCAATGTCCATCGCACCTCCCGAGGGCAATTCCCCACCAACGAGGAACTGCTCCTCAAACTGCGGGACCGCCATCCCGTCATCGACCTCTTCCTGGACTGGCGGGCCTGCGTCAAACTCAAGAACACCTACGTGGACCGTCTCCCCGAGCATATCGACCCCGCCGACGGTCGCATCCACACCACCTTCCACCAGTCCTTCACCGACACCGGGCGCCTCTCCTCCTCCGACCCCAACCTTCAGAACATCCCCGTCCGCTCCGATCGCGGCCAACGGATTCGCGCGGCGATCGTCGCGCGCGGGCCGGGATGGAAACTGCTCTCGGCGGACTATTCCCAGGTGGAGCTTCGCCTCATGGCCTCCATGAGCGGCGACGCGCGCATGATCGACGCCTTCCTGCGCGGCGAGGACATCCACGCGCAGACCGCCTCGGTCGTCTATGGCGTGCCGCTTGGCGAGGTGACGCCCCGCCAACGCACCCACTGCAAGATGGTCAACTTCGGCATCATCTATGGCATCTCCGCCTTCGGCCTGGCCTCCCGCCTGCGCATCGCCCGCAAGGAGGCCCAGGAACTCATCGATGCCTACTTCGCCCAATACCCCGCCGTCCGCGCCTACATGGAGCGCACGGTGGCCGAGGCCCGCGACCGCGGCTACGCGCAAACCCTCTTCGGCCGCCGACGCGCCCTCCCAGACCTCTCCTCGCGCAACACCACCACGCGCCTCGCCGCCGAGCGCATGGCCATCAATATGCCCATCCAAGGGACAGCCGCCGACATCATCAAGTTCGCGATGGTGCGCATCGACGCCGAACTCCGCCGTCGCGGGCTGCGCACGCGGATGACCCTTCAGATACACGACGAACTCCTCTTCGACGTCCCGGAGGATGAGCTTGACGTTGTCCGTCCACTCGTCCGCGAGGCGATGGAGCACGTCCTCACCCTCACAGTCCCCCTCTCCGTCTCCCTCGGGGTGGGCGACGATTGGCTCTCGGCCCATTAAGGCCCATGCACACCTCCCTTGGCGGGGCGACCGACCCACGGTCGCCCCGCCTTTTTTGTCTCAGCCGCCGATCCACTTCGGCTCAGCGGCCGATCCACCTCGGCTCAGCGGCCGATCTACCTCGGCTCAGCGGCTGATCCACTTCGACTCAGCCGCCGATCCACCTCGGGCTGGCCGCCGATCCGAATGCGATGGGGTGGGCAAGTGCGCACGATTGCACGCGGCTGTCCTGTGAGGGGCGAGCGATGGTTGTCGGTGGCGTGGGATTTACTATAATGAGAAGCAAAAGGATTTTTGTCATGCGCGCATTCCTTCTTTCTTTGGTGTCCGCCGTTGCCACCTTCGCCGTTGCCGAGCCGATTTCGCTTTGGGAGCCTGGCAAGATGCCAGGGAAGGCCACCGCCGAGGCCGAGCGGGTCCTCGCGGATTCCCACATCAGCAATGTCTCCGTGCCGACGCTTGAGTTTCTGCCCGCGCCGAACCCGCAGGGGCGTCCGCTCCCGACCATGCTTGTCGCGCCGGGCGGGGGATACACTGTTCTCTCGTATGCCAAGGAGGGGGTGGAGCCGGCGCGATGGCTCAATCAGCGTGGGGTGAACGCCGCCGTCCTCAAATATCGCGTACCGGGCGATCGCGCGGCGGCGTTGGCCGACGCGCGGCAGGCTCTTGCGTTGTTGCGGGCCAACGCGGAGGCGTGGCACATCGACCCCGCGCGCATCGGCATGATGGGTTTCTCCGCGGGGGCGCACCTCACCGCGTCGGTCGCCGCCCAGCCTGACCATGGGTTGGCCTGCGTGGCGCTTGTCTATCCCGCCTATCTGTCGGACGATGGCGTGGCGCTCAAGCCGGAGGTCGTCCCCGCCACGCCGACCGTGCCGACCTTTGTGACGCAGTGCGTGGACGACCGCTCCTATGTCCTCTCCTCGTTGGCTTACGCGGGCCATTTGCTCAAGGCCAACCGTCCCGTGGATTACCACCTTTACGCCTCGGGCGGCCATGGCTTCGGCTTCCGTTTCAGACCCACCCATCCGGCCGCGCAGTGGATGACGCAGTTTGAGTCGTGGCTGCGTGCCGTCAAGGTCATCGCGCCATGAGGCGACGGTTCGGCGTCTTGCTTGCCTTGGCCGCCACGGTTGGCATGGTGGCGTCTCTGCGTGCCGCCGAGGTCGTCCGGCTGCTTCCCGCCTATTCGGATCGTGCCGCGTGGGCGGCGATCACGGAGGCGCGTGGCACGGATCCCCGGGCCGTCGCGGCCCGGGCGGAGACCTTCCTGGGGCGAAGGGTCCCGCCTTTCCCGCGCGAGCGGTATCTGGACTTTCGGCGCAAGGGGGAGCGTTGGGCTTTCGAGGCGGCCAACAACGCGCGTTGGGCGCGTCTCTTCGCCTTCGCCTATGGGGAGCTGACGGAGGCCAAGGGGCGTTTTCTCCCGGCCTTGGCTGAGACGCTCGACGACCTTTGCGCCCAACCCACCTGGGTGCTCTCCGCCCATGACCGTGATTTGGCCAATCTGGAGGGGCGGGCCGTCTCCATCGACCTCGCCTCCGCCCATCGGGCATGGCAGGTGGCGGAGTTGGTCGCCGCTTTCGGCGAGGCGTTGCCGGAGGCGACGCGCGCCCGGGCCGTCGCCGCCGTCCGTGCGCGCGTCGTCGCCCCCTATCTGGCGATGGCCCGGGCCGGGAAGGGGCCGTGGTGGGCCACCTCCGAGAACAATTGGAATCCCGTCTGCCATGCCGGCGCCGTGGGCGCCACGTTGGCTCTGCCCGGCACGACTGCGGCGGAGCGCGACGCGGCCATCGCCTTCGCCAAGCGGTGCCAACCGCGTTATCTGCGTGGCTTTTCCGACGAGGGGTGGACACCCGAGGGCATCGCCTATTGGAATTATGGCTTCGGCAACTTCGCCGCTCTCGCCGAGATTGTCCGTCGCGCCACGGATGGGCGCGAGGATTGGTTGGCGTGGCCGGAGGCTCGTGCGCCCGCCCTGCTCACCCCGCGTTTGCGTCTCAACGGCGACGTCTTCCCCACGCTCTCCGACACCGCCGCCGATATGACGCCCGATCCGTTCGTCGCCTTCTTCGTCGCCACCCGCTTGGGGGAGGGGGGCGTCCCTCCGCCTCCGCGCGATGGCGCGCTCCCTTTCCCGCACGCCTTCCTGCTCACGCCATCCGCCGCCGCGTCCGCCGCCGCGGGGGCGTCGTTGCCGCCCATCGTCTGGCTCCCCAAGGCGCAATTACTCATCGGGCGTGCCCCCGCGATGGCCTTTTTCGCCGCAGGCGGGCACAATGGCGTCTCCCACAACCACAACGATTTGGGCGTCTTTGGCGTCGCCGTCGGCGGCGTGTCGGTCTTGGCCGATCTGGGAGGGGAATCCTATTCCGCCCGCACGTTCTCCTCCAAGCGTTACGACAGCCCGTTGCTCAACAGTTGGGGGCACGCCGTCCCCCGTCCGGCCGAGACGCTCCAAGCCGCCGGGAAGGCTGCCGCCGCCAAGACTCGCGCGTTCGAGGAAGAGGCCGGGGGTGGACGGATCCGGTGGGAGCTCGACCTCACCGCCGCCTATCCCAAGGCTGGGTTGCGGAGCCTCACGCGGGAGTTCGTGTGGGAGCCTGCCCAGCCCGCGCTGACCGTCACCGATCGTTATGCCTTTGCCGAGGGGGCGCGCCCATTCGAGAGTGCCCTTGTGGGGTGGGGGACGTTCGTGCGGGAGGGGGATGAGGCGGTGCGCGCCGAGTTTCGTGGCAGGGCCCTTCGTGCCGAGGTGCGTGCCTCCGACGTGTGGGCGTTGCGCGTGGAGCCTATCCCCGGCGAGAAGACCATCGAGCGGCCGTGCGCATGGATGGATTGGACGCTTCCCGAAGACGGCATCCCCGCCAACGCGCCTGGCAAAGCCTTCGCCCCGCTCACGCCGAGCCGTGCCGCGATCGCTTTGCCGCCCGCGCCGTCCGGCTTTGTCTCCGTCACCCTCACGCCCGCGACGACGTGCGTCCAAGGGAACGCGGTCGGCGGTGGGAACGGATAAGGATTGACTTTGACTCTGGAAAGATGGGACACTGATAGGTGCGAGTTCGTAATCCCCCAATGAGAGGAATGTGCAGATGGACATGAGACAAGCGATGCTTTGCGGCGGCCTGTGCTGTTTGGCCTCGGCGGCGATGGCGGCGCATGGCTTCGGCCAGGCGGCGGCGCCGACAGGCCGCGAGTGGGAACAGGAGCAGAACCTTTCCTACAACAAGGAACCCGCCCGCGCGTGGGCCTTCAGCTTCACGGACGTGGAGTCGGCCAAGCAGGTGTTGCCTTGGTTCAGCAAGCGTTGGAAGAGCCTCGACAGCAAGACGGACTGGAAGTTCAAGTGGAGCAAGGATCCCGCCTCGCGTCCCGTGGGCTTCCAGGAGCCGTCGTATGACGTCTCGGGCTGGGAGACGATTGTGGTGCCTTCCTCTTGGCAGACGATGGGCGCCGACCCCGAGCGCAAGAAAGGGTGGGGGACGGCGGTCTACGCGAACCAGCCTTATCTCTTCAAGCGTGATTGGCCGCACGTGATGGGTGAGCCGCCCAAGGAGTTCACTTCCTACGCCGCGCGCAACCCGGTGGGCAGCTATCGCCGCACCTTCACCGTGCCGGCGGAGTGGAAGGGCGAGGAGGTCTACATCCAGTTCGATGGCGTGGACTCCTTCTTCTACCTCTGGGTGAACGGCAAGTACGTGGGCTTCTCGAAGGATTCGCGCACGCCCGCGGCCTTCCGCATCACGCCGTACCTGAAGGAGAGCGGCGAGAATGTCCTGGCCGTGGAGGTCTACCGTTACAGCGACGCCTCCTATCTGGAGTGTCAGGACATGACGCGCCTCTCGGGCATCTTCCGCACGGTGCAGCTCTACGCCGCGCCGAAGTTGCGCATCCGCGACTTCTTCGCCCTCACCGAGCCGCTGGACTGGAAGAAGATGCAGGGCGGCCGTTGGGAACTGACGGTGGATGTGGATTTGCAGAACCTCAACGCCCCCGACGCGCCCGCCGCCGCGACCCTTGTGGCCAAGGTCTACGACGCCCAGGGCAAGGAGGTCGTCCCCGTCAAGCCCGCCGATCCGCCTTATGACGGCATCGCCTCCAAGCCCGTCGATCTCATCGGCCAGACCCATTGGAAGACCGGGCTCAAGCTCCGCTTCGACGCGCCGCGTCTGTGGAGCGCCGAGTCGCCCAATCTCTACACGCTTGTCCTCGCGCTGCGCGCCCAGGATGGTTCCCTCATCGAGGCCGTGCCCGCGCAGATCGGTTTCCGCAAGGTGGAGGTCGCCGCGCGGAACGGTCAGGCCGAGAAGCGCTTCTGGGTCAATGGCCAGAAGGTGAAGCTGAAAGGCGTGAACCGCCACGAGGCCGATCCGTGGATGGGCCATTACACCTCCAACGAGGTCATGGAGAAGGAGGTGCGCCTCCTCAAGGAGGCCAACATCAACCACGTCCGCTGCTCGCATTATCCGCCCGCCGCCTACTTCCTCTACCTTTGCGACAAGTGGGGTATCTACGTCCAGGACGAGGCCAACATCGAGAGCCATGGCTATTACTATGGCAAGGAGTCCCTTTCCCACCCCGTGGAGTGGTTGGATGCGCACGTGGATCGCATCATGAACATGGTCGAGCGCGACAAGAACTTCCCCTGCGTGGTCATCTGGTCGCTCGGCAACGAGGCCGGCCCGGGGCGTAACTTTGCCATCGCCGAGCGCACCATCAAGGCGCGCGATGTCTCCCGCCCCACCCACTACGAGCGCAACAACGGTATCGTGGACATGGGTTCCAACCAGTATCCTTCCGTCGGCTGGGTGGAGTGGAAGGCCAAGCAGACCAAGGACGCCAAGCCTTTCTATATCTCCGAGTACGCCCACAACATGATGAACGCCCTCGGCAACTTCGCCGATTACCAGAAGGCCATCGAGAGCAGCGACGTGATCCTTGGCGGCGCCATCTGGGACTGGGTGGACCAGGCCCTGTGGTATGACTCGCCCAAGAGCGGCAAGCGCATCCTCGCCTTCGGCGGCGACTGGGGCGACCGACCCAACTCCGGGCAGTTCGTCTGCAATGGCTGCCTCCTCCCCGGGCATGTCCCTGAGCCTTCCTACCACGAGGTCGCCCATGTCTACCAGAACATCGAGACGACCCTCGACGGGGCCAAGGTGGCCATCCGCAACAAGAACTACTTCCGCCCCCTCGATTACGTCGAGGCCCGCTGGACGCTCTACCGCAACGGCGAGCCCACCGAGCAGACCGGCACCTTCGACGTCGCCGCCATCGGCCCCCAGCAGACCAAGACCTTCGCCCTGCCCGTCCGCGTGCCTCGCACGATGGATGGCTATGACCTGCGCGTGACCTTCACCCTCAAGGCCGCCGAGGGCCCGCTCGCCAAGGGCTTCGCCGTCGCCTCCGACAGCCTCACTCTCCAGGCCCCCGCGCCTGTCCCCGCGCCCAAGCAGGGCGACAGACTCGCCATCGCGGACGAGCCCAAGGCCGTGGTCGTCAAGGGCAAGGACTTCGCCGTCGCCTTCGGCAAGGAAACCGGCCTGATCGCGCAATACACCCTCAAGGGCAAGGAGCTCCTCCGCGCCCCGATGACCGTCGACGCCTTCCGCTGCCCCTCCTCCAACGAGGTCGGCAAGGGCGGCGAATGGGCCCTGCAGGGCCTGCGCGAGCTCGTGCCCGTCTCCGCCTCCGTCTCCGATGTCAAGGCCGAGGCCGACGGCACCGTCACCCTCCGCACCACCGCCACCTATCGCGGCCGCCAGATTGAGCGTCTGCGCGACTTCGACAACGGCGCCACCGACCGCACCTTCTTCGAGAAGTTGCCCCAGCCCGTCACCGAGCGCAACACCCACTTCGTGGTCAATGCCGCCTGGCGCGTCTACCCTGACGGCACTGTTACGCTGCAATCCGCGCTCCTCCCTCGCGGCCGCGCCATCGAGTTGGGTCGCCTGGGCTATAGCCTCACCCTCAACGGCGCGGATGGCACGGTCGATTACTACGGCCGCGGCCCCTGGGAGAACTATCCTGACCGCAAGACGGCCTCCTTCGTCGCCCGCTACGCCGCGCCCGTCAAGGAGATGGTGGTGGCCTATCCCCGCCCCAACGACATGGGCAACCGCGAGGACACCTACGCCGTCTCCGTCGCCAAGGACGGTTCCGGCCTCGCCGTCAGCGCCCTGAACGGCGGCCGCTTCGCCTTCTCCGCCCTGCCGCACACCGCCACCGAGCTCACCGTGACCCGCCATGTCGCCGAGCTCCCCGCCAGCGACAAGACCGTCCTGACCCTCCTGGCCGTCAACCGCGGCCTCGGCGGCGCCAGCTGCGGCCCCGGCCCCCTCGCGCGCGACATCCCCCGCGCCGACAAGCCCTACCGCCTCGACCTCGCCTTCCGCCCCGCCGGCGCGCCCCTCCTGCCCATCCGCGAGGCCAAGGCCGAGATCGATGAGACCATGCCGCCCCCGCCCGAGACCTTCAAGGTCATCGATTGCACCTCCCAGGAGCCCGGCAACGAAGGCTCCAAGGTCTGCGACGGCGACTTCGGCACCTTCTGGCACTCCCAGTATGGCGTCACCCTCGGCAAGTATCCCCACGCCGTCACCCTCGATCTCAACAAGCCGCGCACGCTCAAGGGCATTACGTGCGTCGGCCGCCAAGAGGGCGTCAATGGCCGTATCAAGGACTACCGCGTCGAGGTCTCCGCCGACAACAAGACTTGGACCGTCGCCGCCGAGGGTGCCCTCAAGGACACCTCCGATCCGCAGGAGGTGCGCTTCGCCAAGCCCGCGCAGGGCGTCCGTTACCTGCGCTTCACCGGACTCTCCGAGCAACGCGGGCAGGAGTTCGCCTCGATGGCCGAGATCCTGATCATTGAGTGACCCATCGCACAAAAAAGCGGCGGGCGGAATCGAAGTTCCGCCCGCCGCTTTTTTGTACCCATCAGGCCCAACGCAGACGGGAAAGAGCCAGGACGCGCATGAACTCGGCGCGGGTGCGGGTGAGTTTGAGGGCGTCCCAAAGGCGGTCGCCGTCGGCAAAGGAGGTGTGGAGATAGCCCCAGGCTTCCTTGAGATGGCCGAGGAGGGCGTGGTCGCCGGGGGAGACGGCGGCGGTGCGGGCCACGAAATCCTCATGCCAAGCATGGAAGCGGTCGAGGTCGCGGGTGTCCTGGCCAACGCGGATGCTCTCGGCGAGGAAGGGGTTGGCCACCAAGCCACGACCGATCATCCAGCGATCGACGTTGGGGAAGCGGGCGGCGAGGCGGGGGAGGTCGGCGGGGGCGCGGATGTCGCCGTTGTAGACGAGAGGGAGGGCGCAGGCCTCGGCCACGCGGGCGAAGGCGTCGAGATCCACCGCGCCGGTGTACATCTGCTTGGCGGTGCGGGGATGGACGCAGAGCTCGCGGAGGGGGAAGGATTGGATGAGGGGCAGACGCTTGGGGAGGAGGGTGGCGTCGTCGAGGCCAAGGCGGACTTTGAGGGAGAGGCGCCCGGGCCCGAGGGTCTCGCAGCCGGCCTCAAGCATGGCGGCAAGGGCGGCCTCGTCGCGCAGGAGGCCGGCGCCGCGCCCTTTCTTGGCGACGAAGGGCCAGGGGCAACCCGCGTTGAGATCCACGTCCGCATAGCCGAGGGCCTGGATGGCGCGGAGCATGACGCGGAACTGCCCGGGGTCTTTGCCGATGACCTGGGGCACGAGCGGCAACCCCTTCGGTTGGACGGCGGGGTCAAGGCCGCGCAGGATCTCGGGCTTGACGCGCGCGCCCTGCACGGTGGCCACGAAGGGCGCCACCGCCCGATCCACGCCGCCCATGTGCGCCACCAAGGCCTGCCGGAAAGGCAACCCCGTCACGCCGCGCAACGGTGCGAGGAGGATCTCCATCAGAGGTTGGCGAAGGGGTTGTTGGAGAAGCCGCCGCGCGGGGGGCGGGGGGAGGCGGGGCCACGGCGGGGGCCGCGAGACGGGGTGGGGCGGCCGCCGCCCTTGCGGTCGGTGCGGGCGGTGAGGGAGATGCGGCGGCGGGCGAGGTCGACGTCGAGCACACGCACGGTGAGGCGGTCCCCGGTCTTGACGACGGAGGCGGGGTCGCGGACGTAGTGGTTGGCGAGCTCGGAGACGTGGACGAGGCCGTCCTGATGGACGCCGATATCGACGAAGGCCCCGAAGGCCGTAACGTTGGTGACGATGCCTTCAAGGGTCATGCCGGGGCGGACGTCCTCGATGGCGCAGACGTCTTCGCGGAAGGCCGGGGGCTCGAAGGTGGCGCGGGGGTCGCGGCCCGGCTTGCGGAGCTCGTCGAGGATGTCGCGGAGGGTGAGGGCGCCCACGTCGTCGCCCTCGTAGCGTTCGGGGCGGATCTTGGCGATGGCGGCGTCGTTGCCGACGAGGCGCTCAAGGGGGAGCCCGGCGTCCTCGGCCATGCGGCGGACGAGGGCGTAGCGCTCGGGATGGACGGCGGAGCGGTCGAGGGGGTTCTTGCTCTCGCGGATGCGGAGGAAGCCGGCGCATTGCTCGAAGGTCTTGGCGCCGAGGCCGGGGACGCGGAGGAGGTCGCCGCGCTCGGCGAAGGCGCCGTGCTCGTTGCGGTACTCCACGATGCGCTTGGCGAGAGCGGGGCCAATGCCGGAGACGCGGGTGAGGAGGGGGGCGCTGGCGGTGTTGAGTTCCACGCCCACGCGGTTGACGCAGCTGACGACGACCTCGTCGAGCTTGGTGGCCAGGAGCGTCTGGCTGACGTCGTGCTGGTATTGGCCGACGCCGATGGCCTTGGGATCGATCTTGACGAGCTCGGCGAGGGGGTCTTGGAGGCGGCGGCCGATGGAGATGGCGCCGCGCACGGTGAGGTCGAGGTCGGGGAACTCCTCGCGGGCGACCTCGCTGGCGGAGTAGACGGAGGCCCCGGATTCGCTGACGGAGACGACGAGTGTCTCCTCGTCGCCCATGCGGCGGAGGGTCTGGCGGACGAAGCGTTCGGTCTCGCGCCCGGCGGTACCGTTGCCCACGGCAATGGCGGCGGGGTGGCATTTGGCGACGAGCTTCATGAGCTCGACGGCGGCGGCGACCTCGGCGCTGGGGCCTTGCGAGGGATAGATGGTGGCGTTTTGGAGGAACTTGCCGGTGGCGTCGAGGGCGACGCACTTGCAGCCGGTGCGGATGCCGGGGTCGACGCCGACGACGGGCCGCTCGCCAAGCGGCGCCTGAAGGAGAAGGTGGCGCAGGTTCTCCGCGAAGACCTCCACGGCCTCCGCGTCCGCGCGCTGCTTGAGCTCCACCGCGATGTCCAACTCGATGCTTGGCGTGAGGAGGCGCCTCAGCCCATCCTGGGCGGCGAGGCGCAGTTCATCCGCCCAAGGGCTGGCCTCGCGCAAGGCGAAGCGTTCGAGCGCCTTGGCCAAGACAGGCTCCGCATCCACGCGCAGGGAGACGCGCAGGACGCCCTCGGTCTCGCCGCGCTTGATGGCGAAGTAGCGGTGGGAGGGGATCTCCGCGACGGACTCCTCGAAGTCGTAGTACTGTTCGTATTTGGTGGGCTGGGCCGGGGGCGGGTCGGAGACCTCGGCGCGAAGGATGCCGTGCTTGGCGAACCAGTCGCGGGCGAAACCGCGCACCTCGGCGTCCTCGGCGACGCGCTCGGCCACGATGTCGCGCGCGCCCTTGAGGGCGGCGGCCGCGTCGGGCACCTCCTTGGCGGGGTCGACGAAGGGGGCGGCGGCGGCCTGCGGGTCTTCCTGGCCTTGGGCCAGAAAGAGGTCGGCAAGGGGCTCCAAACCACGTTCGCGGGCCATGCTGGCGCGGGTGCGGCGTTTGGGGCGGTAGGGGAGGTAGAGGTCTTCGAGGGCGGTGCGGGTCTTGCAGGCGAGGATGGCGGCCTTGAGGTCGTCGGTCAGCTTGCCTTGCTGGATGATGGAGGAGAGGATGGCCTCGCGGCGGGCCTCGAGTTCCTGATGGTAGGCCAGACGCTCCTGGATGGCGGCAATCTGCACCTCATCGAGGTTCCCGTGGGCCTCCTTGCGGTAACGGGCGATGAAGGGGATGGTGCAGCCCTCCTCCAAGAGTTTCGCCACCGCCGCGATCTGACGCGGCGAGATGTTCAGCTCCGAGGCCAGATCCGGCAGCAAGCGCGCGACGTCCATGCCACCCTCCGTCAGGCCAGGCGCACGTCGGCCTTCGCCCGCAGCTCCGCCACGTGGTCGGAGACGGCCTGGCCGCGCGCGGCGTGGAAGAGGAAGTCGGCGACCTTGTCGTGGATCTCGTCGAGGGTCGGGGTGCGGCCCTGCTCCTCGCCGGTCTTCACGATGATGTGGTAGCCGAAGGGCGTCTCAAGAATCTCGGAGACGGTGTTGAGGGCGAGGGCGAAGGCGGCCTCCTCGAAGGGTTTGACCATCATGCCGCGGCCGAACCAACCGAGCGAACCGCCGTTGCGCTGACCGCTGGGGCAGTCGCTGTGGGCCTTGGCCTCATCGGCGAAGGTGCTCTCGCCCTTGACGATGCGGGTGCGGATGGCCTCCAGCTTCTCACGGGCGGCGGCCTTGTCGGCGGAGCTGTCGCTGGCGGGTTTGACGAGGATGTGCTGCGCCAACACGCGGTCCTGCGTGGTGTACTCGCCCTGGTGCGCCTCGTAATGGGCGCGGATGGCCTCCTCGGTGGGTTGGGGCACCGCCGAACAGACCTGCTCGATGAGTTTGTTGATCATCACGCCCTGGCGGAGCTCCTGCTTGAAGGCATCGACCGTCAGCCCCTGCGCCGCGATGGCCTTCTCCAACGCCGCGCGGTCGCCGCCGAACTGCCGGACGTAGGTCTCGAACTGCGCGTCCAGCTCCGCGCCAGAGACGGGGATGGCCAGGCGCTTGGCCTCGTCGATGAGCAGCTTCGTGCCGATGGCCTGATCCAACGCCCGCCCGCGGAGGGTGTCCAGCTGAAGGCGGATCTGGTCATCCGCCATGCCCTGCTTCCGATAGAAGTGGATGAGACGCTGAAGCTCGAAGTCCACCGCTTGCTGGGGGATGGGCTCCCCGTTCACCGTCGCCGCAATCTGCTCTGCCATGTCGTGCCTTTCGTGGGTTACAAAACCCGCATAGTTTACCATAACCGCCCCCACCCGTCGCATCCGTGCCGCAAAAGCGTGAGGATGGGAGGGGTGGGGGCGAAGGATCGGCGGCTGATCCACCGAGACTCAGCCGCTGAGTCTCCTTGGGTCGGCCGCCGATCCTTGGGGAGTTGGCGGCCGAGGGTGGGAGGGGTCAGTCGTAGCGGAGCTGGGCGGTGGCGGCGCAGGGGGCGGAGGCGCGGAAACGGAGCCAGTAGCCGTCGAGCGCGGAGAGGTCGGCGGTGAGGGGTTGGCCGGGAGGGACGGCGTAGGTGGCGTAGGGGTGCCAGACGCCGGTGCCGGTGAGGTCGACCTCGAGGGTGAAGGTTACGGGGGCCTGGGCGTCGTGGGCGAGGGTGAGGGTCTTGCGGTCGAAGCCGGTGAGGAGGTAGGGGTCGGAGGGGGTGTTGGCTTGGACGGGGGTCTTCATCCAGGGGCCACCCTGGCCGCGGGGTTTGCCGAAGGCCCAGAGGTCGTCGATGGCGCCGACCCAGACGGCGGCCTGGCCGTCGTCGGAGCGGATGACGTGACCGTCGGCGGGGGCGTCGGGACGGACGCCGGTGAGAACGAGGAGGCCGCGCCAGGAGGCGAAGTCGTGGACTTGCGCGTCGTGGGTGGCGATGGGGCGGATCTTGGCGAAGCCGCCGGCGTTCTCGGCGGGGAGTTCGTAGAAGAGGCCACAGAGGTTGAGGAGGTCGCGCTCGGTGCAGACCTCGCGGCAGACGCGGGCGGGGCCGAGGGGTCCGGGTCGGTCGTAGGCGGGGGAGGCCTTGGGCAGACGCCAACGGCGGCCCTTGTCGTCCACGAGCAGGGCGGAGGCGGCATCGACGCTCACGCCGGTGCCGTCGGCGGGGATGGCGTAGTTGGCCTTGGCCCAGTCGGGGGAGTCGGGGAGGCGGCGGAGGGCGAGGTCGGCGGTGAGTTCGTAGAAGCCGACATCCTCGGGGCCGTCTTTGCCGACCTTCATGGCGGCGAGGCCGAGGGTGCCGAGGCGGTTGCCGCGGACGTAGGGGAGACCGCCGAGGGCCTGCGCGTCGCCCACGCGGGCGAGTCCGGCGAAGCGAGCGTCGGGCTCCGTGCCGCGGGGGTCGCGGTTGGCATACTGGAAGAAGGCGGTGACGCCGGTGGCGTCGCGGTCGGCGGTCAGGCGGAGCCACGCGCCGCGGAGGCCCGCGAGGTCGTGGCGGAGAGCCCGGCCGGGCTGAACGGAGACGGTGCCGGCCTTCTCCCAGGCGCCATTGCCCTGTCGATCGATCTCGATGGTAACGGCGAGAGGGGCGTCGCCGCGGTGGGCGAGCCAGAGGGCGCGGCGGTCATAGCCATCGAGGAGATAGGGGTCGGTCGGTACGCCGGCCTTGACGGCTTCGTCGAACCAGAGGGCGCCACGGCCGATCGCGGGGCCGAGGGCGGCGAGCTGTTCGGGGCGGAGGAACCAGAGGTTGGAGTTGGACTGGCCGGGGCCCCGGATGGCACCCTTGGCGCGGCGTTTGTTGTAGAACTCGGCCTTGGCGGAGTCGTCGCAACCGAGGACGACCCAATCACCCCAACGGCAGAAGTCGCCGACGACCTTGACGGTGTTGGAGAGGGGGCGGATGCCGGCGGAGGCGTGGGAAGTGAAGGTCTTGGGGAAGCGCCAGAAGGTGCCGTGCATGGTCATGAGGAAGTCGTCGCCGAGGCCGACGTCGCGGATGCGGGGCCATTCGGTGTTCCAGCCGTGGGCGCCGTCGTAGCTGTGGCTGCCCTTGGGCAGGCGGTAGGCGTGCCATTGGCCGCCGTCGAGGGACATGAGGAGGAGCGAGCGGTAATCCCAGCCGACGCTCCAGAGCGGGTCGTCGGGCGAGGCGTTGCCGTGGATGCCGCCGGGGCCGGTAACCTCGGTGAACTGGTTGCGGCGGACGACGCGGAAGTCGGGGCGGCCATCGTCGCGGAGATTGCCCTGCCACTCGGCGAGGACGCCGGAGGGGGTGGCGGGGTCCCACTGCGCGCGGGGTGCGGTGTCGCCGTTGTTGGCATAGACCACGCGGCCCTGGGCGGTGTAGGCGCCCTTGCCGTGGTAGCCGGGCAGGAGGGTGCCGGAGTGGTCGGGCGCGCCGGGCTCGCGGTTGCCGTCCACGTTCACCTCCTTGGCTTGGAGGGTGCGGACGTCCACATCATAGACGCCCTCTTTCATCGTGGCGTAGTAGATGCGATTCGCGGGGTCGGTGAGATGGCGCATATTGGCCGTCAGGCGGCCGAAGATCGGCTTGCCGGGGCGCTTGGGATCCTCGGGGATGCGCACCTTGCCGCGTGCGTCGATGACGTAAGGGCCGATGAAGAGCTGGTTGGACTCGCGGTGGATCATGCGGTTGGCGTGCGTGCCGCCGATGCTTTCGGGGCGAATCACCTGCGTGAGATCGGGCAGGATCTGGTAGAGCCTGTCCGACGAGCCGTCGGGTTCGTGCGGGGCGTAGGTAACGGCCCAGAGCGAACCGGCCCACGGCACCACCGCGCCCGTGCCGCACTCGCCCTCGTCGTTGAACATGGCCAGGTGCGGGTAGATGCCGCTGACGAAGGGCCGTTTGGCGGCCTCGCCCGCCGTGGCGGCGCAGGCGGCGAGCACGAGCGTTGCGTAGAGAAGCAGTCGTTTCATGGGAGGATCTCCGAACGGGTTGGCTCAGGCGGCCTTGCGGCGGAGGGCGAGGCCGGCGACGCCGAGGGCCAGGAGCGCGAGCGCGGTGGGCTCGGGGATGGAGGGGTTCGTCTGCGACGCGTAGGCGTCGCGGATTTGGTCGATCCCCGTGAAGCCATCCGCGGAGGTGATCGACGCGAAGGTGGGGTCGTTGGCGGCGACGTCCAGCTTGGAATCCTCTGGGCCGTAACCGCGGCCGGTGGTGAGGCGGTCGAAGGTGATGCCGGAGAGGCGACCATCGTAGGTGATGACCTCCTTGCCGTTCACAAAGATGGAGACGAGTGTGCGATAGTCGCTCGTGGCACCCTGCCGTTCAAGGGCCAGCACAATCTCGTTTTGGCCTTGGATCAATTGTCCTTGGCCGGTGAGGGCACGTGTGCCCTTTTCGTCGCGGAGGGAGCCCGTCAGGCTGCCGTTGGAACCAACGAGCAGGGAGATGCCTGCGTCGCGGTCGAGATACTCGGCGGAGAGTTGCCCACCCAACATCAGCAAGGTGCCGGAGGAAGGGAGCTGATCGGCGAAGCTGACGTTCAGGCGGAAGGCAGCCTTGCCTCCATCCGCGCTGATGTGGCTGACCTTCGCATAACCAGTCTCATTGAACGAGCCGGTCTTCCAATCGAGGTCGCCCGCCTGCGCCTCCGTGTCCCAAGCAAAGGATGTCGCCGCGTGCGCCGCAAAGGTTGCCAGCGTCGCCAGACAAGTGAAAAGAAGCCTATTCATGACAATTCGCTCCGTTCGCTCTGTCACCACACAATGCGGTGAAGATGGTTTTATTATAGGGGAAAGCAACGTCGTATGGCGACAATCAAGATGTGGACGAAACTGCTGTATGCAAGGACAATCCTGCTATTCCTGGGAGACGAGGGGTTCAATCCGCGTGGTGAGGGCGAGGGGCGCGGGGGAGTCCTTGGCCTTGCGAAGGACGAGGATGGGACGGGGTTCCTTCTTCCCGTGGCGGCGCGAACGCCAACCGGGCTCGATGGTGGCCGCCCAGCCCTCCGCACCCTCGGGGAAGGCGAGGCGGATGTCGTTACCGTCGGGGAAGCGGGTGCGCCACGAACCATCGGGGAGGCGCGTGGGGTCGGCGCCGGGGGCGAGGGCGAAACGGAGGGCGACGGTGCCGGTGGCCGTGCCGAGGGCCTCGTCCCGCACGGTGAGGGCGCCGCCCGGGGCGAGGGAGAGGGTGCGACGGTGGGCGAGGCCGGGGTAGGCGGGGGTCTCGATGGCGACCTCGGTGCGGCCCGCCGTGGCCTCCCAGCGGAGGAGGCGCGAGCCGGGGGCGTTGTCTCGGTCGTCGAGGGTGAGGGTGGAATGGGCCTTGGTGGCGCGGAAGGCCGCGCGGGCAGCGTTGGTGTCAGGGCCGCCGTAGAGGTAGGAACCAGCGTCGGGCAGGAAGTCGCGCCCCGCGTGCCAGTAGGAGAAGGTGCCGTTGTCGGGCTGGTTGTGCCAGAAGGCGGGTGGGCCGGCCTTGAGGACGACGGCCGTGCCGCGCTCGGGTGTGCCCTCGCGGAGGACGTAGAAGCCGCCGTTGGGATAGGCGCGGGAGGCGAAGGGCGGGCGGTCGAAGGCCTCGGGGAAGCGTTTGTGGGCGTCGTCAAGGAGGCCACGGCGGCCGCGGAGGTCGTGGGTGTCGGCGAAGAAGGTGTGGTCGCCGTCTGGGAAGAAGAGGTCCTCGGCGAAGGCGGCCATCCGGCCGACGCGGGCGCGGTCGTCGGCGGCGAAGGCCTCGGGCGCGAGGTCGATGGCGTCGCGGAAGAGGCGGTAGGCACTGAGGTGGTAGCCCAGGTCGAGTTCGTATTGGACGCCGTCGGGATAGACCTGCTTGCGGAGTTCCGCTTGGAGGGTCTTGACGGCGTTGGCGCGCCAGGTGGCGGCGGCCTTCAGCTCGGGGCAGCGTTCGGCGGCGGCAAGGAGGCGGGCCATCTCGAAGAGGAGGTGGTTGCCTTTGTCGGCGTGGCGCTCCCAGACGAGGTCGCCGTGGCGGGCGATCTCGGCGAGGAAGACCTTGAGGTCGGCGGGCGTGAAGGCCGGGGCGTGGACGGCGAGGGCGAGTTGGCGGGGGAGGCCGTCGAGGCGATCGCTGATCTCCAAGGCGCGCCAGGCGAAACGGGCGTTCGTGCGCTCGGCCGGGGTCGTGGGCGGGAAGGGGTTTTTGCGCCGCCAGTCGGCCCATTGGTCGCGCCAAGCCTCGAAGTAACGGGTGTCGCCGGTGGCGGCGTAGACGCGCAGGAGGGGGAGGAACCACTTGTGGCGGTGGAGTTGGTAGCGCAGTTCGTTGGCCTTGATGGGCCAGTAGGCCCAGTCGATCTCCTCCCCATAGAAGAGGGAGGGCTGGTAGGCCTCGTGGGCGTAGAAGCGATGCCCCAGCGCGTCATCGGCCAGACGGCGGTCGAAGGCGGAGGGTTTGCGCTTGGTGGCCTTGGCCCAGGCAGCGCGGGCGTCGGGACGGGCACGCCAATGGGCAAGGAGCGCGGCGTCGGCGGCGGCCTCGTCGCCCTTGGCGAGGGCCTCGGCCACGGGGCGCAGGTCGGCGCGGGAGAGGTCAAGCAACGCCCAGACATTCGTTTCCGTCGCATGGGCTGACGTGAAGACAAGGCAAAGCACCGCGCACAGGCCACGGCGCAGAACCTTGACAAGGGGTGGGGCAGACTGTTTGATGGGCGGACTCCTTTCGCGTCGGCGGCTGAGTCTCCGTGGATCGGCGGCTACCTCACCGAGACTTGGCGGCTGATCCTCCTTGCGTCGGCGGCTGAGTCTCCTCGGACCAGCCGCTGGGGGCGGTGGGGAGGGGGCGCAGGTCGGCCTTGCCGGAGGTGCCTTTGGCGAAGGCGGGGCGGCGGCCGCAGTAGTTGCCCCAGGCGAGGCCGGGATACCACCAACCGTCGCAGACGATGAGCCGGGTGGCGATGCGGGGGCCCTCGGCGGGGAGGACCTCGAAGGCGTCGACGACGACGCAGTCGACGTGGCCGCCGGCGGTCTCGACGCGCACGGTGTGCTTGCCGGGGGCGAGCCCGTGGACGGTGTGGATGACGGACTGCTTGAGGTCGCTGCCCAGGTCGCTGTGGGTGTCCACGGTGGCGACCTCCCGGCCATCGAGGAGGATGCGCATGAGGCCGACGTTGGCCTGCTTGGCGCCGATGACGCGGATGCCGGCACCCTCGAAGGCGAGTTCGGCCCAGGCGTCGCGCCGGGTGGAGTAGGTCTCGGTGCCGGCATGGTCGGCGGGGGTGGCGTAGTGCGCCCAGCCCGCCGAGTAGCGAACGCGGGGATCGCGGTCGTCGATGAGCATACGGTCGGCGGAGACGGCGACGCGGGCGGCCTGGCTTTTGCCGTCGGAGCGGAGGCGGAGGGCGCCGCCGCCAGGGAGGAGGACGTCGTAAGCCCGGATGGCCTCGCGCATCGCCTTGAAGTCGTTGGTGGCCAAGCCGTCGTCGGGGTCGTCCTTGGCGTAGACGAAGGGATTGCGCATATCGTCCTTCCAAGGCCAAGCGGGCTTGCTGCCGTAGACATCGGGGGAGATGTCGCTGCCGGGGCGGACGCGATGGGCGACGCCGCGCGGGCGGCCGATGTGGTCGGCGGGGTAGGCGCTGTGGAAGGCGGTGCGCTCCCAGCGGATGGCCTCGGTGCCGGGGAGGGCGAAGGCGAGGCCGACCTCGGAGGGTTGTGCGCCCTTGGGCGGGTCGGAGAGGAGGGTGTAGCGCGCCTCCAGGCGGCCATCCGCGAGGAAGGCAAGGTCGAAGCGGACGGCGAGGTCGCAGGCGTAGGAGCCCTCGATGGAGACAAGCACGCGGTTGCCCTCGGTCTTGGCGGTGAGGGTGCGGCCTTGCCAAGCGCCGAGATTGACGCCGGTGGCGATGAGGTCTGGGCCGTCGGCGAGGAGCGTTCTGCCCTGCCAGACGAAGGCGCGGAGCCGTGCGGTGGCGCGGTCGAAGGTGGCCTCGCCATCGTCCAGGCGGACGGTGAGGGTGTCCGCGTCCTTGACGAGGGTAGGGGGCGCGGCGGGCTCCGTCGGCTCGGGTGCGGGGGCGGATGGGGCGAGGGCGAGGTTCACCTCCTCGACGACGATGCCATCGGCCGTGCGGAAGCGGAGGTTGACGGCCTTGGCATCGGCGAGGCCGCCGAAGGTCAGCGTGCCTTTGGCGCGGGGGGCGAGGGCGGGGCAGGGGACGGTGCGGGGCACGGCGCCGTCGGCGGCGATCGCGACGGTCAGCTCGGCGAGGTCGGTGTGGTCAAAGCGGTTCTCGGCGGGGAGGGTGAGGGTGTCGCCTTGGAGGGTGGCGGCCTTTTCGTCGAGGCGGATGGGTGAGTAGGCTTTTTTGGTGAGCCAGGCCTCGGGCTTGAGGCGGAGGTAGGCATCGAGGACGGAGCCCCACTCGCCGTAGCCGGCGGCGGGGCCGTCGGAGTGGCGGAGGTAACGCTCGGGGACGTTGGGGGGGAGGTAGAAGATGTCGTCGATGCCGCCCCAGAGGGCGCCGCCGAGGGCGCCGTCGTCACGGACGATGTGATCCCAGGCGTGGTGGACGCTCTCGCCCCAGAAGTTGCGGACGTTGGTGTCGCGGCGGAGTTCGGCGAGGTTGTAGCAGGGGATGTGGGCGTATTCGTCGTGGAGGACGGGCTTGTCCTTGCGGCCCATGTTGCCCATGACGTTGGCATAGTGCAGGGAGTGGATGTCCATGAAGTCCGCGGGCTCGCCGGTGCCGGGGAAGCTGAAGATGCAGGGGCGGGAGGGGTCGCGGGCGCGAAGGTAGTCGCGGGAGTCGGCGAAGGGGTTGCGGACGAGCGTCTTGCCGACGTTGGCGTAGTGGCTTTCGTTGGCGATGGACCAGAGGATGATGGAGGGGCGGGAGCGGTCGCGCTCGACCATCTCGACGAACTGCGCGGCGTAGTCGTCGTAGACGCTGTGGACAGGAGCCCAGGGGCCTTGGAAGCAGACGGCGGCCTCCTGTTCCACATAGATGCCCAGCTCGTCGCAGGCGTCCAGGAGATCCTCGGAGGCGGGGTAGTGGGAGGTGCGGATGAAGTTGATGTTGGCCTCCTTGTAGGCGCGGGCCTCGGCGAAGGCCTCGGCGCGGGTCATGGAGCGGCCCATGAGGGGGGAGACGTCGTGGCGGCAGGTGCCACGGAGGCGGACGGGGCGGCCATTGACGTAGAGTTTGTTCGCGTCGGTGCCGTCGCGCCCGCCGAAGGTGAGCTCGCGGAAGCCGATACGTTGCTCATTGACCTGAAGGGTTTTGCCTCCCTGGCTGAGGGTGGCGCGGAGGGTGTGGAGATGGGGGTGCTCGGCGTCCCAGAGGCGGGGGGCCTTGACGGGGAGGGCAAGGGTGGCGGGGGCGGAGCCCGAGAGGGTGGCCTCGGCGGAGGCAAGGGGTCGGTCGCCGTCGAGCACCTCCAAGCGGAGGGTGGCCTCGCCGGCGGTGGGGTTGAGGCGGGCGCGGGCCTTGAGCGTGGCGTCGCGGAAGGCGTCGTCGAGGTCGGTCTCCACCTCCAGATCGGCCAGATAGGCCTGGGGGAGGGCGACGAGGGAGACGTCGCGGAGGATGCCGCCGATGTTGTGGTGGGCGTATTCGGAGGCGTTGGCGGGGTTCTTGACGGGGCGACCCTCGGGGTTCCAGAGGCCGACGTCCTTACCTTGGAGGTCGGCGACGCCGACGGTGAGGGTGAAGGTCTCGCCGGGGCGCACGAGGTCGGTGAGGTCGCAGTCCCAGGTGGTGAAGCCGCCGACGTGGTTGCGGACGTGGCGTGCGCCGACCCAGACGCGGGCGTTGGAGTAGACGCCGTCGAAGCGGAGCAGGATACGTTTGCCGGCCCAGTCGTCGGGGACGCGCACCTCGCGGCGGTAGTAATACTCTTCGTTGGCCTTGATGTCGAAGCCCTGCATGGCGGGTTCGCCGGGGACGCGGATGGGGCACCAGTCGCGGGAGGCCCAGGCGGCGAAGTCGAAGTCCTGCCGGGCGGCCATCGGGCGCGGGATGCCGGAGGCGCGGAAGTCCGGCACGTCCAGAAGGAAGCGCCAGGTGCCGTCGCCGGTGGTCTCGTTGAGGGAAATCTCGGGTTGCGCCACGCCGGGAAGGCGGGTGGGGGCGCGGGGGAGGTCGACCTCCGGCCAGACGGGCGCGGCGAGGGCGACGTGGGCAAGGAGCAGGGCGGCGGGCAGGAGTGGCGTCATGGCAGGAACCTCCGTGGGGACGATGGGTGGCGTTCGCGAGGGCTTCCCGTCCGGGAAACCAACCTTAGGATAGCCGATGGGCGTGCCGTGCGACCTGGGCGAAGCCCCAAAACCTCCAGTTGTGTCATGCGGTATGCGGACGTGTCTGCTCTGTCGCGGGTTCGCGAGGCGGGTCGGTGATGATGGGCTTGGCGGCGAGGGTGAGGAGGAGTTCGGCGGCGAGGAGAAGTCCGGCGGTGGCGGTGACGGGCATGAACGAGCCCATCGGGGCGTCCGGCGGGGTGGGTTGGGCAGGTTCGCGCGACCAGACGCAACGGATACCGTGCGTGAAGCCTGCGGCGCGGAGGCCTTGGCGGACACGGCGGGCAAGGGGGCAGACTTGGGTCTCCGCGAGGTCGCCCACGCGCAGGGCGGTGGGATCGCGTTTGCGGGCGGCGCCCATGGCAGACCAAGCGGGGAGGCCGCGGCGGAGACAGTGGGTGAGGAGGGCGATTTTGGCGGGGAGGTCGTCGATGGCGTCGACCACGGCGTCGGGATGGGCGCGGTCGAGGAGTTGGGGAAGGTTGTCGTCGGTTACGCGGAGGCATTCGGCGGTGGTGCGGCAGGTGGGGGCGATGGCACGGAGGCGCGCCTGGGTGACCTCGGCCTTTGGGCGGCCAAGATCCGGGTAGGTGGCGAAGGGCTGGCGGTTGAGGTTGGTCTCCTCAAAGGTGTCGGCGTCCACCAGCCAAAGTCGGCCGAGGCCGCTTCGGGCGAGAGCCTCGACGCAGGCGCCGCCGACGGCGCCCAGTCCCACCACGAGGACATTGGAGGCGTGGAGGCGTGCCATGGCCTCGGCGCCAAGGAGAGCTTCGGTGCGGAGGTGTGGGCCGACTTGGGGGGAGGGGGGATTCATGGGGCGTATTATAGGGGAATGGGCGTGCGTGGGCAATCAAAAAGGCTCTCCGGAACCGTTGCCGCCGCGCGGAAGCGACGGGGAGCCCCGACGCGTTTTTGGATTGGGGGCCGATTCACCTCGGCTCAGCGGCTGATCCACCTCGGCTCAGCGGCTGATCCTCATCGGACTAGCGGCCGATCCTCATTGAGGTGGCCTGAGGAGACAAAAAAAGCCCCGACCGTTGGCCGGGGCCTTTGGGTTGGCGTGATGGCGGCATCACCTCAGAGGGATGGGAGGACGCAGCAGGCGATGGCGTGGTCGTAGAGGACGGCGGTTTTGATGGGGATGCGTTTGCCGCGAAGGGTGGGGAAGTTCTCGGACCACGCGCCGAGCAACTCGATGGCGAGCATCCCGTCGGCGGGGTCGGAGGCGCGGATACGGAGGTCTGTGGGGGCAAAGCGGATGCCGGTGCCGAGGGCCTTGGAGATGGCCTCCTTGGCGCACCAGAAGCGAAGGACGGCGATGGGGCCGTCGCCGCTTCGGGTGGCGAGTTCCTGTTCCTCAAGGGTGAGGACGCCGCGCAGGAAGTCCTCGGTGAGGTCGCGGGAGGTGGATTCGACGTCCAGGCCGATGCGGCCGACGGTAGTGGCGGCACCGAGGATGAGGCCGGCGGTGTGGGCGATGGAGAGGTCGATGGGGGTGGGGACTTGGCTTTGCCAGGCGCCGATGGGGTGGGGTTTGCCGAGGTCGTCCTTCCAGATGGCGATGTCGGCGGAGGGCTCAAAGAGGTTGTGCCCGGTGAGCAGGAGGCGGCGGACGGATTCCTTGGCGGCGACGCGGCCGAGGAGCCATTCGAGGCGGCGTGGGGCGGTGCCGCCCATCTGGGAGAAGTCGCGCCGTTCGTTGCGGGTGAGGACGGCGGCGGCGAGGGCGGAGAGCCAGAGGCCGCGGTTGGAGGTGAAGAAGTCCGGGTTGTCGTTGACGTAGAGCGCGCCGAAGAAGGTGCGCTCGGGGGTGTCGCCGGCGAGGAGGGGGCGGATGTCGAGGGTGTCCTCGGGGAGTTGGCCTTGGGGGATCGGAAGGAGGGAGGAGATGGGAAGGGGCTTGGTGATGAAGTAACGGGCGGGATCCATGACGAAGTCGTGGAGGGTCTGCCCGGCACGTCCGCCGACCTCCTCCCAACCTTCGATGGAAAGGATGAGGTGCCCGGTGGCATCGGTTACAAGGATGCTGACCTGGAAAGAGCGGATGGTTACGTTTGTGAGGCGCAGGAAACAGCGGAGGCGGGTGCCCTGGGGGACCCAGGCGGCGTAGTAGCGGATGGCCTTGCAGCGGAAGGGCAGGGAGATGGCGCCGTGGAAGCGTTCGTGGGAGCGCCAGAGGGGGAAGCCGGAGACGACGGCATCGAGCAAGAGCGGCATGGCGCAGAAGAGCGGGTTGGCGCATTGGCGCACCAAGCCGACACGGTCGGGGATGCGGACTTCGTAGTCAAGGCCGTTGAGCCCCCAGCCGAGGACTTCGCGGACGTTGCGGAGGAGTGGGCCTTGGAAGAGGCGGGCGGGGTAGATGTCCTGCGCCTTCCAATTGACGGGACGCTGCCCGGCAAGGGGCGAGGGCTCGATTTCGTCGGGTGGTTCGGGGACGGTCGGGGAGAGGACGCAGTGGGCCTCCATCGCGGGATGGGCGGCATCGTCGTCGATGCCGCTCTCGGCGTAGATACGGACACTGACGGTGCGGCGGCGGCCGGTGGCGTTGGGGCCAAGGTCGCGGGCAACGACGCGGAGGGTGAGGCGCCCGAAGGCAAAGGCCAGCCAACGCGGCGCGCGGAGGCGTTCGATGCGGCGGAGGGAAAGGGTCGGGAAAAGGCGGTGGGCGGCCTCGGCCATGAGCTCCAGGCCGGTGGGGACGGAGAAGAGGGTCAGCCCGCGCATCTGAGGATCGCCGAGCGAGACGCCGGAGGAGCCGATGGCGTAGTCGTTGAGGTAGGGATAGTCTTCGAGCTTGAGGACACAGCGGAGGTCGAGGCGGTCGGGTTCGCGGGCGATCTCGCGGGCGGTTCGCAGAAGGGGGCATTCGAGGCCGCCGACGGGGATGGCGGCGGGGATGGTGTGCTGATGGGTGGAGGCGGAGGGGGCGAGCGGCTCGGCCTCCGCGCCAAGGACGCAGCGGGGGTCGATCAGCTCCGGGCGGATGGCGGGGAGCTGGCGGGTAAGGCGGACGGTGAGGGCGGAGACGCCTTCCTGGGCGATGGGGGCGGAGAGGTCAAGGCGTTGGGCGTGGGCGAAGAAGCGGAGGCCGGAGTAGTCGAGCGGCACGCCGTGCGCGGCGAGAAGGCCAAGGGCCTGCCCCACCTGCACGCCCCCGGAACGGTGGAGGATGTGCATGGGGATGACGGCCACGGGGTCGCGCCCGGCCAGGATCTTGGCGATGAGGGGGGTGAGCAGGCCGCGGGCACCGACCTCGACGAAGAGCCGACAGCCGTCGTCATACATCCGCTCGATCATGCTGCGGAAGTTGAGGGGACGGATCATCTGGGCGGTGAGGCCACGGACGACGGCCTCCACGGTCGGCTCCATAGGGTGGCCGTCGATGCAGGAATAGAAGGGGATCTGGGGCTCGCAGGAGACGTATTTGGCGAAGAAGAGGCGCAGGAGCTGGCGCATCCGGGCGTCGGCGTGGCCGGAGTTGAAGGGTGCGGCGAGCGGCTCGGCGACGGAATGCCCGCCGCCGTTGTGGATGGCGACCTCGGTCTCGGCCTGTTTCTCGGGGGCGACGGCCATCACGCAGTCATCGGCGGTGAGGATTTGGGTGAGGATGACGCGCGCGGGGTCGCGGAGGGCCAACTCGCGGAGGCGCTCGACGGGGATGCCCGAGACGGTGAGCTGGATCCACGGGACTCCGCCTTCGGAGCCTAGGCGCAGAAGCATCCGGCCGGCGTCGCGCAGGATTTGGACAAGCGGGAGCTTGGGGTCGTGGTGGGTGGCGTGGAAGGCGGAGAAGGCGCCGAGGCCAACACCGCCGACGGCCTCGGGGCGGACGCCGACGGACTTGAGGAGATCGGCGAAGACTTTGCTGGCGAGATAGGTGGAGGCGGAGGCGAGGAGGGGAAGGAAGGTCTTGGAGGCATCGAGGGGGAGCGTGTGCTCCGGGGCGGTGGAAAAGAGCCACTCGGAGGGGGAGGCGACGTCGCAGAAGCCGGCGAAGGCCTCCTCCATGTCGTCGAAACGCTCGCGCACACCGTCGAAGGTGAGGGCAAGGTCGCGCATCATCTCCAGATGGAAACTGCCGGTGCCGGGGAAGACATAGGCCACCTTGCCGCCGCGAAGGGCAAGGGGGGCGGTGGTGAAGAAGACGCCCGACTTGTCGCGCGTGCGTGTCCGTCCGCTCCGCAAGGCCTCAAGGGCGAAGCGGAGCTTGCGGCCCATCTCGTCGAGGGAGGAGACCCAGAGGCCGGCCACGCATTGCTTGCCACGGGCGTCGCAGGTGGCGGTGTAGACGACATCGATGAGGCGGATGCCCGTGCTCCGCGCGACGAACCGTTCCAGGCGGGCGATGGTCTCCGCCAAGGCCTGCGGTGTCTCGGCCCCGACCAGGCAGAGCACGCCCTCCGAGCGTTCAAGCGCCATGGCTGCTCCTTCCGCGCGTCATTCCCGCACCTCCTCAAAGGTTGCCGCGCCGGCCCGCCCCCATCGGGAGAGGGTGGAGACCGCCAGGCGCCGCGGGCGTGTGCTGGCGGCGATCCACGGTCGCGCCTCCTGAACCCAGTAGTAAGAGCCTTCGGAGCGGCGCAGCCGGAAGCCCTCGTCCATCGGCGTGACGGAGGGAGGCAGGATCCGATGGCTCACCGCCAGGACGCCTTTGAGGACGCCCAAGGCGCCGGCGGCCGTGAAGGCGTTGCCGAAGTTGGTCTTCGCCGAGCCCACGGCAAGCAGGGGGATGTGCGCACCGCGGTTGCGCGTGGCGTCGGTCAGAAGCGCAAGTTCGGCGTCGTCCTCCTCCGGGACGCCAGAGGCGTTCATCTCCCAGTAGTCGATGTCGCGGAAGGCATTGGGGAGACGGCGGAGGGAACGGTGCAGGGCGCGGCGGAGACTCTCGCGCAGGCCACCGTCCTCAGGCGGGAGGCCGGAGACGACGGCACAGCCGTGGAGGCGGGCGTAGGCGTGCGAGCCGTCGCGTCGGACGTCGGAGAGGCGCCGGAGCACAAAGGCGGCGCCGCCCTCGCCGGGGAGCGTGCCTTGGGACCCGGCGACGAACGGTTGGAGGGTGAGGCCTTGCGAGAAGGGGACGAGGGCCGCCTCGCCGGCCATCTGCGCGGGGATGAGGGGCGGTTGGAGCGCGACGACGACGGCGACATCGCATTGGCTGAGGCGGAGTGCGTTGGAGGCGGCGTCGAGTCCGGCGAAGACGGAGGCCTCCCCCGCGGCGCACTGGCAGGCCATGTCGCAGGCATGGAAGGCTTGTGCGAGGCGACGCGTCACCCCGGCGCCCCGGGCAAGCTCAAGCTGTCGGAGCCTGAGAGGGGGGAGCGTGCTGACGAGTTCGTTGCGGAGCGCGTCGACCTGGGCGTAGGTCGTGGCGGGGAAGAAACGTTGGAGGGTCTCCATCACTTGGCGGATGACGTTGGCGTGCCAGAGCCAATTGACGGAGGCGGGGTTGAAGCCGGGGTCGTAGCCAACGTAAAGGGCCAGTCGATCGGTACGCCCCTCGGCGGGGGGGAACCCGGCGTCGGAGAGGGCGTCATGGATGAGCTGTGCGGCGAACCAGAAGTCGGGGTTGTCCCCCACGCCGAGGTCCGCGGGAAGGGGGATGCGATCGGCGCGGCAGGCGAAGTTGGGTCCGAGGGCGGCGCATACGCGGGGAAGCGCGCCACCTTCGAGGAGAGGTTCGATCTGTCGGTTGGCGTCGGCCTCCGCGGGCGGCGCGAAGAAGCACTGCTTGCGGAGGATGGCCTTCCAGACGGCCCGTGGCGTCGCCGCGTCGGCGTAACATCCGCTCAGGCCGGTGACGGCGATGCCTTGGCTTTCCGCGGGAAGTGGGTGCATGGCCGTGGGGTGGGGGCTTAGGCGCGGGCGAGCCACGCGTGGGCTTGGTCGAGCGCGCGCCGGATGATCTTGTCCATGTCGTAGTAGCGGTATTCGCCGAGGCGCCCGCCGAAGACGACGTTGGGGAGTCGCGCGGCCTCTTCCTGATAGGTGGCCAACAAGGCCGCGGAGGCCTCGGTGTTCACGGGATAATAGGGGATGTCGCCGGGTCGCCAGTCCGCGGGATACTCACGGCAGATGATGGTCTGCTCCAACGCGTAAGGTTTGGCGCGCTCGGGATGGAAGTGCTTGAACTCATGAATGCGGGTGAAGGGGACATCCGCGTCGGCGTAGTTCATGACGGTGGTGCCCTGCCAATCGCGCACCGGTTTGGTCTCCCACTCGAAGCGGAGCCCGCGCCACGGGAGCGCGCCGTGCCGGAAGCCGAAGAAGGCGTCGATGGGACCGCTGTAGAAGACCGGCTTGTCGGCGGGGAGGGCGTCGCGCAAGGCAAGGTAGTCGGCGTCGTAGACGACGCGGATGGCGGGATGGTCGAGCAACCGCTCAAAGAGGGTGAAATATCCCTCGCGCGGCACCCCCTGGAAGGGGTCGGAGAAGTAGCCGGTGTCGTAGTTCGCGCGGACGGGCAGGCGGCGGATGATGAAGGCAGGCAGGTCTTTGGGGGCGGTGTTCCACTGCTTCTGCGTGTAGCCCTTGATGAAGGCCTCGTAGAGCGGACGGCCGATAAGGGAAATGGCCTGCTCCTCAAGGTTCCGCGGCTCGCCCGTCAGCCCGGCCTTGGCGACCTCGGCGGCGATGAACCCGGGCACCTCGGCGGGGGTGAGATCCGTGCCGTAGAAGGCGTTGATGAGCGCCAAGCCCAAGGGCATGAAGTAGACGCGCCCCGCGTGCTTGGTGAGGACACAATGGCGGTAGCCGGTGAAGGAGACGAAGCGATTGGCGTATTCCCACACGCCCGCGTCGGAGGTGTGGAAGATGTGCGCGCCGTAACAATGGCACTCGATACCCGTCTTGGGGTCGATGGCGCTCCGGGCGTTGCCGCCCGGGAGGCTCCGCGCCTCGAGCACCAAGGGGCGTTTGCCGGCCTCGGCCAGCTCGCGGGCCACGACGCAGCCCCAGAGGCCCGCACCCACCACCACCACGTCATAGTCCCCCGCGGGGGGAAGTTGGTCAACGGTCGTCCGCATGATTGCTCTCCTCTCACTCTGTGTTCAACGAATCCTGCCCCAACGCGGCGAGGTGAAGGGCCAATGCACGAAAGAGGCCGGCCCCAACAGGTTGCGCGCCGGCACGGCGCCCCAATAACGGCTGTCCAGACTGTTGCCGGAATTGTCGCCAAAGGCCAGATACTCGCCCGGCCCGAGCTCGAAATGCGTCTTGGTGGGGTAGGGCGAACCCTCCGCCGGGGCATAACCCAGATAGGCGGGCGCGCCGGGCCAGGGACGGAAATGCTCGGCGATCTCCTCCAAACGGGGCGGGTCGGTCGCCGGTTTGCCGTTCACCCACAGATAGGAACTGTCGGGCTTGAGGTCAACCGTGTCTCCGGGCCGACCGCAAAGCCGCTTGATGTAATGCTGGTTGTTGGGCAGGCCGGGCAATCCGCGTGTGGAAAGGACGATGGTCTCCCCCAGGCGCGGGTGGCGGAAGTTCCAGATCCAACGGTTCACGAAAAGGAAGTCGCCGCTCTTCACGTAACCGCGCCAAAGGCACTGATTCATCGCCACGCGGCTCCCCGGCGGCACGCGGCGGCTCACCTCCGGAACCACGTCCGCGGGCAGGTCATACCGGTCGCGCCCGTTGACGACCGCCGAGACGTAGCCGGGCTTGGGGCTGGGGGCGTAACCGGAGAGGGTGCCGGGCGTGCGCACGCGCACATCCTTGTAGCTGGACCCCGTGGCGCACCACTTGAGGAAGCGCAACGGCCCTTTGTCCCAGGCGGTGGGCGCGTCGGCCTCCTCGGTGTGGATGCCGTAGAGCGTGGGCTGCATGGAGCCCGTGGGGATTTGGAAGGGCTGATAGTAATAGGCTCGGAAGCAGAAGGCCACGGCCAACGCCGAGACAATCACGTCGAACCACTCCGTCGCCCACGGCCAACGCGGCCTTGGCAAGGCCTCCCCCAACTCCGCGCGCAACGTCGCCACCACGCCATCCAAATCCTCCGTCTCCCGACACCGGATGGCCTGCGCCAGGTCGGTGAAGCGTTCGTCCAGCGCCGCGCGCGTTCCCTCGGGGAGGATGTCTGCGTACAGCAGGTAGTCGTTGCGCATCGCGCGGAAGGCTTTTTTGGCCCTCCGGACGGTCAGGAACTCACGGAGACTCATCATCGTTCAAGCGCCTCCTCCAGCGCCGGTCGGGCGGCGCGCACGGCCTCTTCGCCGGCGACCAAGGCCGCGCGCCCGCCAAGGAAGTCCAAGGTTTGGATAGGCCCCGTCTTGGGGCGGATCAGCACGTCGGCCGGACGCTGCGCCAAGGTCAGACGGCTAAGGGCGTTCTCCACCAGCCGCTCCGTCTGCAACAGCGTCGCCAGGAGATTCGGCGGGCGCGCGGGCGGTGTGGCGGCGTCGCCGTTCAGATCCACCGCGATCACCACCTCCGCCCCGAGGGCCCGCGCGGCGGCCACCGGCACGGGGTCGGTGAGGCCGCCATCCACCAAAATCCGTCCCTCCCGCGACACCGGGTCAAAAACCCCTGGGATGGAGATGGAGGCACGCACGGCCTCCGAAAGTTTGCCCTCGCGCAGCGTAACGGCCTCCTCGCGGTAAAAGTCCGTCGCCACCGCCGCGAAGGGGATGGGCAGGTCGGCGAAGGTCCGATCCCCCAGCAGATCCGGACGCTCCAACCAACGCATCACCGTCTTGCCCGAGTAGATGCCCTGCACCCAGAAGCGCGGTTCCACGAAAAAGCGCGACAACGCCAGGAGGTTCAACGCCCCGATCTCCCGCTCGAAGGCCTCGAAACGCCCCGCCGCCCAGACCGCCCCCACCAAGGCTCCGATACTCGCCCCGGCCACCACGTCCGGCACGATCCCCATCTCCCGCAATGCGCGCAACACCCCCACGTGCGCCCACCCGCGTGCGCCGCCGCTGCCCAACGCCAGGCCAATCTTCGGTCGCCGCCCGTCCCTCACTTCCACAGCCCCACGTGGATGCTCCCCTCCGACGCGTTCGCCGGGGGCTTGCCCAGAAAGACGTTGCTCTCGTGGAGGCCCAACGCCTCCGCCACCATCGCCGTCAGCACCGCCCGCTGCGCCGAGCGCGCGGGGTCGGCGAAGAAGGCCGAGCCCAACGTCACCGTCGAGACCCGCCCCCGATAGGGCGTGAGCGCGGCCAGCTCCCGCGCCGTCGGGATCCCCGCCCATTGCAGGCGGTCGACGCAGATCAACGCATTGGCCTCGATCTGCATGACCCGTTCGTCCGCGAAGGCCTTTACGAGTATGCCGCCGCACAGCCCGCCCACCACCAGGCCCACCGCCAGCCCCACCACCAACGCCGCGACCCAGCCCCCTGCCACCCCCAAGGCCAACAGCCACCGGCGACGCGGGGGCTTGCCCAGGTTGCGCAAGGCCGCCTTCGCCGCTTTGTTGTCCGGTTGGGTCAAAAGGATTTCCCGCCACAGACGGCGGGCCTCCGCCACGTCGCCTTGCTCCGCGCGGACGCGCGCCAAGAGATCCAGCGCCTCTGGCGTCTTGGCCACCTCGGCGTCGGAGAGGATCAGCGACTCCGCCTCCGCGTAATGCTTGGCCGAGGCCAAGGCGTAGGCGCACAGCAATGCCGTCTTGGCGTTATTCGCCATCCGTCTGCCCTCCCTCCTGCGTGCGCAGTTTCGGGCGCGGCACGAGCACGCCACGCTTGGTCAGCAAGGTCTCGATGGCGTGGAGCGCCTCCAACGCGCCCTCGTTGTCCTCGTCGCACAAGGCTTGGTAGACGTGCCCCAACGCGCCACCCACGGCGGCCCAGTCCGCCCGTTCCGCCGCGATCTGCGCCGCCGTCAGCTCCGTGCGGCGCACCATCTCCAGCTCCAGCTCCGCGAACTCCTCGGAGACGCGCACCAAAGCCTCGGCGTCGCACGCCGAGACGGACACTTCCTGTCGCACGCCAAGCCTTTTCCTGCCCATCGCTCGTTCCTTCTAGGTTGGGGTTATTATGCCACATCCCGCCGCCGCCTTCAACGTGCGAAGGGAGCCCCCCAGCCCAATTTCCGGGAGAGCGGCGCGTAAGGGTTGCGACCCTCCGGGACAAGGAGGCGGACGGGGCGCCCGGAGGCCGCGGCGACGACGCCTTCGCCGGGGCGCAGTGTGCAGGCCGCCTGCCCATCCACATGGACGGCCCCCGCCGCGACGCAATCCTCGGCGAGGCGGATCTCCAACCGTGCCTCGCCGGGCACCACAAGCGGGCGCGCGCTGAGGGCGTGCGGCGCGATGACGCTGACGACGAGCGCGCGCACGGAGGGCGCCATGACAGGCCCGCCGACCGAAAGCGAATAGGCCGTGCTGCCGGTGGGCGTGGCGACGATCGCCCCATCGCAGAGCCAACGCGCCACGGGGAAGCCGTCGATAGCCAGCTCCAAGGCGATGGCGTGGCCTCCCTCGGCGCGCGTAACCACCACGTCGTTCAGGGCGTCGGGGAGGCGCGTCGCCGGCTGTCCGGCCCGGCACGCCTCGGCGGCGAGTGCGGTTCGGGCCTCCTCGCCGTAACGCCCCTCGGCCAGACACCGGAGGGTGGCGCCGAAACCTTCCTCGTTCACGGCGGTGAGATAGCCCAGACGGCCGATGTTGAGGCCGATCAGCGGCAGATCCGCGCCGACGGCGGCGAGGGTGCGCACCGCCCGAAGGAGGGAGCCGTCGCCCCCAAGCGACAGGACGCCCTGCGCGCCGCTGGCGACGAACGCGCCCGGGGCGCAGACGGCGGCGCCGGGGAGGCGCACGGCGGTCTCGGCATCCGCCAAGAGCGTCACCCCCGCCTCGGCCGCCGCGCGGGCCAACGCCGCCAAACCCTCCGCGGCCCGGGGGCGTGTGAGGTTGGCGAGGACGCCTAGCTGCGTGATGGGCCGCATGGGCTGCGCGTTCAGAGCAACACCTTGACGATGGCCTTTTTCACCCGCGTGGCGGCAGGGGTGCGCTGGCCGGGCGCGTGGGCATCCTGCGGGAAGAGCACGAAGAACCCGTCCTTGGGGAAGGGGATGGGCGTGCCGGCGCCCGCCACGAAGCCGATATCCGCGTCCTCGGCATAGGGCTTGGTGATGGCGAGGTCGGGGGTGAGGGGGCGCCAACCGATGGCCTCGTTGCCTTGGAAGAGGAATTGGATGTCGGCGTAACGGCGGTGGAACTCCAACGGGCAGTTCTCCGGGGCGCGGGTCTCGTATTCCTGGATGTTGGCAAAGAGGGTCTCGGTGCCGTCGGGCGCCGTCTCGATGACATGATGGCCGGCGGGGAGGGCGGCGTTGGCGGGGTCGCGCAGCCAAGCGAAGGCTTTGGCGAAGCGCGGGCCGAGATTGAGGCAATCGGCGTGGTCGAGCGTGTCGATGATCATGGCGTGGCTCCTTTCGGGTCGCCACCATGATAGCACATTGCCAGCCGCCGCTGCACCGAGACGAATCGGCGGCTGACCCGAAGTGGATCGGCGGCTGAGCCGAAGTGGATCGGCGGCTGAACCGAAGTGGATCGGCGGCTGAGCCGTGGAGGGGGAGGGGCACAAAAAAAGCCGCGCGGTCTGCGCGGCTCTGGGACTTGGGTGCCCGTCTCAGTCAACGACCTTGACGCTGTTGAGGGTGCCCATGTTGTTCTGGACCCAATCGGTGCACTCGGGGTCGGCGCACCAGGTGCCGTTGATGACGAACTTGTACTCATAGCGGCCCTTGGGCAGGGTGAGGGTGCAGGTGAACTCACCGTCGCCCTTCTTGTCGGTCATGGGCTTGTCGGAGGGGTTCCAGTCGTTGAAGCAGCCGGCGAGGTAGACCTTGCTGCCGATCTCGGCGCGGACGCGGAAGGTAACGCGCACAGCCTTCTCGGCCTTCTCGGCTTTGGCCTTGGGGGCCTTGGGGGCGGGCTTGGCCGCGACAGGGGCGGGGGCCGCGAAGAGGTCTTCCGCGACGGGGGCCTCGACGGGCTTGGCTTTCTTGGCCACCCGGGTGCTCTTGGCGGCGGTGGCCTTCTTGGCGGGGGCGGCCTTGGGTTCGGCGGCCTTCGCGGTCGTGCTCTTGGTGGTCTTCTTGGTAGCCATAATCGTTGCTCCTTACGTTTCTTTTCTTGAAACGCCGCCTAATTATGCCGAAGGCGCGCCGAAATGTCAAGCGGGGGCGCGTACAGGTGTGGGCGGTGAGCCTTTGGGGCGCAAAAACCATTGACCGCCGCCCATGGATTACGTTATGGTGGGGGCGAAAGGAACAGGTGCAATGAAGTATTCTTGGACTATCTTTGGATTGGCGGCGATGGCCGTCGGCGTGGTGTCGTGCGCGGCGAGGCGGACGGCCGCGCCGGTGGACGAGCGGGCGCAGGCGGAGGCGGAGGCCATTCTGCGGACGCTGACGTTGGAGGAGAAGGTGGCGCTGACCCACGGCAACTCCACGATGTATCTGGCCGCCAACCCCGACAAGGGGATTCCCACCGAATTGGCCTTCTCGGATGGCACGCACACCGTGCGCCCGGAGGTGCCGAGGAAGACCTTTGGGTGGCTGCGCGACCCCAAGGACATGACGGATTCGGCGACGGTCTTCCCGTCGCTCTCGGCCTTGGCCTCGACGTGGGACGTGGGGCTGGCCCGCCGTTACGGCGAGGCGCTTGGCGAGGAGGCGCGGGCGCGCAACAAGGATGTGCTCCTGGGGCCCGGGCTGAATATCACGCGCACCCCGCTTTGCGGGCGCAACTATGAGTATTTCGGCGAGGATCCGCTTCTGGCCGGGCGGATGGCGGCCTCGGAGATCCGCGGCATCCAGTCGCGCGACGTCGCGGCCTGCGCCAAGCATTTCGCCCTGAACAACCAGGAGCTGAACCGCCACGGCGTGGATGCCCGCCCCGATGCCCGGACGACGCGCGAGCTTTATCTGCCGGCCTTCGAGATGGCGGTGAAGGAGGGTGGTCTGCTGACGGTGATGGGCGCGTACAACAAGACGTGGGGCGTCCACGCCAGCCACAACGCCTGGCTGAACCGTTCCGTACTGAAGGGCGAGTGGGGCTTCCCGGGCTTTGTGGTGACGGATTGGGGCAGCCTCGGCGACACCGTGGCGGGCGCGCTCGGGGGCACGGACGTGGAGATGAACATGGGCAAATCCATCCGCTATTACCCCCACCTCGCCGAGGCTGTGCGCGCGGGCAAGGTCTCCGAGGCGCGGGTGGACGACATGGCTCGGCGCGTCCTCTACGTGCAGTCCAAACTCCATCTGTTGGACGGCGAGCCGCGTTTCGCCGGCTCCGTGAACACGCCCGAGCACCAGGCCCTCGCCCGCGAGGTCGGCGCCGACAGCATCGTGTTGCTGAAGAACGACGCCGGGCTTCTCCCGCTCGACGCCAACCGCCTCCGGCGCGTCCTCGTGGTGGGCGAGATCGCCACCAAGACCGATTGCTGGGAAGGTTCCAGCGCGATGGGCAAGGCGCCCTACGAAATCCCCGTCCTGGAGGGACTGCGCGAGGCGCTCCCCGACGCCGAGATCGTCTATGCGCCCTTCCCCGCCCTGCCGACCGCCGTCTCCGTCCTGCCCGATGCCTGCCTGCTCACCGAGAACCCCACCCGGGACGCCGACCGTGGCATCCTTGAGCGCGGTTGGCTCTGGGAGCGTTTCGCCAACGACCGGCTGGAGGGGCAGCCCATCAACAGCGGCTTCACCCGCACCCCAGACCTCCACAAGGACGAACGCGGCACCCACTTCTCCGTGCGTTTCCGCACGCGGCTGCGTGCCCCCGAGAGCGGCGAGTACCTCTTCGCGGTGACCTGCGACGATGGCGCGCGCTTCGCCATCGACGGCAAGCGCGTCATCGACTCGTGGAAGGATGGCAAGGCCCGCACCGTCTCCGCCAAGGTGCGGTTGGAGGCGGGGCGCGCGTATGACCTGTCCGTGGACTACCGTCAGGCGGGCGGCGACGCCGTGCTCGCCTTCGGGTGGCGCCTCCCCTCCGAGTCGGGCGCGGACTACGCCGCCCTGCGCGCGGAGGCCAAACGCGCCGACGCCGTCCTCCTGGTTACCGGCAACCGCAAAGGGTGGGGGCCTGCCCGCGAGTGCGAGTCGGGCGATCGGCCTGATATGCGCCTGCTCCCGCGCGACGATGCCGGGTTGGACGCCCTGTTGGGCGTGAACCCGCGCACCGCCGTCCTTGTCCAAGCCGGCACGCCCGTGGAGATGCCGTGGATCGACCGCGCCCCGACGCTCCTGCTCTTCTCCTTCCTCGGGCAGGAGACGGGCCGCTCCGTGGCGGACGTCCTGCTTGGCAAGCGTGAGCCGGCCGGCCGTCTCTGCCAGACCTGGCCCAAACGGTTGGCGGATTCCCCCGCCCACGCGCTGGGCGATTACCGGGCGGACGTCGCCGAGCACAAGGAGGGGCTGCTCGTCGGCTATCGGTGGTATGACGCCAAGGGGGTCGCCCCGGCCTTCCCCTTCGGGTTCGGCCTTGGGTACACCGCGTTCGCCTTCGGCGAGCCAGAGGTCGCGGAGCGTGGTGGGCGGGTCACCGTCCGCGTCCCCGTAACCAACACCGGCAAGCGCGCCGGGGCCGCGGTCGTCCAGCTCTACGTTGAGCCGCCGAAGGGCAGTGCGGTCTTCCGCGCCCCACGCCAGCTCGGCGCCTTCGCGAAGATTCGTCTCGCCCCCGGCGAGACCGGCGTGGCGGAGATGACGCTCGGCCCCCGCGCCTTCGCGTGGTGGGACGAGTCCCTCCCCGGTTGGCGGCATGAGGCTGGGGACTTCACCCTCGCCCTGGGCACCTCCTCGCGCGACTTCTTCGCCCGCGTCCCTGTCACCCTCGACGCTTGGGAGGAGCGCGTCGCGCCCGTCCCCATCCCTGACGCCACCCCCGCGAGCTGGGGCGCACCGGAGGCCAAATGAAAACGGGGTTCGCACTGATTGGCTGCGTGTTGGCCGCGTCGGCGTGGGGTGCGGTCTTCCGCGCCGCGGACTATGGCGTCGCCCCGGGCAAGGCGTTTCAGGCCTCGGACGTGGCGCGGCTGTTGGAGGCTCTCCGCAAGGCAGAGGGGCCTTCGACGCTGCGCCTGGAGCCGGGAGTCTACGACATCGGCCCCGGGCAATGCCAAACGCGCACCTGGTTCATCTCCAACCACGACCAAACGAATCCCAGGCTTGTCTTTCTGCCGTTGGAGGACGTGCGTGGGCTGACGGTGGAGGCCGAGGGCGTCTTCCTCAATCTGCGGGGACGTATCCTCGCGTTGGGCGTCTGGGACAGCGCGGAGGTCACGGTGGATGGGCTGACGGTGGATTACGAGACCCCGCCGCTCACCCAGGCGACGCTCACGGCGGTGGATCCCAAGGCCAAGACCGTAACCTTCACCTTGCCGCCGGAGGCCAACCCGACGCTTGAGGGCACACGGCTTGTCTTCGCGGGGCCCGGTTTCCGCGCCGCCCCGGGCGGGGGCATCCTCTTCGAGGCAGACGGGCGCATCGCCTACCGCACGGCGGACATCGGCTTCAACCTTGGCCGGGTGACGCGTAACGCGGATGGCTCCTACACGGCGGCCGATTGCGCCAACCCGGCTTTCAGGCCTGGGCAACGGATGGCGTTGCGCACCTGGGAGCGTCCCGCGCCGGGGATCGTCCTCTCCGACTCGCGCGACGTGACGCTGCGTGAGGTGACCATCCATTACGCCGACGGCATGGGCGTGTTGGGGCAGAACACCGAGAACATCACGTTGGAGCGTGTCCGCGTCGTCCCCAACCGCGCGAAGGGCCGTTTCTTCTCCACCCAGGCGGACGCGACGCACTTCTCTGGTTGCTCCGGGCATATCCGCTGCGAGGCGGGGGAGTTCGCGGGGATGATGGACGATGCCATCAACGTCCACGGCACCTATCTGCGCGTGCAGCGGCGCGTGGACGACCGGACGCTGGAGTGCGCCTATATGCACGGCCAGTCCTACGGCATGGAATGGGGCGCCAAGGGGGAGGCCGTAACCTTCGTGCGGTCGCGCACCATGGAGCGCATCGCGGGCTCGGACAATGTGTTGGAGACCGTAACGCCCCTCGATGCGGAGACGGTTCGGGCGGGCGCCAAGCGGCTTCGGCTGACCTTCCGCGATCCTCTGCCGTCGACGATCGACCCCGCCAAGGAGAAGTTGGGCATCGAGAACCTCACGCGCACGCCGAGCGTGGACTTCATCGGCAACCGCATCGCCGACAATCGCGCACGGGGCGCGCTCTTCTCCACCCCAAAGCCGGTGCGTTGCCTCAACAATCTCTTCGACCACACCAGCGGCAGCGCCATCCTTCTCTGCGGCGACTGTAACGGGTGGTACGAGACCGGTGCCTGCACGGACGTCCTCATCCAAGGCAACATCTTCGTCAATGCGCTTACGTCGCCCTACCAATTCACCGAGGCGGTCGTCAGCATCTGCCCCGAGATCCCGGACCTCGCCGGCCAAACGGTCCGCCTGCACAGCAATATCCGCATCGTGGGCAACACCTTCGTGGCCTTCGACGCCCCCTTGGTCTTCGCCAAAAGCGTCGATGGGCTGGTGGTGCGCGGGAACCGTCTGGTGCGTGGCACGGACTATGCGCCTTATCATTGGAACAAGGAGTGGCTCACCCTTCGCGGCTGCGACAACGTGAAGGCGGAGCCGCCCACGGAGACACGCCCATGAACCTGTTGGTAACCGCGGGGCCGACGCGCGAGCCGCTCGACCCCGTCCGCTTCCTTTCCAATCGCTCCACCGGCAAAATGGGCTTCGCGGTGGCGCAGGCCGCCGCCGAGGCGGGGTGGGGGGTCACCCTCATCGCCGGCCCCGTCTCACTCCCCACGCCTCCTGGCGTGCGGCGGGTGGATGTAACGACCGCGTTGGAGATGCTCGCGGCGGTGGAGCGTGAGCTGCCGGGGTGCGATGTCTTCGTCTCCGCCGCCGCGGTGGCCGACTGGAGGCCGGAGGAGTGTTCGCCCACCAAACTCAAGAAGGCCGCCATGGCGGGCGTGTTGCGCCTGGTGCCGAATCCGGACATCCTCAAAACGATCCTCCCGCTGAAGGGCTCCCGGCGCTTTGTGGGTTTCGCCGCCGAGACGGGCGAGCCGACCGCCGAGGCCGCCCGCAAACTCCGCGAGAAAGGGCTGGATCTCATCGTCGCCAACGACGTCACCGCCCCAGGCGCGGGCTTCGCCGTGGAGACCAACCGCGTAACCTTCCTCTTCCCGGATGGCCGACGTGAGGCCCTGCCCCTCTTGTCCAAACACAAAGTGGCCGAAAGACTCATCAATTCCTTGCCAAGGCTCTGACCTGCCGTGTGCTATACTGGGTGGCATGGCGCAGCCTGAGGCAGTTTATTCAATCCCTTGGCAATCCGTGCGGCACCCTTTCCTTCGGTGGGTGTTGCGGCAGACACACGGTCTCATCGAGGCCGCGTTGGGGTTGCGTCGCCTCAATCGCGTTTATGAGCGCGTCAAGCGGCGCCCCATCCCCGGCAGTTTCCCCCATCGGATCCTGGCGGCGATGGACGTGCGCACGGAGGTGACCCCCGCGGACGTTGCGCGCATCCCTGCCGAGGGTGCGCTGATGGTGGTGGCGAACCACCCCTTCGGCGCCGTCGAGGGGCTGGCGCTCCTGGAGCTTGTCCGCCGCCGCCGCCCCGACGTCAAGGTCATGGCCAACTACATCCTCGCGCGCATCCCTGAGCTGCGCGGGGAGATGTTCTTCGTCGACCCCTTCGGGCGCCCCGGCTCCGTCGCCCGCAATGTCAATGCCCTCCGCCAAGCCTTCCAATGGTTGCGCGACGGCAAGGCGCTGATTGTCTTCCCCGCCGGAGAGGTGGCCAGCTTCGCCCCCCACGCCTTTCACGTGCGCGACTCGGAGTGGCACACCTCGCTCATGACGCTGGCCCGCCACGTCAAGGCGCCCGTCAGCCTGCTGCCTGTCTTCGTCCCGGGCTCCGCCTCCCTCCTCTTCCACCTTGTCGGCAAGATCCATCCGCGTCTGCGTACCTTGCTCCTGCCGCGTGAGATGATCCGTCTGCGCCATCGCACGTTGGAACTTCGCGTCGGCGACCCGATCGACTCGGACAAACTCTTCCGGCGCTTCGCCTCCGACGCTGACGCCCTCCGCTATCTTCGCTTCCGCACCTTCCTGTTGGTCGGCAGGGTGGGGGGCTCGCGCTTCGAGGAACGGATGCGCCGTCTGACCCTCGACAGCGAGGAGCGCGAGAACGTCCCCATCATCCCCCCCGTCGATCCCATCCGCGTCGAGGCCGAACTCCACGCGCTTCCCGAGGAGGCCCGCCTCTGCGCCGTCGACGCCTACGAACTGTACGCCGCGCAAGGGCGCGACATCCCGCAGACCCTGCGCGAGATTGGCCGCCTCCGCGAGCTCACCTTCCGGGCCGTCGGCGAAGGCACCGGGCGCGACCTCGACACCGATGAGTTCGACGCCGCCTACCATCAGCTCATCCTCTGGCAGCGTGAGAAACGCGAGATCGTCGGCTGCTATCGGCTGGCCCTCTCCGATGTCTTGGCCGAGACCGCCGGGCTTTCCGCACTCTACACGCGCACCCTTTTCCGTTTCGACGAGCGGTTCCTGGGGCATCTCCCGGGGCCTGCGGTGGAGCTGGGCCGCTCCTTCGTCCGCCCCAGCTATCAACGCGCCTTCGCGCCGCTCCTCTTGCTTTGGCGCGGCGTGCTCACCTTTTTGGCCCGCCACCCCCGCTACACCGTCCTCTTCGGCCCTGTCAGTATCTCGCACGACTTCCGCCCCACCTCGCGCGACCTGCTCATCGAGCATCTCCGTGCCCGCTGCTTCGACTGGCGCCTTGCCAAGTGGGTCTCCCCCCGCCTCCCGCCCAAGCGACCGCGCTTCGTGGAATGGCGCCATCCGGACTACGCCGACTTCCTTCGCACCGAGGCCGACGTGAACGCCGCCCTTGCGGAGATTGAGGAGGGGCGCCGCGAGATGCCCGTCCTCATCCGCCAATATCTCAAACTCGGCGGCCGCATCGCCGCCTTCAATGTCGATCCCGATTTCGGTACCGTCGTCGATGGCCTGATCATCGTCGACCTTCTCAAAGTCCCGCCCCGCGACGTCATCCGCTACATGGGCAAGGACCTCTACGAGGCGTATGTCTCCGCGCCTCGGGAAGGATAATATGCGCATACTCATCACCGGCGGCCATGGGATGTTGGGCCGCACCCTTCAGGCCAACTGGCACGTCACCCACACCCTCGCCGTCGCCGATCTCCCCGAGGTCGACGTTACCGACCCCGATTCCCTGCGGGCCGCCTTCGACGGTTTCCGCCCCGAGGTCGTCGTCCACTGCGCCGCCAAGACCAACGTCGACGCCTGCGAGAGCGACCGCGAGGGCGCCTTCCGCCTCAACGCCGAAGGCTCCGCCAACGTTGCCCGCGCCTGCGCCGAACACGGCGCGCGCCTGCTTGCCATTTCCACCGACTACGTCTTCGCGGGGGATCGGCCCGACGACCGCTCCGAAGACGACCCCACCGCCCCCAAGACCGTCTACGGCGCCAGCAAACTCGCCGGGGAGGAGGCCATCCGCGCCCTTTGCCCCAACCACGTCATCGCCCGCACCGCCTGGCTCTACGGCCCCGGCGGCCCCAGCTTCGTCCACGCCATCCTCCGGCAGGCCCGCGCCAATCCCGATGCCCCCCTGCGCGTCGTGGACGACCAGCGCGGCAACCCCACCTCCACCCTTGCCCTCGCCGATGCGCTCACGGCCTTCCTTGCCCGGCCAACGCTCCGCGGCACCTTCCATGTTACCTGCGAGGGCACCGTCAGCTGGTGCGGCTTCGCCCGTGAGATTCTGCGCCTGGCGGGCCTCGGGACCCCCGTCCAGCCCTGTTCCAGCGCGGACTATCCGCGCCCCGCGCCCCGCCCCGCGTGGTCCGCCCTCTCCAAAGCCAAACTAGCCGCCTGCGGCCTTCCCCCGATGCCCGATTGGCAGGAGGCCCTCGCCCACGCCTTCGCCGTTGGTCTCTGAGTGCCATAGACAAAAAGAGCCGCGCGACGCACACCACGTGCGCCGCGCGGCTTTTTTTGTCGCCCCGTCAGTTCGCGATCTCCACCACGACCTTGAAGAAGCGCGAGCGCTCGGTCGGGGGAACCCACCGCGGCGATTCCAGCGACTCCGTACCCAACAGCGTGTAGACCCGTCCCGGCTCCCGTGTCCACGTAACCTCCGCGGGCGCCCCGGAGACGGGGGTGATGGAGGTGATGCGCAACGTGCTGCTCGGGTCGGTGGGGTCGGTGCCAAGCACGTATTCCTCCCAGTTGGCGTAACCATCGCCGTCGGAGTCTTCATCCGCATGGGCAGGGAGGTCCTCCTCGGGCACCTCGGGGAAGTGAAGGGCCAACCATCCGACCGGCACATCGCCACGCTCCTTGCCCAATGTCTCGCCCACCGGCAGGATGCGGAGGAAGACACCGGACCCATTCAAATAGGTATAGGTGGCGTTGGGGTCGCCGAGGCGGCGGCACGCGAGCAACAGGGTTACATCCGTGGGCGCCTCGATGGCAAGCTCCTTGGGGATGGGCAAACACAGTGCGTCCGCGCGAAGCCCCGTCGCCCGAAGGCTGGAGGCGAAGGCGGAGTCCTTCGTATAGAACATGAACTCCAACTTGTCATAGTCGGAGGGCGTGCCGTGATAGGAATATTCCCCACCGGAAAGATCGTTGGCGTAGAGGTCGAAGGCTGTCGCCCAGACAACCATGCCCGGATAAACCGTCTGCGGCGACACCGCCGTCAGCCCCGTGAACCAGGAGGCGTAAGGGTGAACCTTCACGCTGACGGTGGCGGTCTGGCCCAGGGCGGAGGCCGTAACAGTCAGCGTGCCGGTCTTGAACCCGTTGGTTTGGGAGAAGGAGAGCGTACCCTCCGCGTCGATGAGGGCATCGCCATAGGTGAAGCTGCACGCCCACTCCGGGGAGATGGCGAAGGCCGCGCCATTCGCCAAGACAGCCATGCAGGCGAAGCGGGGTTCCGCGTCCTTCTCCAAGTCCACCGTTTCGGGCGCGACGATCTCCAGGCGCACGACCTGTTCCTCCGAGACGACGGTAACCGTCTCCTCGCAGGACAGGGTCTTCCCCCAACAATCGGCCGTAACCCGCACGCGCACCGTTCCCGCCCCGGTTGGCGTGAGCGTGCCGTCATGGGCAAGCGTGGCGGCGGAGCCCTCAAGCAACGTCCATGTGGACACGTCGTCGGCGAGCGGCAGGGTGAGGCCATCGGCGAAGCGCACGGAGGCCGAGAGCGTGACGGGGGTGGCGACATAGGTGGGCGCATCGATTGTCAGCCCTGTGGCGGGGGGCACCGCCTCCCAGGCGGCGCACGCGTCCGCCACCACCGATTGGAAGACGCCCACGTCGCCGCCGACGGCGGAGGCAAGGGCTTCGTTGCCGTCCCAGCCTAGGGTGGGGGAGAAGGTGCGCGGGTCAAAGACGCCATACTGTGGGTTCGCCCCGTCCATCGCCGCGAAGGGGTCGTCATTGTTGCAATAGTACACGACGATTTGGTCGCGGATGCTGTTGTCGAGGGCACGCAAGGCACGTTTCACGGCCTCGCAATCGGCGTGCCCATCCGTCCCGCACAGGACGAAGAGCGCCTTCCCGGCGCGCAACGCCTCGTCTTGGGCCGCCTCGGCATCGGTGAAGAGGGTGAGGTGGCCATCGTTCGGGAGCGTGAAGTCGGCACGGTCAGGCAAGGCGGCGACATAAGCTCGCCGTTCGGATGCGTAGAGGAGATCGTCGGAGGCGCACGCTTCCGCGCCCACCGTCAGCGTCCGGCTCATCATCCCGCAGACGACCTCGCACTGCTCGAAATCCGCCGGAACGGTTGTGGCGTAATCGCCAAAGACACCCGTCTGAAGGGTCTCCCAGGGCACGCCGTCCAAGCGGATCTCGACCGTCTCGAAGGGGCATGGCGCGCCAGTCGCGTCGACGACGCGGCCATAGATGGGGACGCGCGGGGTGGGGGAGGGGCCCAACTGCGTGATGATGCCATTGAGAATGGTGTAGTCCTCGATGTAGGGTAGCGCGTACCAAGCGTCTCCCTGACCACCCCAACCCATGAAGATGCGCGTGAAGGCCACGTCGGCATCGTCCTCGCCATATCCCACGGCCAACACCGCATGGCCGCCGGACGAATTGCGGATGGAGAAGGCGACCGGCGTGCCTGCGCGGAGCTGCGCGTAAATCAGGGGCTCATACTCGGATGAGGTCGGTGAATTGACATAAATCCCGGAGAGTCCGAATTGTTCACGGAGCGCCACCGCCAAATCCGAAAGCGTGGCGCCGCTCCCATTCTGCGCGTAAGCCATCTCAACGAGCACCCCCACGTCATAAGCCACGCGGCCAAGCAATTCCTGCTGCGCGTCGGAAAGCGGTTGGGGGTCCTGCCAGCGCGTCGGCAGCAAGGCCCAGTCATAGGCTCCCCCCAGCGTCGTCAGGGTGCGCGACTGATTGTTGACCTTGCAGACCCGCGAGACGCCCGAGGGGCCGGCCTCGACCCCGAACCATTGCAGGAGTGCCGCGCCCGTCACCGCGACGCAGCCGACGACATAATGGTTGGGTGTGTAGCGATCGTAGACAGTCCCATCGGCCCAAGACCCATAGTTGTTCCAGGAGGACTGGTTCCAGTGCGTCAGCGTGTCGTTGCGCCAAGGGCCAGGGAGCGCGATGACCTCCGCCGGCTCCCATGCCTCGGTTGCGGCGGCTCGCGTCCGTGCGATGGGCGTTCCGAGAAGCGACGCCCACCGCCGTTCCGCCGACGTGGTCGCGGCGGACGAAGTCGCCATCCGCGCCGTTGGCGAGGTCGCTGACGCATTGTCCGCCGCCGCCAAGCGAGCAGGGACATCCGCCGCCAGCAAGGCGGTCAGCGGGTGCCCCTCCGGCAACGGCGCCGCCCCGCCCTCCGTGACCGCCGCGAGAATGGGCGAAAGCCGCGTGTCCCCGGCCACGGCCAACCAGCCACCCGTCCCCAACGCCACGCGATAGTAGAGCAGACGCCCCGTGCCATCGGCCACAGGCGTCACCTCGCCGACTGTTGAAGCGCTCCCGGCCAACGCCGGGTTGCGCCCAATCCACTCCAAGGCCACCCGGCGCGCCTCATCCGAGGAGGTCTCGCGCCCCGACACGGCGCCGGAAACAAGCATGAATGCAAACAAAAGCAAAACCAACCGCATGACACCTTCTCCTCTTTCGTGATACAAGCCCTCGTGATCGCAGGCAGACGTCAATACCATACCAAGCACAGGCAAACCTGTCAAACGCCGTAACCTAAGACGGCTCGGCCCCCCGTCCATCTCGGATCCGCGGCCGCCCCGAGGTGGATTGGCGGCTGACTCGAGATGGATCAGCGGCTGACTCACAATGGATCAAGCGGCTGACCCGAGGTGGATCGGCGGCTGGCCCGAGGTGGATCGGCGGCTGACACACAATGGATCGGCGGCTGACACACAATGGATCGGCGGCTGAGGCGTAGAGCGCGAGGGGCCGAAGGGATGGGAAGCACGGGCTGAATTACAACAGAACCGCGCTTATGCGACACATAATGGGTCGGGAAAACGACGGGGTTCGCGCCCCTACCCTTAGCGAGCGGAGGCGTACTCCTTTAGTGGTCGTAGGCGTGGCGGAGGCCAACGGCGGCGAGATCGGCGTAAAGCGCGGAGCGTGCGTCGGCCTCGGGGGCGACGACACAGATTTTGTCGGGATAGATTTGATAGCCGTCGCGGTAAGCGGCGGGAGTCAGGTTGGGCATGAAGACATTGGCCCCGGCCTCGAACCCCATGTGGCGTCCATGCGCGGGGTCGAGGGTGGAGAGCGCGGTGGTGGATGGGATGTTGGCGGCCGGGAGAAGAAGTCGGGCGAGGGCGTAGCACCGACAGGTGAAATCGGCGGAGACGGGCACCTCGCTGGGCGTGGATTCCTGCCCGAGCGGCGTCTGTGGATGGGACAGGTATGGACCCAGGCCCACCATGTCCACGGCAAGGTCTCGGAGGGTCAGGAGATCCTCCACGACGGATTCCAAGGTCTGCCCGGGGAGGCCAAGCATCATGCCCGCGCCGATTTCGTAGCCCTGCGCCTTCATGCGGCGGAGTTGGTCGAGGCGGGGATGAGCGCCCGTGAGGGGCGCGCCGGGATGGATGTGGGCGAAGAGGGCGCGGTCGGTGGTCTCGAAGCGGAGGAGATAACGGTCTGCGCCGGCCTCGCGCCAAGCTGCGGTGTCGGCCTCGGAGCGTTCACCCAGTGAGAGCGTAACACGTTGCCCGGTCTCGCCTTTGATACGTCGGACAAGGGCGGCGACGCGGTCGCGCGTCCAAAGGGAGGGGCATTCGCCGGCTTGGAGGACGACGGTGCCGAAGCGGAGGTCGCGGGCGAGGCGGGCGCAGGCGAGGATCTCGTCGTCGCGCAGGGCATAACGGCGGGCGGATTGGTTGCTGTGGCGCATCCCGCAATAGAGGCAGTCGCGGTCACAGACGCTGGAAAGCTCGATGAGTCCACGCAGGAAGACGCCATCTCCTTTGGTTCGGGCGCGGACGGCGCGGGCCTCGGCGAAGAGGGCCGAGGCGTCGGGCGCGGTGAGCCAACGGCGGAGGTCGTTGCGTCCGAGGTTCATGCGCGCTCCAAGAAGCGGCCCCGACGGGGGGCGGAGGGGTTGAGCTGGCCGCCCATCAAGACGGGGGAACCATTGACAAGCACCGTGTCCACACCCTGCGCGAAACGATGCGGGTGGGCATAATCGGCGGCATCGCGCCACGTTTGGGGGTCCAACAGGACGAGATCCGCGTAGTACCCTTCCCGGATCAGCCCGCGTCGGGGGATGCCAAAGGCGTGCGCGGGGAGGCCGGTCATGCGGTGGATGGCGGCCTCGGGGGCCAATCCGAGGCGCTCGGTGAGCAGACGGAAGAAGCGCGGGTGCGTACCGTAGGCGCGCGGATGGGGCCAATCGCGCCCAAGCGGCCCCCACGGCGCGCGGAGCGAGGCGTCGGAGCCGGCCATCACCCACGGTTGGGCGAGGATGCGCAGGAGGTTGGGCTCGCACATCCCGAAGAAGAAGGCACCCGTGCGGCTGCGGTCGGCGCGGAGGATCCGCACCACCGTCTCGCCGAAGCCCATCCCCCACCCCTCCATAAGCGCGGCGACTGTCTTGCCCGAGCAGTGGCGCGTCTCGGCGGACCACGTGCCGCCGACCATGATGGAGGCCGGGTCGCGTCCCGAGGCGTCGAGGTCGGCGACGATGCGGGCGCGGTCGGCGGGGTCATCGAGACGCGCCAGGATGGCGGCGTTGCCGCCGGCGGAGGCCCAATCCGGCAGCACGATGTCAAGGTCGGTGCCGGAGGACAGATAAGGGTAACGGTCGGAATGGATCCAGAACCCCTCCGCGCGGGCGCCCTCGATGCGGGCCAAGGCGGTCTCCACTTTGCCCCAGTTGGCCCGGCCGGAGGTCTTGAGGTGGGAGATCTGCGTCCGAACACCCGTCGTTCGGGCCAACGTGAGCACTTCGTCGATAGCCTCCAACAGACGCTCGCCCTCGCTGCGCATATGCGTGGCATACATCCCGCCGCGTTTGGCGCAGGCCGCGACCAAAGCCTCGACCTCCTCTGGGCGGCTGTGGACGCCGGGGTGATAGACAAGCCCCGTGGTCAGCCCCCAGGCTCCCTCGTCGAGCGCCTGCTCCAAGACGCGCACCATCCCACGGGTCTCCGCCTCCGTCGCGGCACGCGGCGCGTCGCCCATCACCCCTTTGCGGATGGTGTTGTGGCCGGCGAAGAGGACAAGGTTGGTGGCCGGGCGGGCGGCCTCCAGACACTCCCGGAAGTCGGCCACCGTGTCCCAGTTCGGGCCGGGGGCGATCGGGCGGCCGGGGCGTGCGGGATAGGTCTGCGCCTCCCAGTCGGAGGGCAGGCGCGCGCCATTCAGTCGGGGCGCCGCGCTGCCGCCGCACTGCCCGCCGATCTCGGTCGTTACGCCCTGCGCGAGTTTGCTGGGGCACATCGGCTCCAAGAGCAGGAAGGCGTCGGAATGGGTGTGCGCGTCGATGAGGCCGGGGACGAGCCAGAGGCCGTGCGCGTCGCGCTCCTCCCGTCCCTGTGCGGCGGCGAGATCGCCCACCGCCGCGATACGGTCACCCAAAACGCCCACGTCCGCCGTGAACGCTTTGGCGCCCGAGCCGTCGATGACGGTCGCCCCCCGGAAGAGAAAATCAAAGTCCATGTCGTTATTATAGCACGCCCCCTACCCTCCCGAAATCATCCGTGTCAATCTTAGGCAATGAATCGTCCACAATGTAATTGCGCAGGTGGAAGGGGAGGAAGAGAAAGATGAGGAAAGGTGGACTGGCAGAGGTCGAAGCAAAGCCGGAGAGGGGGGCGCCCCCTAGGGGGCGGCGCGGCCAAAAGGCAAAAACGTTGTCGGCCTCTTCTGGCACACTATGCACCAATCACAAGAAAACGAGAGGAACCGACGACATGCAACAGTGTGCCACTTCCCCACAGAAACGGCGGCGGACGCAGGAATCGCTCATCCGCGAAGGCGGCAAGGCCGACGCGGTGCTGTGCGTCAAGTTCTGGAAGCGTGACAAGCGGACCGCACACGATCCCTCCATCCGGAAGTTCGCGAAACTCATCGGGGAGGCGGAGTCGACCGTGAGAACCATCCTCAACAAAGGGACGACCGAGACCCGCAGGCGCGCCTCGAACAAAGGCCCCCGCGGCAGGATCTCCAACCGCTTCATGGACGCCTTCGCGGAAGCGTATGCCGCGAAGAAGAGCGTCACCTACGCGCTGAAGGCGCTCCGCGAGACCCCACACGACTACCACATCCCCAGCCGCAGCGCCGTCTACCGCCTCATGGGCAGCGGCGAGCTCCTGGGCAAAGACGGCAAACCGCTCACCCACAAGCGCTACCGGAAGCGGAGACGCTGCCAGACCCCCGCCAACCCACCCCGCAACCACGCCCCCAAGCACCTGGTCGACGACCTTCCCCCCGCCGCGCGGCGCCACACCGAGCCCGGCCACTTCCAGATGGACACCGTCCACTCCCCCAACGGCCGCAACGGCCTCCTGACACTCATCGACCCCTACCACGCCACCCCCAC
>CASEMS010000002.1 GCA_949288955.1 uncultured Lentisphaeraceae bacterium
CTCTACTCCTTCACCGACGTGCAGCAGCTCATCGAGAACCAGAACCCCGCCTACAACCGCGACGCCAAGCACCGCCTGCGCGTCTCGGCCTCCGTCTCCGGCGGCTCGGGCGACTACCAGCGCATGGAGCGCCTGGCGCAGGAGGAGGTGGACGTGGTGGTCGTCGACTCCGCCCACGGCCACACCAAGGGCATCATGGACATGGTGCGCTGGATCGCCAAGCACTACCCGGAGATCGACATCATCGCCGGCAACATCGCCACCGGCGAGGCCGCCATCGCCCTGCGCGACGCCGGCGCCCACGCCGTCAAGGTCGGCATCGGCCCCGGCTCCATCTGCACCACGCGCGTCGTCTGCGGCGTGGGCATCCCCCAGCTCACCGCCATCTACAACGCCCGCAAGGCCCTCGAAGGCTCCATCCCCGTCATCGGCGACGGCGGCATCAAGCTCTCCGGCGACGTGCCCAAGGCCATCACCGCCGGCGCCGACAGCGTCATGCTCGGCTCCGTCCTCGCCGGCTGCGAGGAATCCCCCGGCGAGAAGATCCTCAACGGCGGCCGCCAATACGTCGTCTACCGCGGCATGGGCTCCCTCGCCGCCCTCAAGAACGGCAAAGGCTCCCGCGCACGCTACTTCCAGGACAACGAGTCCGACGACGACCTCGTGCCCCAGGGCATCGAGGGCATGGTGCCCTACTCCGGCCCCGTCCACCGCATCATGACGCAGTTCTGCGGCGGCCTGCGCAGCACGCTGGGCTACTGCGGGTGCCGCACCATCGCCGAGCTCCAGGCGCGCGGCAGGTTCTACCGCGTCACCGCCAACGGCGTCCGCGAGGCCCACCCCCACGACGTCACCATCACCAAGGAAGCGCCCAACTACCGCTCCTAAGCCCACGCAAGGAGTCCCCGATGGCCGTCCAGCAAAGCAACCCCTTCGCGCAGAAAGACCCGCGCGTCATCACGGTGAAGCCGCCCGTCCCCCCCGCCGCCCCCGCGGCGCAGGGGGCCGCGGGGCCCGCCCCCACGCCCCCACCCCTCCTGGAGGTGGAGGGCCTCCGCACGTGGTTCCCCATCAAGAAGGGTATCTTCGCGCGCACCGCGGGCTACGTCAAGGCCGTCAACGGCGTCTCCTTCGCCATGCACGCGGGCGAGACGCTCGGCGTCGTCGGCGAATCGGGCTGCGGCAAAAGCACGCTCAGCCGCACCATCCTGCGCCTGGAAAAGCCGCACGCCGGCACGATCCGCTTCGAGGGGCGCAACGTCCTCGCCCTGCGCGGCAAGGAGCTCCAGCAATACCGGCGCGACATGCAGGTGGTCTTCCAAGACCCCCACGCCACGCTCAACCCCCGCCACTCCGTCCTCGACATCCTCACCGAGGGGATGCTCGTCCACGGCCTCATCAAGCCCAAGGAGGCGCAGGAGGTCGCCGCCGAGCTGCTGCGCGACGTCGGCCTCCAGCCCGACGCGATGCACCGCTATCCCCACGCCTTCTCCGGCGGCCAGCGCCAACGCATCTGCATCGCCCGTGCCTTGGCCCTCAAGCCCAAGATGATCATCTGCGACGAGGCCGTCTCCGCCCTTGACCTCTCCATCCGCGCCCAGGTGCTCAACCTCCTCATGGAGCTCAAGGACAAGTACCACCTCGCCTACCTCTTCATCACCCACGACATCGGCGTGGTCGAGCACATTGCCGACAACATCATCGTCATGTTCAAGGGCGAGATCGTCGAGCGCGGCCCCGCCGAGCAGGTGCTCCTCCACCCGCAGGAGCCCTACACCCAGCGCCTCATCGCCGCAGTTCCCCGCGTCGGCGGCGCCGCCGCCCAAGCCTGACCCAACCGCGCCACACGCCGGGCAACCGTCGATTGCACGCGCAGGGGGAACCGCGGATGGCGCGGATTGTTGCGGATCATTGGCGGGCTACCGCCCGCAGGACAGCCAGGATTTCTTAGGGTTGCACCAACCCGACCAAGAACACGAACAACACACGCGCATCATGCCACCCGTGCAGGACAATCAAACCTTTGCCATCATCGGTGCCGCGTTTAGGGTTCACCAAGCCTTGGGCTGCGGTTTCTTGGAAAAGGTCTACCACGATGCCCTCGAAGTGGAGTTCCGGCACACCAAAATCCCCTACGAACGCGAGAAAACCATCGCGATTCACTATCGCAACGTCCGGTTGGGCGAGCCTTATTATGCAGACTTCCTCTGCTATGGGGATGTCATTGTGGAGTTGAAGGCCATCCGGAAGCTCAACAAGATAGAGGAGGCGCAGGTTCTCCATTACCTGCGAGCCACGCATTGCACCCGTGCGCTTCTGATAAACTTCGGCCAACCCAATCTGCAAATCATCCGCTTCGTGAATGGATACAAGCACACCTTTGACGAAGAGGAAGTGCGTGATTTGGCGGCGCAAGCCGCCACCAAGAATAGTCTGGCTGTCCCCTCGGCGGTAGCCGAGCAGTAATCCGCAACAATCCGCGCCATCCGCGGTTCCCCTTCCCCATCCACCTCTTTCGGTTCGTTTCCCCATGCGACATCTCTCCCTCCTTACCCAAAAAACACGCTGGCAGTCCTGCGGGTGGTAACCCGCCAATAATCCGCAACAATCCGCGCCATCCGCGGTTCCTTTATCATGCAACATCGCGTCGTTCTCACCATCGATTTGGGCAAACTGGCCGCCAACTACCGCGCCGTCTGCGGCGTGGCCGCGCCGTGCGCCGTCATGCCCGTGCTCAAAGCCAACGCCTACGGCCTCGGCGTCGGCCCCATCGCCAACGCGCTCGTCGCGGCGGGCGCCCCGCGCATCGCCGTCGCCGAACCCTTCGAGGCGCTCCAGCTCCGCGGCCTCGGGGTGCCCATCCAAATCCTCTCCGCCATTCTCCCCGACGAGATCGGGCCGATGGTCGAGGCTGGCGTCACCCTCCCTCTCACCGACCTCGCCACCGCCCGCCTCATCTCCGCCGAGGCCGTGCGCCAAGGGCGGCGCGCCGTCTGCCACGTCGCCCTCGACACCGGCATGGGCCGCGCGGGCATCCTCTGGCAGGAGGCCCCCGACATCCTCCGCGCCGCCGCGACCCTCCCCGGCCTCGACATCGAGGGCATCCTCACCCACTTCCCGCTCGCCTACCAGAGCGGCTCCGCCTTCACCCAGGAACAGCTCCGCCGTTTCCGGTGGGTCCTCGACGCCGCCGCGGCCCTTGGCCTCCGCTTCCGCTGGGTCCATGCCGCCAACTCCGACGCCATCAACAACGCCCCCGAGGCCTGCCGGGCGCCCTTCAACCTCGTCCGCAGCGGCATCAACCTCCACGGTGCCTTCGACGCCGCCGGCGCCCTCCGCGTTCCCCTCAAACCCGTCCTCACCCTCACCGCACGCCTCGCTCAGATCCGCACGCTCCCCGCCGGCACCCCCCTTGGCTACGGCCACACCTACCGCACCCCACGCGCCATGCGCGTGGGCACCGTCGCCGCCGGCTACGCCGACGGCCTCCCCCTCGCGCTCTCCAACCGCGGCGCGGTCCTCATCCGCGGCGCCGCCGCACCCATCCTCGGTCGCCTCTCGATGGACTACCTCACCGTCAATCTCGACGACATCCCCTCCGCCGCCCCCGGCGACACCGTCACCCTCCTCGGACGCGACGGCGACATTGAGATTCCCGTCCAGGACTGGGCCAACCTCAAAGGCACCCACGCCTACGACATCATCTGCTCCATCGGCTCCCGCGTCGCCCGCGTCTACGCCTGAGCGCCCCCTAAAAACAAAAAAGCCCCCGACCTCACACGAGGTCGGGGGCTTTTTCATACCCTTAGGCAAAGAGCCATCGGCGGGTTGGTCTCAGCAGCGGCACCAACCACCGCAGACTCAATCCCACCGCGAAGGCCGCCAGCACCGTGCCCTCGCGCAGGCCGAAGACACCATGAAGCGCCACCAACGAAAGGGTCAGCGCCAACAGCACCAAGCTCACGTCGAACCCCATCTTCGTCCACGCGAAACGCACATGGGTGACGCGGCAGAGCGCCTTCACCAACCCTTCGCCCGGGTTGAAGAGCAAATCCGCGTGAATCTGCAACGCGATCCCCGCCGCCAACACCACGCTTCCCAACGCCACCTCCGCCAGACGTCCCCAGTAGGAGGAGGGCACCCACAGCCCACCCAGCCACATCCCGAGGTCGATGAACAGCCCGAAGAGCAGCACCACCCCCAACTGCCCATACTGCGCCACCGGAAAGGCTCGCCGCAGAATCAGCACCTGCCCCAACACAAAGAAGACGTTGATCGCGAAGGTCGTCATCCCGAAGCTCAACGGCGTGATGAAAGTAACGACATAGGGCAACGATGAGATGGGCGACGTGCCGAGGCCCGCGCGCGTGGTCAGCGCCACGCCAAACCCCGTGAGGGCCAGCCCGCCCGTGAGCAACAGACATTGACGAAAGAGGTTGGGATGATAATGCCGCATAGGAGGTTCCTTTCGGCTCGTGGATTTTACCACCCCGCCCCCAATCTGTGAAGACACGCGTCAGCGACCGGCGGAAAGAAAGTCCTGGGCGTTGGCGGCGGTGAGGGCGGCGAGCTCGGGGAAGGGGACGCCGCGAAGCTCGGAGAGCGCTCGGAGGACGAGGGGAAGGTTGGCGGGGGAGTTGAGAAGGGCGCGGTATTGGCCAAGGACAAAGGGTTCGCCGCCAAAGGGAAGTTGGTCGGGGGAATCCGTCTCGACGAGAAGGCGGTCAAGGGGAATCGCGGCGGCGAGCCGGGGGAGGGTCTGGGCGGCGGGGTTGAGAAGCGCGCCGCCAACGCCAAACCAGACGTTGGGGCGGCGAAGCACCGGATGGGCGAGCAGGTCGGGCGGGAAGGCGACACCATGAAGGAGAAGCGCGGGAAGTCTGTCGGCCCAAGGTTCGAGTTCACGCAGGAGTGCGCCCCAGGCGCGTGCCCCATGCAGGACGACGGGGCGTCCGAGGCGAACGGCGAGGGCGAGTTGGGCACGGAACGCGGCGCATTGGGCGGCCCCGCCATCGGGCGTCTTGCGCAACCCGTCAAGGCCAATCTCGCCGACAAGGGCGTTGGTATCGGCGCGGAGCGCACACTCAAGGAAGGCCAACCAATCGGGACAGGCGACGGAGACAAACCAAGGATGGAGGCCAAAGGCGGTCGAGACCTCCAACGCGCACCGCACCTCGACGTTCCACTCCTCGGGGCGGGAGGCGCAGTCGATGCAGGCCGTCACCCCGGCCGCCAACGCGTCGCGCACGAAACGTGCGTGATAGGGAAGGATTCGGGCGTCGCGCAAGTGGAGGTGGGCGTCGAACATGAGTGGGGCTTGGGGCCCTGCCGTCAACGTCAGGGTTCGGGCCAGAAGATTTTGGGGGCGGGATTGAGGCGGACGGAGTCGGCGGTGGGCAGGGCGGCGAAACGGGCGCGCTGCTCATCGAGCGAGTCGCCGCCGAGTTTCTCGCAGAGAGCGGCGGCGAGTTCGATGAGGAGGACGCTCTCGATGACGACGCAGGCGCGGGGGACGGGGCAGGTGTCGGAGCGCTCGTAAGCGGTCTGGGCGGGGGTGTGGGTGGCGAGGTCGACGCTGCGTTGGGGGGCGAGGGTGGTGGGAATGGGCTTCATGGCGGCACGGACAAGGATGGGCTGCCCGGTGGTCATGCCGCCTTCGAGGCCACCGGCGCGGTCGGTGGGACGGACAATGCGGTCGCCTTCGAGGAGGATGGCGTCGTGGCACGCGCTGCCGGGGAGGGCGATGTTGGCGAAGGCATCGGCGAAGGCGACGCCTTTGATGGCATTGACGGAGAGGACGGCGGCGCCGAGGCGAGCGTCGAGGCGGCGGTCGGGGGTAGCATAGGAACCAAGGCCGATGGGCAACCCGGCGACGACGCAAACGATAAGGCCGCCGAGCGTCTCGCCGTTGGCGCGGGCGAGATGGATGGCATTGGCGTAGGCATCCTCCTGCCGTTGGCTGGGGGCGCGGCTGGGGGAGGCTTCGGCGAAGGCGAGTGCCTCCTCAAGGGGAATGGACGTGTCCTCGGGGACGGCACCGAGCGCAGCGACATAGGAACGGGCCCGCACGCCGAAGGCGTCAAGATAGGCGCGGGCGATGGCGCCGACGGCGACGCGGCAGGCGGTCTCGCGGGCGGAGGAGCGTTCGAGCGAGCGGCGGATGTCGTCGTGGCCGTACTTGGCGCAGGCGGCGAGGTCGGCGTGGCCGGGCCGGGCGATGGTATAGGCCGGAACGGCCTTGCCGCGCCAGGCGGCATGGTCGCGGTTGGGGATGGAGAGGGCGATGGGCGCGCCGGTGGTGAGGCCGCCCATGACGCCGGAAAGGATCTGGGCGCGGTCGGTCTCGATGTCCATGCGCCCACCGGCGCCGGCCTTGAGCTGACGCCGGGCGAGATCGGCGGCGATCAGGCTTTCGTCAAGGGCCAACCCGGCGGGGACGCCCTCAACGATGACAGTAAGGCAGGGGCCATGGGATTCGCCGGCGGAGAGGTAACGGAAGGGCATGGGGCGCTCCTTAGGCAAGCAGGTCGCACGCGACGGCGGCGGCCCAGAGGAGGGTGAAAAGAACCCGGACGGCGCGGCACCGCTCCGGGTCGTGAATCTCGATGAAGTGTCCGCGCACGCTGCGCAGGATGTCGACGAGCCCGTCGAAGGCTTGGCAGGGGAGTGCGCGCAGGCGACCGCTCACTTGGCCTCCAACGCCCTCACCTTGGCCTCCAAATCGGCGACCTTCTTCTTGAGCTTCTCAAGGATACGCGGGAAGAGGAGCGTCTCGGCGAACTTGCGTTTGGGGATGGCGGGCGTGCCGGCGACGTACTCACCGGAGGGGACATCCTCCTTGACGCCGGCCTGGGGGGCCACCTGCGCGCGTTCGTGGACGGTGAGATGCCCGGAGACGCCAGCCTGCGACCAGATGAGCGCGCCGGTCTCGATCTTCGCGCTCCCGGCGATGCCCGCTTGGGCGATAATGCCGACGAAGGGCGCAATCTGCACGTTGTGGCCGATCTGGACAAGGTTGTCGATCTTCACGCAGTCGCCAATGCGGGTGCGACCGAAACGGGCGCGGTCGACACAGGTATTGGAACCGATCTCGACGTCATTCCCGATCTCGACGATGCCGACCTGCGGGACCTTGGTGATGACCGGCCCTGTGGGGCCGATCTCCACCGTGTAGCCATACCCATCCGTGCCAATCTTAACACCGGCGTGCAAGATGACGCGATCGCCAAGCACGCAGGACTCGCGGATGTTCACCTGCGGATAGAGATGGCAGCCGCGGCCGATCTTGACGTGCTGGGCGATGAAGACCTGACCGTCGATGACCGTGTCGTCGCCGATGGAGGCGCCATCCTCGATGACCGTGTAGGGCCCGATGTAGAGATTCTTGCCGAGGGTCACGCCCTCACCGATGACGGCGGTGGCGTGGATGCCCGGTTCGCGGACGACAGGCTTGGGCCCGAAGATGGGCGCAAGGGAGGCGAACGCCTTGTTGGGGTCGTCCACGCGGATAAGAGTGGCAGGGCACTCACCCTCGTAATCGCGGGCAACGAGGACGGCGGTGGCCTTGGTGTCACGCATCTGCGGGGCGTACTTCTGGTTGGCCAGGAAGGAGACATCCCCCTCGCGCGCCTCCAAGAGGCTCGCCATCGCGTGGATCTCTGTCTCGCCGTCGCCCTCAAAGGTGCCATTGACGGCCTTTGCGACCTTACTGAGCTTCATCGGGCGCTCCTTCGGGCACAGGCTCTTGCACGGGCGCGTGGGGCTCCGACTCGGCGGGAGCGGCTTCCGGCGCAGGCTCGGGGGGCACCTCGGCGACCGGTTCCGCAGGGGCGGCCTCTGGCGCGGGGGGCTCGACCGACTGCCCCGCGGGCGTCTCGTCCTCCGGCGCGGGCGCGGGCACTTCCTCCGCGGGCGCGGGTGCTTCCTCCGCGGGCTTGGCCTCGGCCTCGTCGGCCGCGCGTTCGCGCTTCATCTCCTCGGGGAGCTTGCGGAACTTGGGGTTGTCCTCGGGAAGGGCCAGGACGCCATTGTAATACTCGATGATGTGCCCCTTCTGGAAGAGGAAGGCGATCTGCCGGGCGACGACGGCGATGTCCATGTCCGCCAGCTCCGTCTTGAGCGCGGCGAGCAACTCGGCACGGGTGCAGAGCGGATGGGCGGTGACATAGTCCAACGCCGCCTTGATCTCGCGCACGGCGTGCTCGGCGGTGAAAGGCGCGGGCACCATGTTGGCGACGAACTCCGGGCCACGCGCATCGTTGCCGCGGAAGAGCGTGAACTTGCGGTGGCGGAAGGCGCCGCGCAGGGCGAAGAAGAGCGAGCGCGGGTAGCGTTGCTCGTCGCGAAGCGTGTACTTCAACAGAAGGCGAAGCGGCAGGGAGGGGGAGGTCTGCGCCAGGGAGACGGGCAAGCAGACGTGCTTGGCCTTGGCGACGAGCGTGGGGAGGATGTCGCGGCGGAAGATGGCCTCGGCCTGATCGCGGTTGTAGGCAGGGCGGGTCTCGGCAGGCGTCTCCTCGGCGGGGGCCTCCGGCGCGGGTTCGGCGGGGGCCTCGGCGCCCTCGGCGGCGGAGGCGGGCTCCGGCGCGGCGGGCGTCTCGGCGGGCTTGGCCTTCAGGCGATAGACGGTCTGCTTGGTGACGGACTGCTTCCAGGCCTCGATGGACTCGGGGTCGGTGTGCATCTCAAGGGTGCGCAAGTAATCCCGCTCGGGCATCCCGGCGCGGGCGGCGAGTTCGGCCACGCGATGACGGTAGCTGTGGTGGTTGGGCGCGCCGACCCATTCGCCGGTGAGCGTGCATTTGGCCACGCGCGGGAAGGTGCCGGATGGCGGGTCGCACGGTTCCTCGGCCACATCGAAGAAATCCTCCAGATGGTGCGCAAGGGCGTGTTGGACGACCTCGGCCTCGCTGAGGGCCACCAAGCCGCACGTCTTGCACGACCAGAACTGGACTTCCGTCTCGGGCTTGGCCTCGAAGCGCACAAGGCAGGCCTGCGGATTCTCCAGGAAGAGATTGACGAACTTCTTGACCGGGAAGGCGACGTGCGTGCCCTGAAGGGTCTTGATGATGACGCCCAGGTTCTTCTGGTTGGGAAGGATGCGGATCTCGGCGTCGAGCGGCTTGACAGGCTCGCGGCGCTCAAAGGGGCGCCCACCTTCGCGGCGCGGCGCACGGGGACGCTCCCCCTCGGCACCCTCACGGCGCGGACGGCGCTCGCCCTCGGGGCCTTCGCGGCGGGGACGGCGGGGCGGACGGCCCTCGGCGTCGCGGTCGCGGCGGGGGCGACGGTCGCGGGAATCGCCGCCCTCACGGCGGGGACGCTCCTCGCGGCCGGTGCGCTCATCGTAACTCTTGGCCTGGTATCGGCTGACATACTCGTCGGCGGACTTACGGGCCCAAGCGGGGGCGAAGTCGAAACCGAGGCTCTCGGGGGTGTCTGCGTCGCTCATGTGCGCGCTCCTTTAGGCCTGCCCTTGGGCGACGGCGGCCAAAAGGCCACCGGCAAGGAGAAGGCGTTTCTGACGGTCGGACAGGTCGGTCACGACGTCGAACGTGGTGTTGTTGGAAAGGTCGGTGACGGTGGCGCGCCCATCTCCGGCGATGGCGGCGCGAAGCCCCTCGATGCGCAACGGCGCGCCTTGCGACACGCGGTCGTAATCCGCCGGATCGGCAAAGACGAAGGGGACGATGCCAAAGTTGATGAGGTTGGCGCGATGGATGCGCTCGATGCCTTTCGCGATGACGGCGCGGACGCCCAGGAACATGGGGCAGAGCGCGGCGTGCTCGCGGGAGGAACCTTGACCGTAGCTCTCGCCGGCGAGGATGACGTTGGCCTTGCCGGCGTCGCGGTTGGCCACGGCGGCGGCGTAGAAGCCGGAATCGGTGTGCTCGAAGACGTACTTGGCGTACTCGGGGATGTTGGAACGGTATTTCAGGCGCGCGCCGGCGGGCATGATGTGGTCGGTGGTGATTTTGTCGCCCACCTTGATGACGGCCACGCCGTCAAGCGTCTCGGGCAGGGGCTGGCCGGGGGGCACCTGACCGATGTTGGGGCCACGGCGGATCTCGGTGCCGGGGACGCCCTGTCCGGCGGTGTCGCGGTAGAGGAACATCCCGTCGTCGATGGTGAAGCGCTCCGGCATCGGCACGGCGGGAACCCCAAGGGCGCGCGGATCGGCGAAAGCCCCGGCGAGCGCGCTGGCGGCGGCGGTCTCGGGGGAGACGAGATAGACCTTGGCGGACTGCGTGCCGGAGCGCCCCTCGAAGTTACGGTTGCTCGTGCGCAGGCAGACGGCGTCGGTGCTCGGGCTCATGTGCGCGCCGATGCAGAACCCGCAGGCATTCTCAAGGATCCGGCACCCGGCGGCGATGAGGTCGCCCAAGAGCCCCTCATCGGCGAGCATCCGCACCACCTGCTTGGAGCCGCAGGCAATACCGACCTCGACGTCGGGGTGGACCTGCTTGCCCTTCAGCAGGAGGGCGACGGTCTTGATGTCCCGATACGAGGAGTTGGTGCAGGAGCCAATCATGATCTGGTTCACGCGCTGGCCCACGTGCTCGGCGATGGTCTCGATGTTGCCGGGATTGTGGGGGGCGGCGGCGAGCGGCTCAAGCGTGGAGAGATCCAACTCCCACGTCTCGTCGTAATCCTCGCCATCGGCCTCAAGCGGCACCCAATCCTGCTCGCGGCCCTGGGCCTTGAGGAAGGCGCGGGTGACGGCGTCGGAGGGGAAGACGGAGGTTGTGACACCGAGCTCCGCGCCCATGTTGGCGATGGTGGCGCGGCTGGGCACGTCCAGATCGGCCAAGGCGGGGCCGTAGTACTCGAAGATCTTGCCGACGTTGCCCTTGGAACCGAAGCGACGGAGGACGGCCAGGATGACATCCTTCGCCGAGACGCCGGGGGTCAGACGGCCGGTGAGGCGGATGCCCACCACCTTGGGCCAGGCGATGTAGTAGGGCCCGCCGCCCATCGCCACCGCCACATCGATGCCACCCGCGCCGATGGCCACCATGCCCAGGCCGCCACCCGTGGGCGTGTGGGAGTCGGAGCCGATGAGCGTCTTGCCCGGCTTGCCGAAGCGCTCCAAGTGGAGCTGATGGCAGATCCCGTTGCCGGGCTTGGAGTAGACAACGCCATATTTCTTGGCGACGCTCTGGAGATAGTCATGGTCGTCGGCGTTCTCGAAGCCGATCTGCACGGTGTTGTGATCCACGTAGCTGACGGAAAGCTCGGTCTTCACCCGGTCGATGCCCATGCTCTCGAACTGGAGATAGGCCATCGTGCCGGTGGCGTCCTGCGTCAGGGTCTGGTCGATGCGGAGGCCGACCTCCCGCCCCACGACGGGCTCGCCGGAGACCAAATGCGCACGGAGGATCTTTTCGGTGACGTTCATAAGGGGAAAGGACTCCAATCAGGCGGCTTTGCGTGCCAGCCAACGACGCTTCAGGGCAAACCAGAAAGGCGCCACGTAAACGAAGAAGAGGGTCATGGGAACCAGATAGCAACAGCAGACCACCGCCGTCTTCGGCCCAACGAAGAGCCCAAGGAAGGCAAGCACCCCGATGAACTGCCCAAGCGGCGTGTTCGTCGGCTTCGGGTACTTGAAGGGCGACACCTGCAAGAGAAGGCAAATCACGCAGTTCGCGTACATCACCCACGAGAGCCACCCGCCGTCCTGCAACGTCAGCCACCCCGGCAACGGATGGTCCAGCCCATAGCCGCGCTTCCACGCCTCGATGAGCAGGACGATGCCCGCCAGGCAGAGCGCGTTCACCGTGATGGGCATCCCCGTGTAGCCGCTCATGCCGTGGTCCTCGTCCACCACCTTGAAACGCGCCAGGCGGATGGCCCCGGAGAGGACGATTGCGATGGACAGGAGGGCCCCCACCGGATGGAGCGTCGGCGCCGGTGCCGAGAAGTCGTGGAAGAGATAAAAGTACATCAGCATCGCCGGCGCGATGCCGAAGGCCGTGATGTCCACGAAGGTGTCGAACTCCGCACCGAAGGCCGTCGAGGCCTTCAGCATCCGCGCCATCGTGCCGTCGATGCCATCGAGGATCATCGCGCCGAGGATGAGGAGCGCGCCCCAGTAGAAGTCGCCCATCGCGGAGCAGAGCACGCTCATCAGACCGCAGACCAAGGCGCCCGAGGTGATGGAGTTCACGAACCCCACCCGATTGGCATGGGCCGAGGGCCGCTTGATATGGAGAATCTTCCGCATGGCGCGCCTCATTTCCGCTTGGCGATGACCGTCTCACCCGCGCGCACCGGGTCGCCCGGCTTCACGCAGACCTCCACGCGGTCGGCCGGCAGCCAGATGTCCATGCGGCTGCCGAACTTCATCATGCCAAGGATGCCGCCGCGCTTCACCGGCTGCCCCTGCTCCAACCAATAGATCACGCGCCGGACGATCGGCCCCGTGATTTGCTTGTGCAGGCAGCGCAACCCATCCTTGTCCTCCACCACCACGATGGAATGCTGGTTATAGAGGCTCGAACGCTCATCCATCGTCAGCAAATGCTTCCCGTGACGGTACTCGCATTGCTTCACCGTGCCGCCGATGGAAAGACGGTTCACGTGCACATGGAGCGGCGAGAGGAAGGTGGAGATGCGCACCGCGCGCTGACCGGGGAAGAACTCCTTGACCACCGCGCTCGCCGGCGAGCCGTCATCCTCCGTCACATACTGCACCGAGCGCACCGTGCCCTCCGCGCCCGAGACGATGTTCTCCTCGCCCTCCGGCGGCGTCCGCTTCGGATTGCGGAAGAACCACGCCATGAAGGCCGCGAAGACCAGGCACACCGCCAGCCACGCCGTCGCCACCCACGGCAACCCAAAGACCGGGCACAGCACGCACCCGCCGCCGACGCCCAACACCAAAGGCACGACAATCAGCGGCCATCCGTTGCGGATAATCGCCTCCCGCTCACGTCTCTCGTTCTCGTACATCTCAAATCCGTCCTTCGCTCAGGTTGCGGGCCTCCGCCCACTTCGCCTAGCATTGTAGCAAACTCCCTCCGCCCGTGCACAAACGCCAGCCCCACTCAATGGCCCCCGGGGAGAAGGAAGACTAAGACGACCGCGCCCAAGGCGGACGCCCCACCCGCCGACGCTCGGTGGATCAGCCGCCGACGCAAGGAGACTTAGCCGCCGACGCTCGGTAGATCAGCCGCTGACGCTCGGTGGATCGGCGGCTGATGGTTGGGGCGTGCGCGACCAAGCCTCCAAGCCTCCAACCTTCCAAACTTCCGTTTGCGCGGGAGGCGAGGGCGGTAGGGAGCGGTCAGCGGGCGTCAGCCCGCAGAGCGACCGGCGGAGCCCGCAAGCCCTCCCGTTGCGTCTTCGCGGTCAAAACCTCAGACGCCGAGGGCGGCGTGGAGGGCGAGGGCGTTGGGGGCCATCACGCGGGCGGCGCGCCAGGGGCCGAAGTCGTGGAGTTTGGTGACGGCGGCGCACCAACGTTTCAGGGCGAAGTGTTTGTCCCGGGCGGAGGGGTCGTCCTGTCCCTTCACCTCCAGCACGACGGTCTCGCCCGAGGCGAGGCGCACGATGAAGTCGGGGATGTAGGTGTGGGCGAGGCCTTGGGAGACGTAGCGGATGCGCAGGCCGACGTGACGGTCGTTGCGGACGTAGGCCGACACCGCGTCCGCCTCCGCGAGCCAGGCGGCGACGGAGCGTTCCCACGCGCTGTCGTAGACGGCGGCGGCGATCTGGCTTTTGGGGCCGGTGGGGGTGGGTTCCTTGGTGGTGTGCCAGGTGCGCATCCGGGCGGTGGAGAGGGTGGGCTGGCGGCTGTCGCGCACGATGGCGAGGTCTTGGCGTTCCTTGGGGGTCAGGTGGTCGAGCAGATGGCGGACGACCTGGCCCATCTGATAGGCGTAGGCCAGGCGGGCCTCGGGGGAGCCGAGGGCGGCCGTCTGCCAGAAGAGGTTCTCCTGCCAGTGGCATTTGCCGGAATCGATGAAGTCGGCGGCCAGGCGCACGAGTGCGGCGAAGAGGCGGGGCACGGCCATCTCGCGCCGTTTCCGGGCGAAGGCCGCGCTCTCCAGGAGGGCTTTGGCCATGGTGAAGAGGAGGGTCTGCCGGCGCGGCGCGGCCTGGGCGATGTCAAGGGTGTAGAGGTCGGCGCGCTCCACCTTCATCCACTCGCCGAGGGTCTGGGCCATCTGGGCGGAGACGGTGAGGGTCGGCTCCAGAATCAGCTCCGGGACGTCCTTGAGGGAGAGTTCCGGCGCGGCGACGTCGTCGATGCGGAGGATGTTGGGCCAGGCGATCTCGGCGGTCTCGCGGCCCGGCGCCACGGCGATGGGATAAGTCGGGGCGGGGGGCTCGCCGCCGCCGGCCCCTTCCGTGGGGAGGAAGCGGAAGGGAACGCCAAAGACCTGCACGTATTCCGGGCGGAGGAGGCCCGTCTCGGGGTCGACGTCGTAACTCACGCGGCGGAGGCCTCGGCCGATGACCTGCTCGCAGAGGAGCTGGCTGGTGAAGGCGCGCAGGCCGAGGATGTGGGTGACGGTGCGGGCGTCCCACCCCTCCGAGAGCATGGCCACGGAGATGAGGTTGGCGACCGCCGCGCCCGGCTGGCCTTCCTTGCCCACGGTGGCGACGCGCCTGCGGAGGGCCTCCCCCGCCGCGCCGCTCTTCTCAAGCACTTTGGAATCGATGCGCAGGACGCGCTCGGGCTCGCACAACGTCTCCGCGCCGCCCAGGGTGGCCCCGCCGCCGGAGAGGAAGTGGCGTTCGACGCGCGCGGCGGTGGTGGTGTTGTTCACCACGCTGATGAGCACGGGCGGGACGGGGACGCGGCACGCCCGCCAGAGGTCGGCGGTCTTGCGCCAGTCGGCGGCGAGGAGGGAGTAGGCGTTGGCCAGCGCGGGGGGCAGGGGGGCGGCGGGGTCGGCCGCCTCGTCGATGGCCTCCTTGATGCCCGGCGCCTCGTAGAGGTCGTAGAGGTCGGGGAGGTTCGTCTCGGGGTTGATGGGGCCGGCGGCGTCGCAGGGCATACGGGGGGTCTTGACCAGTCCGGCCTCGATGCCGTCGTTCAGGCCGAAGTCGCTGACCACCCAGCCGAAGAGGAAGTCCTCCTTGCTCATCTTGCCCGAGGGGATGAAGGGGGTGGCGGAGAAGTCGTGGCAGCGCAGGATGGGGGCCACGCGGTGGATACGGTCGAGGCCGCCCACCCAGACGGTGTGCTCGTCCTTCTCCTCGCCCACGCCGCGGTAGTCGCCGGCCTTGGCCTTGGGCGGGAGGCGCCAGGCGTGGTGGGCCTCGTCGTTGAGGACGAGGATGCGAGGGGCCTTGGCCAGCTCCGTCCCCAGCACGGCACGGGCGTAGGCGCGGTCGCCCAACGGCCCGCGCTTGTCCACGCCCCGCCGTTTGCGCACCTTCTCGGCGTCCTCCCACTGCATGGCCTGCCAATTGAGGATGCGCACGCGCGCCTGCGCCAGGCCCAACTGGAGCGACTCCGGCACCAGGCCGCCGCCATACTCCGCGCCGCCCGCGGCGGGATCCAGCCCCGACAGGCGGTCGCGCACCGTGAGGTTGGGCGCCACGACGAGGACATCGCGGCAGAAGCGTTTGTCCTGGGGGTGGGCGACTTTGTTGCAGGCGTGCCAAGCGATGAGCATGGCCATCACCTTCGTCTTGCCGCCGCCCGTGCAGAGTTTGGTGCAGACGCGCTCGAAGGGGCCGCCGTCGCCGCGCAGACGCCCCTCGCCCTCGCCCCACAGCCCCTGACGCTCCGCCTCCGGCCCCTCCGTCAGCCAGATGAGCGTCTCGATGGCCTCCAACTGGCAGAAAAAGGGGCGCGGCTCCATCAACCCCTCCTCCTCCCCCACCCCATGCCACCGCCCCAGCAACTGGCGTGTGACAGGCGTGACGCCCGGCCAGCCGGCCTCGCGCCAGGCCCGCACCCGCCCGCGGATGACCTCCACCGCGCCGAGGGGCACGAACTCGCCGTCGCCCCGGCTCTTGGTGTTGAACTTGGTGTAGCCCGGCGCCCGGCGGCCCTCCGTCCTCGTCAGCGAGAGCGTCCCCGGGCGATGCTCCCAGTGCCAGGCCGGCTCGGCGTAGGGACTGTTCAGGATCAGGCTCATCGCGCGGCCTCCCGGGGCGCCCCGTCCTCCGTCAGCGCGAAGACGCGGAGGCTCTCGAAGCCCTTGTCGTCGATGATCTTCACCGCCACCTTCCGGTTCTCCCCCGGCCTGAAGGGCAGGCTCTTCGTCCCCTGATAGGCCCGCAGACGCTCCGGCGCGATCGTCCCCCGCAGGGTCGCCTCCAGCCGCCGCCAGACATCCGCGCCGGGGAAGAGGCACTGCTCCGGGTTCACGCACCGCCCATCGTAGTTGCCATCGACCATCCACATGGCGATGTTCGCCGCGCCGCGCGAGGTCATCGTCTGCCGCACCGGGTCGTAATAGTCGAAGCCCAGCACCTCCGCCGTCAGCATCCCCTCCGCGTCACGCACCAAGGCCACGTCCGGCTGCCCCACCAACGTGAAGCTTTGGTTGCGGAACTGCCGCTTCAGCAGGTCGGTCATCTGCAGATCCGTGTTCATCTGCACGGTCAGGACGCGTGCGTAGCCCACCTTGCTGCGTGCGAGCGCCTCCGAGGCCTCGGCCGTGAACTGGAAGGCCGCGAAGACGAGCAGGGCCGGGCGGGGGCGCACGTCGTCCGCCTCGTCCAGCGCGTTGTGCACCACCGCCAGGCTCATCGGCGCCGACGCGCTCCCCAGGCAGACCAACGCCTCCTGCCCCTCCTCCGTCACCCCCCGCGCATGGAACCACGTGTGCGCCCCCGAGACCTCCAGCGACCGGAAGCGCAGCCGCTCCTCCCCCGACCCCGTCCGGATCCCCGAGGCCCGCAGCTCCGCCACCCACTCCTCCAGATTCCGCCCCGCCGCCATCCCCTCCTCCGGCCGCGCCTCCAGCAACGGCTCGATCACCGGCTCCGGCAGCGCCTCCACCGTGAAGGGGCCCGTAACACGCACCCGACCCTTCTCGACGATCGGCCGGTCCCACAGCGTCTCCTCCCGCGACGGCACGCCATTGGCGATGTCGCCCAACATCACGTGCGGCACCGTCTTGTAGACCAGCCCGCCGTCCACACCCCGCCCCTCGTCCGCCAGCTTGTACCAATCGTAAGCCTGCGTAATCAGCCGCCGCTTCGCCAACGCCAAGGCCACCCGACTCGTGTCGATCGTGATCCAACGCCGCCCCCACTCCTCCGCCACCACCGCCGTCGTCCCACTCCCGCACGTCGGGTCCAACACCAAGTCCCCCGGATCCGTCGTCATCAGGATGCAACGTTGGATGACCTCACGCGATGTCTGGACAACATAGACTTTGGAGTCCGCCCGACTCTGTATGCCGCCGACATCATCCCAGAGGTTCGAGATACTCATCCAGTTGAAATCGTCCAAGTAACGGACATAGTTTAATGTGTTCGCACTGGCTTCCAAACGATTGGCTGCGGCCAACCGTTGCAATCCTTCCAATGTCGTCTTAAAGGTGCCATTGCCAGGCGAATATTTCCGCCCCCCAAACTCAAACTCGCGCACATCTCCGTTCCCCGCAGAACGGCGAGACGTCAAATTGTCTAACCGATACACTCGGCTTCCCGTTGGCCTATCTTCATAAACGAACTTACTCCCTGTTCGTCTCTCCCACTCACTGATTGGCATACGCTCCCCAGACTCTAATTCTATGTTACGGTACTTACTCGCCCCCTCTCCCCCGAAAGTCTTCTCCTTGAAGAGCTCGTGATACTTTACCTTTTCCCGGTCCTTCGCATACCAAAGGAGATAGTCTCCTGCACGATCAAGCGTACCAGACTCGTTTCCACTCGTCGTGGTATAGGAAATCATGGAGACGCAATTGTCGGGGCCGAAGACCTCATCGAGGAGGCAACGGACGCGGTGGACGTTCTCCATCGAGATTTGGACGAAGATGGAGCCGGTGGGGGCGAGGAGGTCGCGCATGAGGATGAGGCGGTCGCGGAGGTAGGAAAGGTAACTGTGGACACCCCATTTCCAGGTATCGCGGAAGGCCGTGACCATCTCCGGCTCGGCGGTGAGGTCCTCGTCCTTGCCGTCCTTCACGTCGCGCTTGTGGATGGAGGGCATGAAGTTGGAGCCGAACTTGATGCCGTAGGGCGGGTCCATGTAGATGCACTGCACCTGGCCCGCCAGGCGCTCATGGCGGAGCAGGGCGTTCATCACCAGCAGGGAATCGCCCGCGATCAGGCGGTTGGTCCACTGCATGGTGTGGTTGTAGGCATAGATCTCCTCCGTGCGCAGACGGCGGCGGTCGGCCTCCGGCAGGCCGAAGAGGTCCAGCTGCACCGGGTCCCGGTCTTGGTCGGCGAAGGTGGCTTTGAGGATGCGCAGGGGATTGACGGCCTCGTGCTGGTGGATGGTGAAGGTCGGCACCTCCACCGCGTCCTCGCCCTTCTGGAACCACACCAGGCGCGGGATGTCGTGCGCGTCGATTTCATAGACCTCCGGGGACCCCGTCTCACGGACGCCGCCTGTCTCGTTCGCCGCCGGGAGCACGGCGCGTTTGTGCTCCGGGTGCAGATACGTATCCGCCGCGTCGCCCTGCGGTTCATCGACACCGTGTCTCTTGCCAGCCATAAAGGCGCCCTCCACGTCTGTTCCGGATCGGGCGTCCGCTAAGAGCCGTGAGAGAAACAGACGGGAGGGCATACGCACCACGGCGCATGCCACACCCGAACGTTTGCTCTCTCAATGTTTAGCGGACTTTGATCCGAGCAAATCATTCGTGCGTGCTGCACGTTGACCCCTGCGGCTACTCCCGCAGGCGATGTATTGTAGTGTACCTTCCCCGACTCTCGCCGTCAAGCCTCCCCTTTTCTTCCCCTCCCTTGCTGCACCTTGCATAATGTTATGGGTTGCGCAAAAAGAGCCGGGGATGCGCGGCGAGCCGCCATCCCCGGATGGATGTTGGGCGATTGGCGCCCCGACCCTAGCGTGTCGCGCGCGGGGTGACGGTGAGGATGCCGGCCGAACGGTTCCCGCCGTCGCCCTCGCCCTCCACGCGCAGCGTGTACGAGGAGAGGTCCGTCCGGAAATCCGGCAGGCGCAGCGTGTACACATTATCCTTGCGGCGGATCCCCGCATAGCCGGGATGGACGTCCTCCGCGACAAGGCGGTCGCCCTCGTAGAGGGCCACGCGGGCGATGCGCAAGGCATTGGGGCCGCTCGTCCAGCGGAACTCGACGTCATAGACGCCCGCCCGGTCGATTTGGTCGGAGACGTCCACGGCCATCACCCCCGCGGCAAGATCCCACGCGATGCCGCGTGAATAGGCGAAGGCCTCGGGCCAACGGGCATGGCAGGCACGCGCGAAGGTCAGCGCGGCGGCGACGTCCTCCACCAACGTCCCTTTGGGCGCGGCGATGGCGGCGCCCTCCGCCTCGAAGGCACGGTCAATCTCGGCAAGCGCGGGGCCGAGGGCCTTTGGGTCGGGGTTGGCGAAGAAGGCCTCCCAACGCTTCCGGTAATAGCCGCCCATAAGGCCCGCGAGCTGACGATGGGCGTAATCGTTGAGCGAGCCGCGGGGGCGACCCGTCCACGTGGAGACCATGCGCCGCCACGCGCGCACCCCCGCCTCGCCGCCACCGCGTCGGGCCCGGGCCTCATACCAATCCAACCGCCAACGCGGCTCATGGGCAAGGACGGTCTCCGTGCGGGCGATGGCCTCCAAGAAGGCCGTGCGCGCGTCGGCGTCCTCCTTCGCGCGGGAAAGCAGGGGCCGCCCCAAATCGGCAAGCGCCTGCCGGGTCACGTCGGCGAGGTCGTAGCGGAAGGTGGCCTCCCCGAGCAACGCCGGCGTCTCGCGGGCCGCCCGCAGCAGCGCCTCGGCGGCGCGAAGCGTGGCGATGGGCGCATAGTAAGGCTCGCCACTCGTCCAAGACGAGACCTTCCGGGCCGTCCACGAAGGCCGGGCGCAGAGGATATTCTCGAAGGAGCCATCCTGCTCGCGGTTGAAGGTATGGGCGGAGTCGAGCAACGCGGCCAGCCCCTGAAGGACGGCCGGGGTGCAGAGCCCGTAGCGGCGGGTGGCGTAACGCGCCAGCCAATCGCCCAAGTCCGCGCGGTCCATCACCTTGTCCGCCGGCATGAAGAAGCGCTCGGCGAAGAGCTCATAGGCCATCGGGCTGGTCTCCAGCCCCTCGGAGAGAAAACCGAAGCCCGCCAACGTCTTGGCCCCGGGCGTCCGCGTCAGGCGCCCCAGGCGGCCCAACATCGGCAAGCCCCCGTTGAAGCCGTTGCGCCCGCCGAAGTTGAAGAGCTCGCACCACAGCCACGGGATCTCCCCGAAGGTGCGCGCGTAGTCGCAGCCCCCCGACTGATCGCGCACAAGCGCCTCGATAAGCGTGTGCCGGGGGTCGACGCCCCGCAGCAGCTCCGGCCGCGGGTTCGCCTGCCACGCCTGGATCACCCACTTCGCGCCCGGGCACGCCGCCTGTTGGGCGGCCTGCACCGCCCGCGCGCACGCCGTCACATCCAAGCCGCCCGTGCGCCCACCCTCATGGAAGAGATCGCCCGCGAACGCCTCCGCCCGCTCGATCCCATAGACCGCCAGCAGATTGCGGTACCACACCGCCGCCACGTCGCGGAACGCCCGCGTGGTCGGATCCAGCACGATGGGCCGCACAAAGCCGTCGCACCACGTCCCCTGCGGCACGAAGCGCGCATCCGGGAAGCGCCCCTTGTCAAGCCATTCCGGCGCGTCGTGCGGCATCAACCCCACGAAGCCATGCAGGATCGGCTCCATCCCCAACGCCCGCGCCTCCCGCACGATGAAGCGCCCCACCTCCGCGTTACGGTCAATCGCCTCCTGCGGCAAAGGCCCCCCCAGCCCCTCCAGGTTCCCCATGTTCCACCACGCCGCGGCCGCCTCATCCGGCAGGAACGCCGCGATGCTCGCCTCCGGGCAGCCCAGCTCGCGCAGCGTCAGCTGCCACACCTTCTGCAACCCCGCCTGCACCAACAGCCGCCGCACCCCGAAAAGCGCCAGCCGGTCCAGCTCCTCCCGCCACGCCCCCTCATCCCAGAACGCCATCGTGTACGACAGCGTGCAGTAATTGTACGCCACCGAGTCCGGATACGCCGGCTTGAACGAGAGCGTCCGATCCGGCGCCGGCCACGGCCCCTCCAGACGCTCCCCGCACCACGACCAATGCGCGTCCGCCACCTCCCGCAGATAAAGGCCCAGCCCAGCCGCCGCCAACCGCGTCTCCGGCGCCGCGATCGCGATCCCCTCCTCCCCCACCCGCGCGATGCGGATCTCCCCCATCCCCGGATCCACCCGGAACGCCACCCGCCCCGCCAGCGCGAGATCCACCCGCCCCGCCAAATCCTCCAACGGCCCCGCCGAACCCACCGCCGCCGCAAACCCGGCCACCGCCATCAGCAATCCACGCATCGCGCAATCCTTTCGCTTCGCTCTCAAGAGATGACCACTATTATAAGGCAACCATCGCGCCGCGCCACGCACGCCAAGCGCCCAATCCTCCCCCCATCACTGCGGAACGCACCCCACCCCACGGCACAAAAAAACCGCCGCAAGCCCTTCGCTTGCGGCGGCCAAGATGGCTCCGAAGGCAGGATTCGAACCTGCGACCAAGTGATTAACAGTCACCTGCGCTACCACTGCGCCACTTCGGATCGTGGTTGTTTCCCCTCGATGGTAGCGGGTGAGGGGATCGAACCCCCGACACGCGGATTATGATTCCGCTGCTCTACCGACTGAGCTAACCCGCCATGTCGGGAAAACGCCGCATAGAATAGCACATGCCGTCCCCCTCTGCAAGCACTTTTTTTCGTTTTGTGAGAGACCCGAAGCACGACGGGGGGGGGGAAAAACCGCAGATTGCGCGGATTGAGGCGGATTTGGGGGTCGGCTACCGCCGACAGGACTGCCAGGGGGGAGACCACCAAGGACACGAAGGGGTGCACAGAGGAACACGAAGCACGACGGGGGACACAATCACAAAGGACACAACGGACACAAAGGGGAGCGCGGGCATGGCCCGCGCAGGACGGCCAGGAGGGAACCGCAGATTGCGCGGATTGAGGCGGATTTTGGGGTCGGCTACCGCCGACAGGACTGCCAGGGGGGAAAGACCACCAAGGGCACGAAGGAGGGCACAGAGGGACACGAAGCACGACGGGGGGACACAATCACAAAGAACACAACGGACACAAAGGGGAGCGCGGGCATGGCCCGCGCAGGACGGCGAGGGAGGAACCGCAGATTGCGCGGATTGAAGCGGATTTGGGGTCGGCTACCGCCGACAGGACTGCCAGAATGCCTGACAAGTACAGCACGGCGAGAGGGACTCACTTGGGCAGCGCGGGAGGCGAGGGCGGTAGGGAGCGGTCAGCGGGCGAAGCCCGCAGAGCGACCGGCGGAGCCCGCAAGCCTCCCGCGCAACGGTCAAATCCCCCCAAGCCTCCAAACCTCCAAACCTCCAAACCTCCAAACTTCCAAACTTCCAAACTTCCAAACTTCCAAACTTCCCGCGCCCCCTTGCGTCTTTGCGGTTCCTTCTAGGATAGCACGAACGAGAGACGGGGCACGGCGTTTTTCCTCTGGGGGCTGGCCCTCGGAGGATCGGCGGCTGATCCACCCCGGGGCGGCGGCTGATCCACCTTGGATTGGCCGCCGATCCAAAGTTATCAACAACCCCACCCTCCCGGCGGCCCCCGCGGAAAGCGTTTCGACAAGCGCGCGAGGCGCACATCGGGGGCCTTCGCGCGCTCCCCTCGCCGGCTGGGCGCGCAGGAGGTTTTCCCCGAAGAGGCCCGGCACGTTCGAGATTTTGCGCACGAGGGGCTTTTTTGTTATAGTCTTCTGCAAATGCAGAAGCGAGCGCCAACGATTTGGGATTGCCGGGGGCGGGCCTTGGAGTTTGGCCCTCCCTTGGTGATGGGCATTCTCAACGTCACGTCGGACTCCTTCTTCGCGGACAGCCGCGTGGAGGGGGTGCGCGCGGTCGTGGCGCGTGGGGAGGCCTTGCTCGCGGCGGGGGCGGGGATCCTTGACGTGGGGGGGGAGTCGACGCGCCCGGGGGCCGCGCCGGTCTCGCCGGAGGAGGAGGCGGCGCGGGTGGTGCCGGCGATCCGCGCGTTGGCGGCGGCCTTCCCGGAGGCCGTGCTTTCGGTGGACACGCGGCACACGGCGGTGGCGCGGGCGGCGGTGGCGGCGGGGGCGCACATCGTGAACGACGTGGCCGGCTGCGCGCCGGAGCCGGGGATGTGGGAGTTGGTGGCGGAGACGGGGGCGGGCTACGTGATGACCCATGCGCGCGGGACGCCCGAGACGATGGACGCGCTCACGGACTACGCGGACGTGGTGGGCGAGGTGGAGGCGGCGCTGCGGGAGGCGACGGCGCGCCTGGTGGCGCTGGGCGCGCGGCGGGGGCAGATCGCCTGGGATCCCGGACTGGGCTTCGCGAAGACGCACGCGGACTCGTGGCGGCTGTTGGGGGCGACGGCGCGCTTCGCGGCGTCGGGCCACGCGGTGGTGGTCGGGGCCTCGCGCAAACGTTTTCTGGGGGGGGAGACGCAGGGGCGCGGGCCGGCGAGCGTGGGGGCGGCGCTCTGGGCGGCCTCGCAGGGGGCGGCGGCGGTGCGCGTGCACGACGTGGCGGAGACGGCGGAGGCCATGGGGGCCTTCCTCAAGGCAAGGGGGGCGGCGGATGTTTGAGTCGTGGTGGCCGAACCTGATGGATCTCTTCCAGATCGCCTTGCTGACGGCGGGGGTCTATTATGCCTTCATGGTGCTGAAGGGGACGCGCGCGGCGCAGATGCTGATGGGCGTGGGCGCACTCTTCCTGGCGATCTTCCTGGTAACGTCCTTCCTGGATCTGGACGTGGTGAACGTGGTGCTGCGCTGGCTCTCGGTGATCCTCTTCCTGGCGCTGCTGGTGGTCTTCCAGCCGGAGCTGCGGCGGGCGCTGTCGCTCCTGGGGCGCAACACCTACGTGCAGCTCTTGCAGGGGCGCATCCCCGAGACGCCTGCGGAGCTGTTGGTGCGCGTGGCGCGGAGCCTGGCCACGCGCCGCCTGGGGGCGCTGCTAGTGGTGGAGCGGGCGCAGGCGCTGGATCAGTGGTGCGAGACGGGGACGCGCCTGGACGCGCTGACCAGCGAGGAGCTCCTCATCAGCATCTTCACCCCGCCCCTGCCGCTGCACGACGGCGCCGTCATCCTGCGGGGCGACCGCGTGCGCGCGGCGCGGTGCATCCTGCCCATCGACAACGAGCTGCGCCTGGAGGGCGTGGGCACCCGCCATCGCGCGGCGGTTACCTTCTCGCAGGAGTGCGACGCGCTCATCCTCGTGGTGTCGGAGGAGCGCGGGCAGATCTCCGTGGCGCGCGAGGGCAACCTCATCCGCAACCTGAGCGACCGCCAGCTGGAGCGCCTGCTGCGCGCGGCCTCCGTGCCGCCGGAGCGCCAACACGACTTCTACCACGCCGTCTTCGGCGCGCGCCAGGAGGTGCCGTGGTTCCTCAAACCCTTCGCCCGCCGGGAGCCGAAAGGCCATGCGTAACCCCATCCCCACCCTCCGCAACAACTGGCCGTGGAAAGTCGCCGCCCTGGCCGTGGCGCTCATCGTCTTCTTCGGCGTGCGCCGCTCCGTCAGCTACACGCAGACGCTGACGCTCTCGGTGGAGGCCGAGACGGTGGAGGGCACCCAGGCGCTGATGGGGGTGAGCCCCGGCGTGGTGAGCGTGACCTTCCGCGGCTCGGAGGCCGCCATCCGCCGCCTGTCCGTGCCGGGCGCCGAGCCGCCGATCGTCCGCCTGCGCCTGCGCCAGCCGCCCGAGGGCGCCTCCTCCGAGCGCATCCGCCTGACGCGCCGCGACGTGCTGTGCGACGACGGGCTGCGCGTGGTCTCCATCGAGCCCTCGTCCGTGGTGGCGACCTTCGACACGCGCGCCACCCGGGTCTTCCAGGTCTCCGAGCCGATCGTCGTCGGCACCCCGACCTTCGGGGAGGTGCAGGTGAGCATCGAGCCCAAGACCGTCGAGGTGACCGGGTCGCGCGCGCTCTTGGAGGAGTTCGACGAGGCGCGCTCGCGCCTGGCGACCGCCACGCTTGACGTGGCCAACCGCTCCACCGGCTTCCAGACCGTCCTCAAGGTGCTCCCGCCCGACAGCCGCGCCGGCTGGGTGCTGCGCCCCGACAGCGTGCGCGCCGACGTGCGCATCGTCCGCGAGGATGGCTCGCGCGATTTCCACGAGGTGCCCGTGCGCGTGCTCCAATCGGCCTCCGGCCGGCGTTACCGCCCGGACTTCCCCACCGTCAAGGTCACCGCCTGGGGGGCGCGCCGCGAGTTGGCGACCATCGACCCCGCCGGCGTGGTCGCCTTGGTGGAGGAGCGGGAGGATGGCGAGGCCTCGGTGCCGATCGTCGTCCTCCCCTGCTCCAACCGCGTCAGCCGCGTGGAGATCGACCCGCCGCGGGTGTCCCTGACGCCGGAGCCCCCCGCGGGGCAGGAAGGAGGCGCGCGATGAGGCTCACCGGTGGGCAATGGCGTTGGTTCCTCGGCGCGGGCCTGTGCGTCGCCCTCGCCGCCGTGGCCGCGGTGCTGGCGGACGCGCTGCTGGCGCGTCTGCGCCCGACGGTCGACCTGAGCGCGTGGGGCGTGGGGCCGACGCTTTCCGAGCGCGGGCGCGCCACGCTCACCGACACCTCCGGCCTCATCGCCGTGACCTGCGTCCTCCCCGCCGAATCCCCCGCCGCGCTCCCGGTCGGGCGGTTGCTGCGCGCCTTCGCCCAAGCCTCGCGCGACGCCGCGGGCGCCACCTTCGCCATCGACTACGTCGACCCCCGCATGGAGGTCGGCGCGGCCACGCGCCTGATGGCCCAAGGCGCCGAGGGCCCCGGCGTGCTTCTGCGCCAGGCGGGGCGCCACGCCTTCGTGCCCGAGAGCGCGCTGCTCTCCCCCCAGGGCGTCTACGACCCGGCCGAGGCCGAAAGCGCCGTCGCCGCCGCCATCGCCCGCCTCTCCCGCGCCGAAGGGCTGGAGGTGGGGTGGCTGACGGGCCACGGCGAGCCGGCCTTCGACGGCACCAACCCGCTCTCCGGCTTCTCCGGCCTGCGCCGCGCGTTGGAGAACGAAGGGTGCCGCCTCCGCCCTGTAACATTGGACGTGGCGGCGGAGGATGGCGGCCTGCCCGCCTCCGTCGGCGCGCTGATGATCGTCGCCCCATGCTATCCCGTTACCTCCGCCGAGCGGGCCTTCCTGCTTGACTGGCTGGACCGCGGGGGGCGCCTCTTCTGCGCGCTCCCCGGCGCCGGCGACGCGGGGCTCGGGCCGCTTCTGGAACGGTGGGGCATCCGCTTCGGCACGTGGCCGCGCGTCCCCGCCCACCGCATCGAGGGGGATGCGGGGCTCACCGACCTCTTGGCGGCCGACCATCCCGTCACGCGGGAGCTCGCGGGCAAGGCGCGGTTGGTCTTCGGCGCGCCCCGGGCGTTGGTGCCCGAGACCGTGCGCGGCGTCTCCGTCACCCCCCTCGTCCGGCTGGAGGCCGCGCCGATCCCCGGCGGCGCGCAGACGAACCAGACTGTGGCCGTGGCCGTGGCCGCCGAGCGCGGGGGCCGCGTGGGCGCGGATCTGGCGTTCCGCCCGGGCCGCGTGGTGGCCGTGGGCGAGGCGGCCTTCGCCGAGAACCGCTACGTGCTGAACCACGCCACCGCGAACCGCGACTTGGCGGTGAACGCGATCCGTTGGCTCACCGGCCTCTCCGGGAGCGGCGCGCGTACGGGCGCCGGCGTGCTCCGCGTGGGCGGGGACGCCCATGCCTGGAGGATGGACTTCCTGACGGTGGCGCTGGGCGTGCCGTTCGCGCTGTGCCTGGCGCTCTGGCTCTTGACACGGAGGCGTGGATGAGGTTCGTCCGGAACATCGTGGCGCTGCTGTGCCTGGTGGCGCTCCTCGCCGCCGGGTTGGTGGCGGAACGTTTCCTGGGGCGGGGGACGGCGTTCGCCGTCGGCGCCCCGCTGATCCCCGTCCCGCCCGAGACGGTCGTGGGGCTGTCGTGGGACGTGGAGGCGCCCAACGGCGCGCTCCGCGAGATGACGCTCCGGCGCGAGGGGGAGTTCTGGCGGATGGGCCAGCCCTACCCCGAGACGCTCTGCGACGCCGCCGCCGTGGCCGACTTCCTGGACGCGCTTCAGGGGCTGCGCGTGCAGGCCCGCCTGGGCCCCGCCGAGGGGAGCGCCTTCCGCGCCGTGCGCAGGCTGGTCGTCCGCACGCCGGAGATGGCGTTCGCCCGCGGCTTCGGCGGCACGCAGCCGATGGCGTTGGCGCAGACGTTGGCCGAGGCGGATGGCACGTTGGTCTCCGTGGAGGCGGCGGCGGTGGCGCGTCTGCCGCGCACCGCCGCGACGCTGCGCGCGCAGGCCATCCTGCCCGTCAGCCCAGACCGCGTGGTGGCGTTGGAATGGCGCGGGCCGGGGCGGCCTTTCGCCCGTGCGCAACGCCTCCCGGGCGGCAATTGGGAGGTCTCCCGCCCCATCCCCTTCGAGGTCGAGGCCCACGACGCCGAGCGTGCGCTGACCCTGCTGACACGGGCGGACACCATCAACGCCTACGTCCGCCCCGCGGACGACGCGCCCTTCGCGCCGGACCGCCCGCTCCCGGAGACGGCGTTGGACGCCTATGGGTTGGACGAGGAGGCGGCCCTGCGCGTCTCCGTCTACGTGCGCGGGCTGGACGACCCGCTGACGCTGCGTTTCGGCGCCGCGGACCCCGCCCGCAAGGGGGCGGTCTTCTGCCTGCTCGACGATGGGCGCTCGGTGGTCTCCGTGTCGGCGTCGCTGCCGGATTGCCTGGGGGCGTCGGGGCCCTTCGTGGCGGAGTTCCAGGAGTTCATGGTGTTGGGCGAGGCGTTGGCGGCGGGGGCCGACCGCCTGACCGTCCGCCTGAGGGGGCAGGAGACGCCCGTGGAGCTGACCTGGGGGGGCGTGGGGCGCGCCCGGCTGACGCTGCCCACGGCCCTCCCCGCGGACGAGGCGATAACGCGCGACCTCTTCTTAGGGCTGACCGCGTTCTCCGGGGAGGTGACCGGCCTGGAGCCGCCCGCCGGCGTGGAACCCCTCGGCTCCGTCACCGTGGCCCAGTCGGACGGCTCCACGCCGCCGGTCACGCTCGATTTCTATCCCGCGCAGGAGGCCGATCGCCTGTTGGCATGGCGCGCCGACCAAGGGCGGCTCTATCGCGTCGCCCGCGACCCGAAATTGGAGCTGTTGCTGTCGGAGGGGTTGCAGCATCGCCTGGCGGATCGCACGGTGCTCTCCGTGCCGGCGGGGCGGATCCGCCGCATCGCCGTCCTCCGGCGCGACGGCGCCCACTGTGCGGCCATCCGGCGCGGCGCCGCGCTGACGTGGGAGACCGAAAGCCCCGCGGGCACCTACGTGGCGACGGAGACCTTGGATGCGTGGCTGACGCGCTTCGCCGACCTCAAGGCGGGGCGGGTCCTGCGCGACGCGCCCGTCTCCCCCGCCGAATTGCGCCCCTATGGGCTGGATCGGCCGACGACGCGGCTGACCTTGGACTTGGATGGCGGGGCGGACGGCCTCCGGCGCGTGTTGCTCATCGGCGACCCCGACCCGAAGACCGGCGCGGCGCCCGCCTTGGTGCAGGGGCGCCCCGTGCTGTATGAGCTGGACGCCGAGACGGTGCGCCTGCTGTCGCGTTGGCCGATGCGGGAGGGCAAGGAATGAATGGGAGTTGCGTGCCGTTGGAGGCGCTGAGCGAGGCGGCCTTCCTGACAGACGGGGATTTCCGCGTGGTGGACTGCAACGCGCGGGCGGTGGAACTGCTCCGCGCCCCCTCGCGCGAGGCCGTCATCGGCCGCGACGCCTCCGACATGCCCAACGACCACGACCTCGCCGCCGAGTTCCCCACCTATCTGCGCGAGCGCCTCACCGCCGTCCCCTTCGTCTCCTTGGAGAACCACGCCGCGCGCGACGACGGCACCACCTTCGTCGCCGAGGCCGTCCTCCACCGTCTCTCCGACGGCAACGTGCTCATCATGGTGCGCGACGTCACCGCCCGCGTCGAAAGCCTCCACCGCGCCGAGGAGGCCAACGAGCGTCTCCGCGCCGCCATCCGCGACCGCATGGAGTTCGTCTCCAACGTCTCGCACGAGCTCCGCACCCCGCTCACCTCGATGTCCTACGCGATCGGCAATATGCTCCGTGGCATTTGCGGCCCCCTCCCCCAGAAGGCGCAGGACTATCTTGGGCGCTTGCAGGTGGACGTCAAGCGCCTGATGACCACCGTCAACGACATCCTCGACCTCCGCCAGATGGAGAATGGCACCCTGACCCTCCGCAAAAGCCTCGTGCCCCTCGCCCACCTCCTCGCCGAATCGGCCGACGCCCTCCTCATCCAGGCCCAGGCCAAGCGCCAGACCCTCACCGTCGCCCCGGCCCCCAAGGAGATTTACGCGGAGGCCGACCGCCACAAAGTGGAGCGCGTCTTCTTCAACATCCTCTCCAACGCCGTCAAGTACACCCCCGAGGGCGGCACCATCCACGCCTCCATCCGCGCCGAGGGCAAGGACGCCCTCATCCAGGTGGACGACAACGGCATCGGCATCCCCCCCGAGGCCCTCCCCCGCGTCTCCCAGCGTTACTTCCGCGTGGGCGACCAAGTGGCCGGCACGGGCCTCGGCCTCTCCATCGTCCGCGAGATCGTCGAGCTCCACGGCGGCACGCTCACCATCCAATCGCCCGTGCCCGGTGACGACCGCGGCACGCGCGTCGCCGTCCGCCTCCCCGCCTGCCCAGGGCCGGAGGTGGTGGTGGTCTCCGGCGACGAGGCGCTCATCGCCGCGCTCACCCCCCCGCTCACGGATCTGGGGCTGCGCGTCCGCCCCGACCGCGAGGGGCTCGACCTCGCCAAGGGCGGCCAAACCTCCGCGCCCCCGGCCCGCTTCATCCTTGACGGCGCCCTCCCCGACTGTTGCCTCAGCGAGCTGATCTGCCAGATCCGCGGCGACGCCCGCCTCGCGCAGACCCCCATCCTCGTGCTCTCCCCCTTCGCCATCGACGCCAGCCGCCGCGCCGAATACGCCCGGATGCGCGTCGACCTTCGCCCGTGGCCCCTTCCCATCGAGGAGCTCCGGCCCCTCTTCCAGGCCTGACCGCCCCCGCGAGAGACAAAAAAAGCCCCGCAAGGATTTCTCCTTGCGGGGCTTTTTGTCGCTTCGGCGCGGGGGGTTGTCGTCCCATCCCCCGAGCCTCGGTGCATTGTGGCGTAGGCAGGGGGACAGACAGGCGTTTGGGGATTTGCGGGTCGGGCGGGATGTGGTATTATGCGAGTATGAGAACGTTTGCACTTCTTTTGGCCGCCTGCGTGGCGGGCGGGTCGATTATGGCGGCTCCGGCGCGTCATCCCTCCTATGAGCCGAAGGCCCCTGGGGCCGTCGGGCCGGAGAATCTCTTCCGTGGCGCGAAGGCCACGGCGAAGGATCAGTGGAGCGACCGCGCGCCAGGGCTTGCGGTGAATGGGAACCGCAACCGCAACGACCATTGGGCGAGTGATTCGCTGCCGGCGTGGCACCAGCTCGATCTGGGGGAGGCAAAGACCTTCGCGTCGGTGCGGGTGGTGCCGTATTTCGGCGATGGGCGCGTCTATGGCTTCAAGGTGGAGGGGTCTCTGGACGGGAAGACGTGGGCGATGATCGGGGATCGGACGGCGAACTCGATCGAGGGGGGGCCGGACGGCTTCCTGTTGGATTTGGACAAGCCGATGACGGCGCGTTACGTGCGGACGACCTTCACGCGGAACACGGCGAACAACGCGGGGCATCTGGTGGAGATCGAGGGGTACGCGGCGACGCAGGGAGGGGAGCCGCGCCTGATCCCGGTCTCGATGCGGCAGCGGTTCGGCCGGGACACGCTGAGCGGTCTGTCGGCGCCGGAGTCGCCGGAGGTGGCGTTGCGCGGGTGGCGCGGTGAGCGCGTGGCGGCGCAGGTGCTGGTGGAGGCGCCGGAGGGCTTCAAGGAGCTTCGCGCGGAGCCGTGCGTACTGCGGTCGGCGGATGGGCGGGAGGTGCCCGTCCGGGTGGATGTGGTGCGTTACACGCTGGGCAACGGGAAGTTGGTGGCGGACATCCTGGATGGGACGGCGCAGACGCGCTTCGAGGGCGTGGTGCGGCCGTTCGTGCTGACGGTGGACATCCCGGCGGACGCGCCGGAGTCGGCGGAGGGAACCTTCGCGGTGCGGGTGAACGGAAAGCGCCTGGCGTGCGCGGTGCGTCTGCGGGCGGACGCGATGGTGCTGCCCCCGCCTTCGGAGTGGTCGGCGCACGTGGATCTGTGGCAGCATCCGGACGCGGTGGCACGGTGGCATGACGTGCCGGCGTGGTCGGAGGAGCATTTCCGTCTGCTGAAGCCGTATATGGAGCGCTTGGCCTCGATGGGGCAGAAGACCATCACCGCCACGCTCATCGACGAGGCGTGGAATGAGCAGACGTATGACCGTTTCCGCTCGATGGTTGGCATCTCGCGGAAGGCGGATGGCACGTGGGTTTACGATTACTCGGTCTTCGACCGTTGGGTGACCTTCATGCGGGAGGAGATCGGGTTGCGCAATGCGACGATCTCGTGCTACAGCATGTTGCCGTGGTCGCTGACCTTCCCTTATTATGATGAGGCGCAGGGGCGGACGGTGGCGCCGAAGCTGAATCCTGGGACGGCGGAGTACGAGGCGTTCTGGGGAAGCCTGCTGGAGGACTTCGTGCGGCATGTGCGGGCGAAGGGTTGGGAGGGAATCACGCGCATCGCGATGGACGAGCGGCCGGATTACCTCTTCAAGCCGGCGTTGGCGGTGGCGCGCAAGCACGCGCCGTCGCTGAAGATCGTGGCGGCGTGCAACGCGCCCAGCAACATCACGGCGGACTTCGATGACTGCTCCTATGGCTTCCATATCTGCGAGCGGCTGGTGAAGTTGGCCGCCGAGCGCCGCGCGCAGGGGAAGCAGACGACCTTCTACGTCTGTTGTAGCCCGGCGCGCCCCAACACCTTCATGGCCTCCGGTTTGGCGGAGAGCGAGTGGCTCTTCCCGATGGCGGCGCATTACGGGCTGGATGGGATGCTGCGCTGGACCTTCCAGTCGTGGGTCGAGAATCCGCTCGTCTGCCAGGACTACACCACGTGGCCCAGCGGCGACACGTCGCTGATCTATCCCGGGAACCGCCCGAGCCTGCGTTGGGAGGGGCTGCGCAACGGAATCGAGACCTTCGAGAAGGTGCGGCTCCTGCGTGCGGCGGCCAAGGCCAAGGGGAAACCCGAGGCCATCGCCCCCGTGGAGGCGGCGCTCAAGGCCTTCACCGTCGCCCGTGGCGGCAAGGCGGGCAACCCTTACGAGGCGGATCTGATTGCGTTGGATCGGGCCTTGGAGGCGGCGACCGAGGCGCTCCGATGAGCGGCGGACGCGGATTTCGTGTTGTTGAGAAAGGAACTCAGTCATGGCAATTGTTGATGTGAAGCCGGCGGCCTCCTGCCGTTGGGACATCGTTTCCTTGGGCGAGGTGATGTTGCGCCTGGATCCCGGTGAGGGGCGCATCCACACCACCCGCCAATTCACCGTCTGGGAGGGTGGCGGCGAGTACAACGTCGCGCGCGGTCTGCGGCGGTGCTTCGGCATGCGGGCCTCGGTGGTCACGGCGTTGGCGGACAACCCGGTGGGCCGACTGGTCGAGGACTTCATCCTCCAAGGCGGGGTGGACACCTCGCACATCCGGTGGGCGCCCTATGACGGCGTGGGCTGGAACGTCCGCAACGGCCTGAACTTCACCGAGCGCGGCTTCGGCGCGCGCGGGGCGCGCGGTTGCTCCGACCGCGGCCACACCGCCATCGCGGCGCTTCGCGTGGGCGATGTCGACTGGGACGCGCTCTTCGGCGGCGAGGGCGTGCGCTGGTTCCACACCGGCGGCATCTTCGCGGGGCTCTCGGGCACCACCCCCGAGGTCGCCATCGAGGCCCTCAAGGCCGCCAAGCGCAACGGCGTCATCACCTCCTACGACCTCAATTACCGTCCTTCCCTCTGGAAGGGCAACGGCGGCCAGGAGCACGCCCGCGCCGTCAACCGCGAGTTGGCGCAGTATGTGGACGTGATGATTGGCAACGAGGAGGACTTCACCGCGGCCCTCGGGCTGGAGGTGCCGGGTGTGGACAAGAACCTCACCGCGCTCCCCGTCGATGGCTTCAAGCGCATGATCGGCGAGGCCGTCAAGGCCTATCCCAACTTCAAGGTCGTGGCCACCACCCTCCGCGCCGTGAAGACCGCCACCGTCAACGACTGGGGCGCCATCTGCTGGGCCGATGGGCAGTTCCACGAGGCCACCCCGCGCCCCGGCCTGGAGATCCTCGACCGCGTGGGCGGCGGGGACAGCTTCGCCTCGGGTCTCATCTATGGCCTGATGGAGAAGGGCGACCCCGAGGCCGCCGTGAACTACGGCGCGGCGCATGGCGCGCTGGCCATGACCACGCCCGGCGACACCTCGATGGCCACGTTGGCCGAGGTGGAGAAGCTGGTGGGCGGCGGCTCCGCCCGCGTGGACCGTTGAGCAAGGCAAGGAGCAGAGCGTCATGAAGCAAGGTTGGCGTTGGTTCGGCACGCAGGACCCCATCTCGCTGAAGGAAATCCGCCAGGCGGGCGTCACCGACGTGGTGGCCGCCCTCTACGAGCGCAAGTGCGGCGAGGTGTGGCCCATCGAGGAAATCCGCGCGCGGCAGGAGGCCGTCCGCGCCGCGGGCATGGAGTGGTCGGTCATCGAGAGCGTGCCGGTGCATGAGAGCGTCAAGACGCGCACCGGCGACTTCCAGACCTACATCGAGAACTACAAGCAGACCCTCCGCAACCTGGCCGCCTGCGGCATCAAGGTGGTCTGCTACAACTTCATGCCCATCCTCGATTGGACGCGCAGCCAGTTGGACTACGCCCTCCCCGACGGCTCCAGCGTGCTGAACTTCGATGAGGTGGCCGTCGCCGCCTTTGACCTCCACATCCTCAAGCGTCCCGGTGCCGAAAAGGATTATGACGACGCCCTCCGCGCCAAGGCCAAGGCTTGGTTCGAGGCCGCCGACCCCGCCCTCATCGAGAAGACCTCCAAGGGCATCCTCCTCGGCCTCCCCGGCACGGTCGACGATCTCACCGTCGAAGGCTTCCGCGACCTGCTCAAGACCTACGAAGGCATCGACGACGCCACGCTCCGCGCCAACCTCTACGCCTTCCTCAACGAGCTGGCCCCCCTCTGCGAGGAGCTCGGCGTGCGCATGGCCATCCACCCCGACGACCCCCCGCGCTCCCTCTTCGGTCTCCCCCGCATCCTCTCCGACGCCGACGACATCCGCGAGATGTGCGCCAAGGTGCCCAGCGAGAACATGGGCCTGACCCTCTGCACCGGCTCCCTCGGCGGCGGCCGCGCCAACGATGAGGTCGCCATCTTCCGCGAGTTCGCCCGCCGCGTCCACTTCGTCCACTTCCGCAACGTCGTCTACGCCGACGGCGGCACCTTCCACGAGTCCGGCTGCCACCTTTGCGGCAAGGTTGATATGCCCCGCCTCATGCGCATTCTCCTCGATGAGGAGGCCCGCCGCGGCGAGCAGATCGTCGTCCGCCCCGACCACGGCCGCCTCATGGAGATCGACAAAGGCCGCACCTGCTACAGCGGTTACTCCTACGGCGGGCGCCTCGTCGGCCTCGCCGAGCTCCGCGGGCTTGAATATGGCCTCATCCACGGCAGCGACCTCGATGGCAAGGTCATCGTCGTCACCGGCGCCGCCGGCGTCCTCTGCTCCGTGATGACCGAGGATTTCCTCCGCCACGGCGCCAAGGTCGCCCTCCTTGACCTCCACGGCGAGAAGGCCGAGGCCTTCGCCGCCGCCCTCGCCGCCAAGGGCCTCACCGAGACCCTCCCCCTCGGCGCCAACGTCCTCGACCGTGCCTCCCTTGAGGCCGCGCGCGACGCCGTCCTCGCCAAGTGGGGCCGCGTGGACATCCTCGTCAACGGCGCCGGCGGCAACCACCCCAAGGGCACCTGCGCCGCCGAGCAGATGACCCCCGACGCCAAGCTGGAGGAGACCTTCTTCGGCCTCGACATCGAGGGCTTCGAGTTCGTCAACCGCCTCAACTTCATCGGCACGCTGCTCCCCTCGCAGGTCTTCGCCAAGGAGATGCTCGCCACCGGCGGTTCCATCGTGAACATCTCCTCCATGGCCGCCACCCAGCCCCTCACCAAGGTCGCCGCCTACGCCGCCGCCAAGGCCTCCATCGAGAACTTCACCCGCTGGCTCGCCACCCACCTCGCGCCCATGGGCATCCGCGTCAACGCCATCGCCCCCGGCTTCTTCATCACCAACCAGAACCGCTTCCTCATGCTGGAGCAGGACGGCAAGACCCTCACCCCCCGCGGACACAAGGTCATCGCCAAGACGCCCATGCGCAAGTTCGGCCAACCCAGCGACCTCTGCGGCGCCGTGCGCTACCTCGTCTCCGACGACGCCTCCTTCGTCACCGGCATTGTCATCCCGATCGACGGCGGGTTCCTGGCCTACTCCGGCGTCTGATGTGCGCACCGCGCACATCAGACGCGGAAGTTTGGAGACTTGGATGCTTGGCCTGCGCTCCGCGCCCCCCGGCGTCCCGCAGGAGTTCCAAACAGCCAAGCCTCCAAACCTCCAAGCCTCCAAACTTCCAATCAGCCAAGCCCCCAAACTTCCCCATGCGCCCCTTCATCCATCCCGACTTCCTCCTCGATACGCCGCAGGCCCGCACGCTCTACCATGAGTATGCCGAGCCCTGCCCTGTCATCGACTACCACTGCCACCTCTCCCCCAAGGAGATCGCCGAGAACCGCCCCTTCGCCAACATCACCCAAGCCTGGCTCGGCGGCGACCACTACAAGTGGCGCGCCATGCGCACCGTGGGCGTCCCCGAACGCCTCATCACCGGCGACGCCGACGACCACGCCAAGTTCCTCGCTTGGTGCGACACCGTCCCCAAACTCCTCCGCAATCCCCTCTACCACTGGTCGCACCTCGAACTCGCCCGCGTCTTCGGCATCGCCGACCTCCTCCTCTCCCCCGCCACCGCCGAGACGGTTTGGGCCCGCGCCAACGCCCGCCTCGCCGAGCCCGGCAACGGCCCCCGCGACATCCTCCTCCGCCTTGGCGTCCGTCTCGTCTGCACCACCGACGACCCCGACGACGACCTCGCCGAGCACCGTGCGCAGAACGCCCGCGGCGACGGCCTCACCATGCGCCCCGCTTGGCGCCCCGGCCGTTACCTCGCCCTTCAGGCCCTCGACCGCCCCTTCGCGGAGACCCTCGCCCATCTCCGCGCGCGCCATGCCTTCTTCCACGACAACGGTTGCCGCCTCTCCGACTACTCCGTCGAATCCTTCGCCGAACCTTGCGCCGAGGCCGAGGCCGCCAAGATCCACGAGGCCGCCCGTGCCGGCAAGGCCCTCTCCCCCGCCGAGCGCACCGCCTACGCCGCTTGGATGCTCGATTGGTTCGCCCGTCTCGACGCCGAGACCGGCTGGGTCCGCCAGCTCCACATCGGCGCCCTGCGCAACCCCAACGCCGCCATGTTCGCCAAACTCGGCCCCGACACCGGCTTCGACGCCATTGCCGACTTCCCCTACGCCGAGCCCCTCGCCGCCCACCTCTCCGCCCTCGCCGCCGACGGTGCCCTCCCCCGCACCATCCTCTACAACCTCAACCCCAAAGACACCACCATGCTCGCCGTCCTCTGCGGGTCCTTCCAGGACGGCACCCCCGGCGGCCGCGTCAACCTCGGCCCCGCCTGGTGGTTCCTCGACCAGATGGACGGCATCGAGGAGAACCTTCGCGCCGTCTCCGCCCTCGGCTGCCTCGCCCAATTCCCCGGGATGCTCACCGACAGCCGCTCCGTCCTCTCCGTCCCCCGCCACGAGTACTTCCGCCGCATCCTCTGCCGGATGCTTGGCCGCGACCTCGCGGGCGGATTCCTCCCCGACGACCTCCCCGCCGTCGGCGCGATGGTCCGCGCCATCGCCTTCGGCAACCCCAACGCCCTCTTCGCCTAAAGGAACACCGTCATGCAAGACTACATCGAACGCTTCCGCGCCGCCCGTGTCGTCCCCGTCATCGTCCTTGACGACCCCGCCCGCGCCGTCCCCCTCGCCAAAGCCCTCCTTGCCCAAGGCATCACCGCCGCCGAGGTCACCTTCCGCACCCCCGCCGCCGAGGAATCCATCCGCCGCATCGCCGCCGAGGTCCCCGACATTTTCGTCGGCGCCGGCACCGTCCTCACCGAGGACGAGCTCGCCCGCGCCCACGCCGCCGGCGCCCAATTCGCCGTCGCCCCCGGCCTCGACCCCGCCATCCTCGATGCCGCCGCCGAGCTCGGCCTCCCCTTCTGCCCCGGCGTCGCCACCGCCAGCGAGTTCATGGCCGCCATCCGCCTCGGCTGCCGGATGGTCAAGTTCTTCCCCGCCCGCGACGCCGGCGGCATCCCCCTCCTCAAGAGCATCCTCGCCGCCATCGGCCACACCGGCGTCCAGGTCATGCCCACCGGCGGCATCTCCCAGGCCTCCGCCGAGGAATGGCTCGCCATCCCGCAGGTCGTCTGCGTCGGCGGCTCCTGGATGGTCAAGCCCATCCTCGCCTCCCTCTGAGGCCCTTCCCAAACGCAACGCGCCCCCGAGCCTTTCGGCCGGGGGCGCTTTTTTGTTTGGGGTGCGTTTACGCGGCGCGGCGGCGGCTCACTCGAAGTCGAGGGCGATGGTGCCGTCCACGATGGCGATGTCGCGCAACGTGCCGCCGAGGGTGATGCCGCGCAGGCCGGCCAGGGTCTTGATGGCCACCGTGAGCGTGTTGCCCACCACCGAGAGCCCGGGCTTGCCGGCCACGGCGCTTGCCAGCTGGCCCATCAGCTGCCCGGCAATCATGTCGCCGCCCATCATCGCCAGCGACACCTTCGCCAAGGTGATGTCCAGCGCCTCGCCGTTCTGCGCCGGCGTCAGGCGGATCTGCGCCTCCACCGGCACCGGCAGGATGCCCATCGAGGCCTTGCACTTGAAGATCAGCGTGCCGTTCTTCAGCGACACCCTCGGATCCTTCACCTTCTTCAAGGCCTCGCCCTGGGGGCCCTCGGCCATTTTCGCGAAGGCCGTCGCCAAACCCGTGTTGATGTCCTGCTCCGTAAGCGTGAGCGCCAACTTGCTGAGAATCATGTCTGCCGTTCCCGTACTGATTGCGATTATCGCTCTGCGCGGTGCCCGGAATGGGCTCGGAGGAGGGGGAGAGCCCCCCGCAATCGCCTGACGCCAATCAGGCGCGCACCCTTCTGAACCTTTCCGGCCTAGAAATCGGGATGAAGTGTAACATAACCTCCGCCGACACGTCAAAGCGCCATCGCCCGCTTTGCCGCCGCCGCGATTCGCCCCAAAAACAAGGCGCCCGCCGATTCGGCGGGCGCCTGTGCGTGTGGGTGGGATGTGTGCGGCGTCGCTTAGTTGGAGGAGCCGGTCTGCATGAACTCGAAGGCGTTGCCGTCGCCCTGCTCGAACTCGCTCAGGGTGGCGGTGCCGAGGCCCTCAAGCATCGCCTGGGGATAGACCTCGTCGGCGGCGAACTTCTTGCCGGAGCCATCCTTGCGGATGATGACGCACCCATCGCGGCCGAAGGGCTGCTGGGTGTTGAGGAGGGTTTCGACGTCGGTGGCGGTGTCATTGCCGGCGGCGCCGACGAGGGCGGTGCCGATGACGTTGCGGGTGCAGAAGACCGGCGCGATGGAGGGGGCCTCGCGGGTGTTCTTGGCGAGGATCCAGGCGCAGTTGTTGTCGTTGATGGTCTGGCCGGAGGCGGCGGGGACGCCCTGGCCGGCGATCATCGCGGGCTCGATGTCCTTGAGCACCTTCAGGCGGTTGCGCTTCTGCACGTCGTTCTCCTCGACGTAAAGAGCCTCTTGGAAGTAATCGGCGGTGGAGGAGAAGTCCTGGTACATATCAGGCCCGTTGAGGGTCTGGCCCTCGGGCTTGAGGTCCTGGTTCTCGGAGGCGGGCCAGGCGATGCTGGCGTAGCGGCCGGACATGTCGGCGGAGATGATGGCCTGGACGACCTTGCGGCCATTGCCCATCATGCCCGTCAGGTTACCCTGCAGGAGGAAGTTCGTCACCGGCCCGAAGAGGGAGGTGGCCAAGATGCCGATAATCACGATCACGACGAGCAGCTCGATCATCGTGAAGCCTTGCTTGCGGTTTGCCTTCATTTCTGTCACTCCTTGGCTGTTGCGCTGGAAGACGCCATGTCCGCCCTTACGCACACCATGAATGCTAGCAAAGCCCGCCCCTCAAAGCAAGCCCTTTTTCCCGATTGTGGCCGGGGGAATAAAGAAAACGGGAAACACCAAGCACGCTTGGAACGGCGAGGGAGAGATCACAAAGGGCACGAAGGGGGACACGGAGGAGCACGAAGCACGACGGGGACACAATCACAACGGGCACAAAGAACACAAAGGGGGCGCGGGCGTGGCCCGCGCGGGACGGGATGGACGGTGAGAGGAAACCGCGGATTGCGCGGATTGAAGCGGATTGGGGGTCGGCTACCGCCGACAGGACTGCCAGAGGAAAAGACCACAGAGGGCACGAAGGGGGACACGGAGGAGCACGAAGTATGGAGGGGGACTCACAACGGGCAGCGCGGGAGGCGAGGGCGGTAGGGAGCGATCAGCGGGCGAAGCCCGCAGAGCGACCGGCGGAGCCCGCAAGCCTCCCGCGCAACCTTGCGTCTTTGCGGTTCCCCCAAGGAGGATCGGCCGCCGAGCCGAGGAGAATCGGCCGCCGAGCCGAGATTGCGTCGGCGGCGCCGATGGCGGCGGCGTGGGACTTGGCCTCCCGCTCATGGGCGGCGAGCCGCTCCCGAAGCGACTCCTGCGCCGCGCCACCACCGTCGCGTTCAGTTGGGCCAGCAGCTCCTTCGGCGCGGCAAGCAGGGCGGCGGAGTCATGGTTGCCCGCGATGAGGATCAGCCGGCCACACGCGCCGTCGTTCCGAAGGTCGGCGATGAATTGGTAGTAGCGGCGCTGCGCTGCGGGGGTCGGCTGGCGCACGTCGAAGACATCCCCCGCCACCACCAGCGCGTCCGGACGCTCCGCGCGGACGAGTCCGCGCAGGAAAGCGAGGAAGGCGTCGTGCTCCTCGCCGCGGTCTTGGTCATGGAGCCGTGCGCCAAGGTGCCAATCGGAGGTGTGGATGAGCTTCATGCCACCAGTATAGCACAGCCACCCCCCGTGCCCGGGCACCCGGTGTGCAAGACATCCCGCACACCGCGAGACGCGACGGCGTGGGTCAGAAGACGAGGAACTTGGCGATGAAGTAGTTGAGGGCGATTTCGAGGAGGGTAACCACGAGGTTGATGATCTCGGGCCACCAGCCGTACTCGGCCTTGACGCGCGCCTTGTCGCGGAGATCCCAGCGGAGCCATTTGTCGATGAGCCACCACATGAGCAGGACGGTGAGGGCGGCGGTGGCGACGCGCGTGGCATAGAAGACCCAGGCGGACTCCAACCAGCCGGTCTCGGTGCCGGGGAAGGCGAGGAGACGCATGAGGACGAAGGCGGTGGTGGCCGCCGCCGTCCACGAGAGCACCTTGCTCCACACGTTGCCCAAGCCCCACTTCCGGAAGCAGACGGAGTATCCCACGAAACTGACGGCGGTGGAGCACACGCCGGCGAAGAGATACCAGAAGAGCTCCCAGAAGAGGGCCGGGTCGATGAAGAGGGCGATGAGGTTATTGAGCGCTGACAAGGTTCAGTGGCCCATCCTTGAGGAGTTCGCGGCAGAGCTGCCAGCACTCATATTGCATCCGCGGGACATGGAAGCAACCCTTGAAGAGATTGCCCTTGATGTCGGAGCAGACGCGGCCGTCGCGGGAGAGGTAGCCGAACCAATCGCCGTATTCCTTGTCGGGGAAATGGGCGTGGGTCCAGTCATGCGCCAAGGTGTGCATCTTGGCGTACTTCTCGGCGCCGGTGAGCTGGTAGGCCAGGAGGGTGGCGATGCAGACCTCGTTGTGGGGCCACCAGAACTTCATGTCCTGCCAGTACTCGCTGACGGGGTGGTTGTAGACGTCGCGGTAGTAGAGGATCCCGCCGTATTCCTTGTCCCAGCCGCGCTCCCAGGACCAGTCGAGCATATCCAGGCCGATGCGCATATAGTCGGTGCGGCCGCGGCGTTTGCCCTCCTTCATGATGAACCAGGCGCCCTCGATGGCGTGGCCGGGGTTGAGGGTGCGCTCGTCGATGTGGTCGATGATCTGACCGTCGGGGGCGACGGTCTCCATGACGCAGCGGATCTCGGACTTGAGGTGGTACTTGACGATGTCGGCGATGGCCTGGTCGATGCGCGCCTCGGCCTCCTCGTAGCCGATGCTGTCGCGGAGGCGCTGGCAGGTGGAGATGTTGATCATCGGGTGGCCGAGGCCGCGGGTGGGGCGCACGCCGGTGAACTTGGGGGGCGTGTCCACGTGGTCGCCGTAGAGCTTATAGGTCTTGCGGGCGAGCTCCGCGTACTCATCGGAACCGGTGAGGCGGGCGTATTCGCCGTAGGCGATACAGGCGAAGGACTCGGAGAAGGCGTAGCGGCGTTTGCGGATGGGGTCGCCCCGGCGGGTCATGTGGAAGTACATCCGGCCGTCGGCGGGGTCGTAGCAATACTTGCGCAGGAACTCAAGGGTGCCCTTGGCGGCGGCCTCCCACTCGGGGCGGCGCTCCACATGGTTGCAGAGGAAGCCGAGCATCCAGGCGAAACGCCCCTGCTGCCAGACGCCCTTGTCGTCGTCGATGCGGTTGCCCTTGCGGTCCACGCCGGTCATGATGCCGCCGTATTCCTTGTCGAGCCCGTGCTCCATCCAGAAGGGGACGGTGTCGCAGAGGAGACCGTCGTGGTAGACGGCCTCAAGCTGCTGGAGACGTTCGGTGCTGAGCATGGCGGGCTCCTTCATTCGGCGAGGATGGCGGCGACGGTGTCGGCGCACTCCTTGCGCTGCTCGGGGGTGAGGTTGGTGAGGGGCGGGCGGACGGTCGGCATGTCCAGCCCATGGATGGCCATCATCGCCTTGCCGGCCACGACGCCGCCGTACTTGACGAGCAGGTCGACGATCCGGCAGACCTTCGCCATCCCGCGGTCGATGGCCGCCTGGTCGCCCTGGCGGTAAGCCTCCCAGATACCGTAATAGAGCGGCGCGGCGTAGTTGTAGGTCGAGCCGATGGCCGACTTCGCGCCGAGCGCCAACGCCCCCGCGAACCACTCGTCGATGCCCCAGGTGATGTCATACTTCCCACCGCAGGCGCGCAGACACCGCTGGAACATGTAAAGGTCGGGGTAATTGAACTTGATGCCCGCCAACTGCGGGATGCGCCCATCGGCCTTCAGCAGGAACTGCTCCATGTCGAAGTTCACCCCGCTCATGCTCGTGTGGTAATAATAGAAGGGCAGCTCCGGCGCCGCCACGAGCACCGCGTTGATGTCGTCGATGAGCGCGTCGATGCTGCCGGGGCGGAAGAAGTTCGGCGGCACGATGGAGGTGGCGCTCACGCCCACCTCCTGCGCATAGGCCGCCAACTCGCGCGCGTCCGTCACCGAGAGCGCGCCCACGTGCGCGATGAGGAAGAGCCGTCCCTCCGCGGCCTCCACCCACGCCTTCATCACCTGCTTGCGCTCCTCCACCGAGCAGCAGATGCCCTCGCCGGTGGTGCCGCAGACATAGGCGCCGATGACCTTCTGCTTCAGCAGCGTCTCCACCTGCTTGGGGATGAGATCCAGGTTCACGCTGCCATCCGCGTTGAACGGCGTGTGGGGCGCGGCGATGAGGCCTTCGAGTTTCTTCATGTCCATTCCTCCGAAACTGGGGATTCAACCAATCAAACACCCTTATTATAGACGCTCCCCATGCCCCACGCAACCACCGCCGCCAAAGACCGGGGGCGATGCGGGGGTGGCAGCGGTTGGGCCGGCGCCGCCCGCGCGTCAGAGAAGGAGAAGGGAGAGGGCCATGATGGCCATGCCGGCGACGAGGCCGTAGAGGGAGTCGTGCCCCTTGCCGTAGGCGCGGGAGGCGGGGAGCAGCTCGTCGAGGCTGATGAAGACCATGATGCCGGCGACGGCCCCGGAGACGAGCCCCAGCAGGAGCGGGGGCGGCTCGAAGAAGAGCGCGCCGTTGGCGACGGCCAAGACGGCCCAGAGCGCCAACGCGCCGATGGGCTCGGCGAAGCCCGCCAGGCAGCTCCACACGAAGGCGCGGCGGCGGTTGCCGGTGGCGTAGTAGATGGGGACGGAGACGGAGATGCCCTCGGGGATGTTGTGGAGGGCGATGGCGAAGGCGATGACCACGCCCAGGTGCGGATCGACCAACGCGGCGAGGAAAGTGGAGAGGCCTTCGGGGAAGTTGTGGATGGTGATGGCCAACGCGGTGAAGGCGCCCATGCGCAGGAGGTTGCGGCGGGTCTGGCGGGTCTTGCGCCGGAAGGCGCGGCGCTCGGCGGGGGAGGCATCCGCGTCGGGGGCGCGCAACTCGGCGTAGTCCTGCCGGGAGTGGGTCTCGTGGGGGTTCTCGGCGTCGGGCACGAGGCGGTCGATGAGGAAGATGAGCGCGATGCCCGCGAAGAAACCCAGCGTGCCGAGCGCGGAGGCGGGGCGCTCGGCGAAGCCCGCCTCCGCCACCTGCCGGAAGGCCTCGGGGAGGATCTCCATGAAGGAGACATAGAGCATCACGCCCGCGGAGAGCCCCGTGCAGACGGAGAGGAAGCGCGTGTTCGTGCGCGGCGCGAAGAAGGCGATGGCCGCCCCCACGCCGGTGGAGAGGCCCGCCAACAGGGTGAGGGCGAAGGCGACGAGGAACGGCGTCATGGGCGCGTTCAGGCGTTGACCGCCGCGTCGACCTTGGCGATGAGATCCTCCACGGAGATGCGCTCCTGGGCCATCGTGTCGCGGTCACGGAGGGTGACGGTGCCGTCCTTCTCCAGCGTGTCGAAGTCGACCGTGACGCAGAAGGGCGTGCCGATCTCGTCCTGACGGCGGTAGCGGCGGCCGATGGCGCCGGTCTCGTCCCAGAAGCAGTTCCAGCGCTTCCGCAGGCGGAGGTAGATGTCGCGGGCGAGGGCGCGGAGCTCGGGGCGGTTCTTGACGAGCGGGAAGACGGCGACCTTCACGGGGGCGATGGCGGGGGCCAGGTGGAGCACGGTGCGGACGTCGGCCTTGCCCTTCTCGTCCACCAGGTGCTGCTCCTCGTAGGCGTTGCAGAGCATCGCCAGGGCCATGCGGTCGACGCCGGCGGAGGGCTCGATGACGTGGGGGATGTACTTGCCCTCGAAGAGGCGGTCGAGGAAGGCGTTGGCGGCCTCGGCGGTCTTGCCGCGCCCCTGCCACTCGGCGACGACCTTGGCGCGGAAGGCGGCCTTCGCCTCCTCGGAGAGTTGCTTGACGGCGAGTTTGAGCGGCTCGTCGAAGACCTCCATGCTCTTGCCGGAGTGCTCCTGGTGGCGCGAGAGGTCAAAGTCGGAGCGGGCGGCGATGCCCTCCAGCTCCTGCGTGCCGAAGGGGAAGCGATACTCGATGTCCACGCAGGCGCGGGCATAGTGCGCCAGCTCGTCGGGCTGCTGCCAGTATTCCACGAAGGAGTCCTGCGGCAGGCCGTTGGCCACCAGCCACTGCTTGCGCTGCTCCACCCAATACTTGTGCCAACAGGCCCAGCCCCAGTCGGGCCGCGGCTCGGAGAGGTCGGTCTCCGGCGTGAGCGGCGCCACGTGGCCGCACAGCAGCTCCACCGCCTCGTCGGGCTTGATGAAGAACTCCAGCTCCATCTGCTCGAACTCGCGCGAGCGGAAGATGTAGTTGCGGGGGGTGACCTCGTTGCGGAAGGACTTGCCCACCTGCCCGATGCCGAAGGGCGGCGCCTGGCGGCTGGCGACCATCACGTTGGCGAAGTCCGCGAAGATGGCCTGCGCCGTCTCGGGGCGGAGGTAGGCCACGTTGTCGGGGTCGTCGACGGGGCCGACGACGGTCTTGAACATCAGGTTGAAGGGGCGCGGCTCGGTCATCACGCCGCCGCAGTTCGGGCAGGGGAGGATCTCGCCCTCCGCCTCCGGGGGGGTGGCCAACAGGAGGAAGAGCGCCCGCACGTCCGCCACCGTCTTGAGGGCCTCGAAGATGGTTTCCAGATGCTCGGGGTGCTGCACGGTGTAGAGCCCCGGGGCGATGCCCTTGCCTTTGCCCTTGCACCAATTCGCCACCGCCCCGGCGTCCCCCACCAACGGGGCGAGGGCGGCCTTGATGGCGGAGTCCTCGAAGAGCTCCCACACCTGGTCGGAGCGCATCAGCTTGCGGCAGTTGCCCTTGCACATGCTCATGGGGTCGGAGAAGGTCTCAAGGTGGCCGGAAGCCTTCCAGATGGCCGGGTGCATGATGATGGAGGCGTCGAGGCCCTCCACGTCCTCGCGGTCGCGCACCATGAAGCGCCACCACCGCTCCTTGATGTTGCGCTTCAGCTCACACCCCAGCGGGCCGTAATCCCAGAACCCGGCGAACCCGCCGTAGACCTCCGAGCTTTGGAAGATGAACCCACGCCGCTTGCACAGCGAGACCAACGCATCCAACGAACTCTTCGGCGCTTCCTTCTTGTCCATGTCGCATTCCTTGTGAAAGTCGAAACGCGCATAGTATAGCACACGCCCCACGCCCTGACAGACCCGGGCGGGCGAGTCCGGGGAGGTTCGGCGGCTCACCCAAGGAGGATCAGCCGCTGAGCCGAGGTGGATCAGCCGCTGAGTCAAAGTGGATCGGCCGCCGAGCCGAGGTGGATCAGCCGCTGAATCAAAGTGGATCGGCCCCCGGCCGTCCGGGAGGGCGCGGGGCCTGCGGGTCCGGCCGGTTCCGACCGGGGTGCGCCGCCCATCTTCCGGCGCGCGAAAAAACGTGCTATAATGCGGAGGCATGAGCACGGTGAGGCCATCGGATGAGATGAACCAACGGAACGCGTCCTTCGACAATCGGCTGAGGCCGACGCGTTTCGCGGACTTTGTCGGCCAGCAAAAGGTGCGCGACCGCCTGATGTTGGCGGTGGAGGCCGCGTTGGGGCGCGGGGAGCAGCTCGACCACGTGCTCCTCTCCGGGCCGCCCGGGCTGGGCAAGACGACCCTCGCCTACATCCTGGGCGAGGCGATGGGCGTGCACGTGAAGGCCACGAGCGGCCCCGTCATCGACAAGCCCGCGGACCTGGCCGGCCTGCTGACCTCCTTGGAGCCCGGCGACATCGTCTTCATCGATGAGATCCACCGGATGCAGCGCACGGTGGAGGAATATCTCTACTCGGCGATGGAGGACTTCGTCATCGACATCATGATCGACCAAGGGCCGAACGCGCGGAGCGTGCGCCTGGAGCTGCCGCGCTTCACGTTGGTGGGGGCGACGACGCGCATCGGCCTGATTTCCGCCCCCCTCCGTTCGCGCTTCGGCCTCCAAAACCGGCTGGATTACTACGCGCACGAGGAGCTGGCCGGCATCGTCACGAACAACGCCGCGAAGCTGGGCGTGGAGATCGACGCGCGGGGCGCGGCGGAGATCGCCGCGCGCAGCCGCGGCACCCCGCGCATCGCCAACAACCTCCTCCGCCGCGTGCGCGACTACGCCCAGGTGCGCGCGGGCAACCGCATCACCGGCGAGGTGGCCGACCAGGCCCTGGCACTCTTGGAGATCGACCCGCAGGGGTTGGACGAGATGGACATCCGCATCCTCGAAGCCATCGTGGCGAAGTTCGGCGGCGGCCCCGTGGGCGTGGGCACCATCGCCGTCGCCGTCGGCGAGGAGCCCGACACCGTCGAGGAGGTCTACGAGCCCTACCTCATCCAAGAAGGCTACATCGACCGCACGCCCAAGGGGCGCATCGCGTTGCCCAAAGCCTATGACCGCCTGGGGCTGAAGCCCGCGGCACGGCAGGACACACTCTTCTGACGAGGCACGCATGGCGGTCAACCTCTCCCATCCCCCCGAGCGGCCCGTGCGCGTCAAGCGCACCGAGCGCGTCCGCGGCCTGCGTTGGCGGAGCCAAGAGGAGCGGCGCGACGCCAAGCGGAAGATCGACGCCATCCGCCGCGACGCGGAGCGCCAACGCATCGAGGCCCTGCGCATCGACGTGCGCGCCTTCCACTCCCCCAAGGTGCTCCTGCTGATACTCGGCCTGATGGTGGTGGTCGGCGGCCTCCTCGCCCTCGTGGCGGGCAAACCGAAGCCCGAGCGGCCCGACGTGACGCCGCTCAACCAGACCCGCGCCCGCCGGAGCGTCAAGACCATCGCCCTGGCGATGACCCTCCATCGCGTCCACACCGGCGCCTGGCCGCAACAGCGGCTGGGGCTCTTCGCCCTCGCCAAGGACTACGGCACGCCCGGCTGGAAGGGGCCCTACATCAACTGGGCCTACAAAGACCCCTGGGGCACGCACTACGTCTATCGGATGCCCGTCTCGCCCTTCGAGGCCCCCACCCTCTTTTCCTGCGGCCCCGACAAACTGCCCGACACCAACGACGACATCCGCGCCGTCCCCGAGGACTTCGTCTGCAAGGAGGGCGATTGGAGGCGGGCACCGACCGACGACACCAAGGAGACACCGACGCCATGAACCTCGTGAAGCGACTGTTGGCCAATCCCTACCTCTGGGGCGCGATCGCCCTCGCCACCCTGCTCCTCGGCCTCACGCCCTGGGTCTACCCCGGCGAGGCGGCGACGCAAATGGCCCAATGGCTCGGCGTGTGGGAGACCGGCGCGGGCAACGCGCACCCGATGGCGCAGGGAGTCTTCCTCGGCATCGCGTGGATCGCCCCCTCGGTCGCGGCCTTCAACGTGGCCAACGCCCTCTTCGCGGCCCTCTGCGTGCTCTGCCTCTGCGCGCTCGTCCGTTGGCTGATCGTCCTGTTGACCCCCGAGCCCCGCACCGCGGCGCACCGGCTGACGGCCATCGCCGTCGGCGTGCCGCTGGCCGCGTTCGCGCTTCTCCTTTCCCCCGACTTCCTGCGCGCGGGCACGCACTTCCAATGGCAGCCCCTCGACCTCGCGCTGACCCTCGCCACGGCCGTCCACATCTGCGGGACGGCCTACAACGGCCACCATCGGCGGATGTTCGTCGCGGCCTTCGCCATCGGCGTCATCGCCCTCTGCTCGCCGTGGCAGTTGCTGTTGGCGCCCCTCCTGACGGTCGCGCTGGGGCTGGGCTACTTCGCGGCGCACGACCGCGTGCGCATCCGCCCCTTCGTCACCTGCCTCCTCATCCCCCTGTTCCTGGGCATGGCGGTGGTGTCAGGCAGCGCGGTCTGCTTCGCGCTTGGCGCCGGCGCGTCGAGCGCCACCGGCGCGCTCAAGGTCTTTGTCCTCACGCAGGCGATCGGCACGCTCGAAGCGTTGCGCGGGCCGTGGCTGCTGATGGCGCTCTTCGGCGTCCTGCCGGGGCTTCTGGCGCCCTTCGTCCTCGGCGCGGTGGGCGCCAACCGCCGCACGCTGGCCGTGGTGGGCACCTACCTTTCGATGGCCGTGCTGGCGGCGGTAACCTTCCTGCCCCTCTCCGTCTCGCCGACGGCCCTCGCCGCCGAGTGGGGCGAGGCCTATCCCCTGCTCGCCGCCGCGCTCGTGGCCCTGGCCGTGGGCGTGACAGGCGGCGCGGGCGCGCTCCTCATCGCCGTGCGCACGCCCGCCGAGGGCGGCGCCGAACGCGGCGCGGTGCGCGCCTTGGGCCGCGCCGTGGCGTGGGTGGCCGTCCCCGGCACCGTGGTCTGCCTGGGCGTCGGCGCCTGGGGCGCCATCCAGGCCGTCCGCGCGGACGCCACCGCCGAGAATCTGCCCCGCGCCTACGCGGATGCCATCCTCGACCGTTGCCCCGAAGGCTGCTACCTCTTGGGCGACGGCGTGGCAGACCCCTACCTGGCCCTGCGTCTGGCCGAACGGCCCGGCGCCTTCCTGATTTCCCTGGCGGACGATTCCGAGCGCGGCCGAGACCGCATCCGCGACCATCTGAAGGCCGACCCCTACTTCGCGGACAAGCCGGAATTGCGCGACCGTCTGCGTCTCTCGCTCGACATCGGCCTCATCCCCTTCATCCAAGACTGGCTCCGCGCGGACGAGGGCGCGTGCGCCCATTTCGCCACCCTCAGCCTGCCCGACCTCTGGTACACCGGCAACCGCCAACCCTTGCCCGACGGACTCCTTTACAGGGGCGCGCCGACGCGCGAGGCGCAAAGCGCGGCCCTCACGCCGCCCACCCATGTGGGCGACGTCCTGCCCGCGGCGGACGCCGAGATCCCGGAGAAAGCCGCCGCCAACGTCCGCGCCTTCGCGGGCTATGCGCGGCGGCAGGTCGGCTTCGTGGCCAACAACGTCGCCTTCTATCTCGCCGCGGACGACAAGAAGGACGCGGCCTACGACCTCTTCACCCAGGTCTACGCCTACGACCCCGACAACGTCTCCGCCCTCTTCAACATCTTCGAGCTCGTCAACGGCGGCCTCCACCCCGAGAAGAAGGACTGGTGCGAGCAGGAGATGAACGCCCTCATCAAGCGCCTCGCCGGGCGTCGGATCCGCCTCTGGGCGCTCTCCCGCACCTACGGCTACATCCGCTCCCCGCAGCTCCTCAGCGCCATCGCCGGCAGCTGGGCCATGAGCGGGCAGACCGGTGCCGCCCTCTCCGGCATGGATCTGGCCATGGAGATGCTCGGCGAAGGCCAGCAATCCGCACTCCAAAGCGCCGTCGCCGCCCTCTACGCCATGGCCCCCGGCCGCCGCGGCGAGGCCATCGCCCGCTACAAAGCCCTCCTCGCCCAATCCACCGACCCCGCCCAAAGCCTGGCCTACATCCGCGAGCTCATCCGCATGACCATCCTGGAGAACGACCTCGACGAGGCCCAAGCCCTCCTCGAACGCGCCGAGGCCGCCGGCGACCCCACCGCACTCGCCTACGAGCGCGCCCTCGTCCACGCCGCCGCCGGCGACCAAGCCAAGGCGTTGGAGTCCCTCAACCGTTTCCTCGACCGCTTCCCCAAAAACCTCGAGGCCAACGCCATGCTCGCCACCCTCCAGCTCCAGGCCGGCCAACTCGACGACCTCCGCAAACACACACGCCCCCGTCTGATCGCCGCCGCCGGCACCGAGGACAGCTACTTCGTCCAGATCATCGACGCCCAACTCGCCGAGCGCGAGGGCAACCTCCAGCGCGCCCGCGCCTGCTACCTCCGCGCGCTCACCCTCAAGCCCGAGGTCCAGGCCCTCCGCAACACCGTCCTGGCCCTCGACATCCGCCTCAACGACAAGGCCTCCGCCGCCCGCCACGCCCGCGACTTCCTCTACCAAGACCGCGCCCTCCCCCTCGCCAACTACGTCATGGGCTCCATCGCCCTCAGCGAGGGCGACCTCGACCGCGCCCTGGGCTACCTCACCTTCGCCACCAGCCCCGACGCCAACCCGCCCCTCCCCGAGGCCTTCAACGACCTCGCCGAGACCCACCGCCGCATGGGCGACTGGGCCGCCGCCCTCGCCGCCGCGCAACGCGCCTGCGAACTGGCCCCCAAACTCCCCGTGGCCCACGAAACCGCCGCCGCCGCGCTCCTTGGCCTCAAGCGTTACGCCGAGGCCCACGCCGAGCTCGACACCGCCATCGACCTCGACCGCGAGCTCCGCCCCGGCCAACCCACCGACCCCCGCTTCTTCATCACCCGCGCGCGCCTCCACGCCGCCGAGGGGCACCCCGACCTCGCGCGCGCCGCGCTCGCCGAGGCCCGCGCGCAATACGATATCCTGGACCCCGGAGCCAAGGCCGAGTTCGACGCGCTCGACGCGCAGCTCAAGGGAGAGGCGGCCCAAAATGGCGCGCTATGAGCGCCGCAACGCCCTGATCCTCGGGGCGGGCCGAAGCGGGCGGGCCGCCGCGCGCCTCGCCTTGGAGACCGGCGGGCGCGCCTCCGTCGTCGACGAACGCTGGGCGCCCGACGCCCTCTCCGCCCTCGCCACCGAGGGCGTCTCCTGCCTCCATGCCGACCGCGCGCGCCTGCCCGACGGCGCCTACGACCTCGCCATCGTCTCCCCCTCCTTCCCGCCCGACCACCCGTGGGTCGTCGCCGCGCGCGACCGGGGCCTCTCCGTGATCTCCGAGCTGGAGTTCGGCGCCGCGCACTGGCGCGGCGACGCGATCGCCGTAACCGGAAGCAAAGGCAAAAGCTCCGTGGTCAAGTGCCTGGCCGACGCGCTGTGCGCCGCCGGCCGCCAGGCCGTCCCCGCCGGCAACTACGGCATCCCCCTCTCCGAGCGTGTGCTGGCCTGCCCCGACCGCGGCGCGGGCGTCATCGCCGTCACCGAGGTCTCCTCCTTCCAGCTAGAGCACACGCGCACCTTCGCGCCCCGCCTCGCCGCCATCCTCAACCTTCAGGCCGACCATCTCGACCGCCACGGCACCTTCGAGGCCTATGCCCGCCTCAAGCGGCGCATCTTCCAGGCCCAACGCCCCGAGGACGGCACCCGCGCCTACCTGCCTTGGGGCCTCTCCCCCCTCGGCATCCGCGCCGACGTTCCCCTCGAACGCTTCGGGCGCGAGGCGTGGGTCGATTGGCGGCACGTCCCCGGCGCCATCCTCCACAAGGACCTGCGCATCCCCTTCTCCGGCTACTTCGACAACGCCGTCCTAGGCCCTGCCGCCGCCCTCATCGCCGCCATGCTCCATGCCTGCGGGCTGACCGAGGGGCAGATCGCCGCCGGTCTCTCCGACTTCCAGCCCCTCCCCCACCGGATGCAGGCCATCGGCGAACGCGGCGGCGTCCGCTTCATCGACGACTCCAAAGGCACCTCCCTCGCCGCCACCCAGGCCGCCCTCCGCATGGTCGGCCGCAACGTGCGCCTCATCGCGGGCGGCCAGCTCAAGGAGACCGACCTCGACTTCCTGGACGAGGAGCTCGCCACCTGCGCCCGCAAGGCCTACCTCATCGGCCAGGCGCAGGAAGCCCTCCGCGATGCCTGGGCGGACATCCTCCCCTGCCAGTGCTGCGGCGACATGGCCACCGCCGTCCGCGCCGCCTTCGCCGACGCCGCCCCCGGCGACACCATCCTCCTCTCCCCCGGCTGCGCCAGCTTCGACCAATATCCCGGCATGGCCGCCCGCGGCGACGACTTCCGTGCGCGCTTCCTGGCCCTCCCCACCCCTTCCGACGCCACGCCCCCTGTGCTATAATAGCCTTCCCTAACACAGGAGGCCTCATGAGCTGGTTTTGGATCTGCCTCATCGCGTTGGCAGCCCTCGCCGCCCTCGCGGCAGGCACGGCAAAGACGAAAAACAAGGCGCGTCGGCGGCGCGCCCCCGACGACGGCAAGCGCGCCGCCAAGGGCGCGATCGGCGAGGACGCCATCGTCCGCCTCCTCGAACGCGCCATCCCAGCCCCCAAACGCATCCTGCGCAACCTCTACCTCCCCAAACCCGACGGCTCGACCACCGAACTCGACGTCGTCATGATCCATGCCGCCGGGCTCTTCGTCTTCGAGAGCAAGAACTTCTCCGGGTGGGTCTTCGGCCACGCCGACGACCCCCACTGGACCCAATGCCTCCCCGGCCCGCGCGGGGAACCTGCCCAAAAAGAGCGCTTCTACAACCCCATCCGCCAGAACGACGCCCACCTTCGCCACCTCCGCGGCCTCCTCCCCCCGGACGTCCCCCCGCCCCCGCTCCGCTCCTTCATCGTCTTCTCCGACGGCTGCGCGCTCAAAGACGTTACACCCTTCGTCCCCGGCCATCTCGTAACCACCCTCGGCCACCTCGCCGCCGCCCTCCACGCCACCCTCGCCATCTCCCCCGAGACGCTCCCCCCGCAAGCGATCGACCGCCTCGCCCAAATCCTGGGGCCCTACGCCCACCCCACCGACGCCCAGAAAGCCGCCCACGTCGCCACCCTCCAGGCGCCGGCCGCCACCCCCACCCAGTGCCCCCGCTGCGGCGCCCCGCTCGTCGCGCGCGTCGCCGCCAAGGGCGACCACGCCGGCCAGACCTTCCTCGGCTGCTCCCGCTTCCCCAAATGCCACTACACCCACTTCCCCGACCCGCCGCCCCAAGAGGCCCCAGGCGCCAACGCCTGAGCGACAGCCGCCGGATGCCCCCCGGGACGGCCGGGTTTGACAGGGGCGGCGCGATATGGTATCTTGCGCGACATTTCGTATCCGCAACAGAGTTCGGAGGATTTGCAATGGGAACTGGTCGTACACTCAATAAGAAGCCGGCGACGCGTCCGGTGAAGTCCGCGGGCGAGCGTCGCCGCCGCGACGCGGTGCAGCGCAAGCGCCTGGTGGCGTTGGGCCTGGATGAGGCCACGGTGGCGAAGCTGAACGCGGTGCAGATCCGCGATTACCTGCGCACGCCGGAGAAGACGCGCGCGGCGTTCGCGAAGTAAGCCACGGCGCGCCGGCGAGACGGCGCGCGGCAGAGACCGGGGGCACATCCGCGTGGCGGGTGTGCCTTTGGCATATCAGGGAGCGAGGAGGCGCGTGATGCGGGATTTCCTGGGGCGGTTGGCGGCACGGCGGCGTTTCGGCGTGCGCCCGGGGTTGGAGACGATGCGGACGCTGTGCGCGGCGTTGGGGAACCCCGAGCGGGAGCTGGCGGCGATCCATGTGGCGGGGACGAACGGCAAGGGAAGCGTGACGGCGATCTGCGAGGCGGCCTTGCGCACGATGGGCCTGCGCGTGGGACGCTACACCTCGCCGCACCTGGTGCGGGTGAACGAACGCTTCGTGCTGGATGGGCGGGAGGCGACGGACGAGGAGCTGGGCGCGGCGTTGGACGAGGTGGAGGCGGCGTGCGCGCGGGCGGGGGTGGAGCCGACCTTCTTCGAGGCGCTGACGGCGTGCGCCTTCGTGCTCTTCCGTCGGGCGGGAATCCGCCTGGCGGTGTTGGAGGTGGGGATGGGTGGGCGGTGGGACGCCACGAACGTGATCGAGGCGCCGTTGGTCTCGGTGATCACGCGCGTGGCCTTGGACCATTGCGCGGTGCTGGGGGAGACGGTGGAGGCCATCGCCGCGGAGAAGGCGGGCATCGTCAAGCCGGGGCGCCCGGTGGTGATCGGGGCGATGGACCCGCGGGCGAAGGCGGCGATCGCGCGCCGGGCGGCGGAGCTGGGCGCGCCGCTGCACGACGCGGCGGAGGAGATCCGCGTGGAGGCGAGCCGCCGGACGGTGCATGGGCAGACGCTGACGTGCGCGAGCCCGGCACGGGATTACCCGGCGGCGCTGACGCGCCTGGCGGGGAGTTACCAGGCGGAGAACGCGGCGACGGCGCTGTGCGCGTTGGAGCGGCTGGGGGAGCAGGGGCTGGAGGTGCCGCCAAAGGCCTTCGCCGAGGGGCTGCGGACGGTGTCGTGGCCGGGGCGCTGCCAACTGGTCGCGGCGGACCCGCCGACCTTCCTGGACGGCGGGCACAACCCGGACGCGCTGCGGGCGCTGCGCCAGGCCTTGCAGTCGATGCACGTGCGGCGGCGGGTGGCCCTGGTCTGCGGCTTCTGCGCGGACAAGGCGGTGGGGGACGCGCTGCGGGAGATCGCCCCGATCGTCTCGGCGGCGTGGGCGGTGCCCTTGGCGAACGAGCGGGGGCTGCCGCCGGAGGCCTTGGCGGAGACCCTGCGCCAGCGCGGCATCCGCCAGACGCACGTGGCGGCCACGGTGGCCGAGGGGTTGGAGGGCGCCACGGCCTGGGCGCAGGACAATCAGGGGACGGTGCTGGTCTGCGGCTCGCTCTTCCTGGTGGGGGAGGTGCTGGCGCTGGGGGAGGGCGCGGAGGGGATCGACCCGAGCGAGGCCCTGCGTGCGCATTGACCCGCCGGTGGACAAGGACATCCGCTGGGTCTACGAGGACGCGCGGATGCTCGTGGTGGACAAACCGGCCGACCTGCCCGTCCACAGCAGCGGAAGCTACCGCCTGAACACCCTGGAGCGCCTCTTGCGCCTCTACCGCCCGGGCAACACCATCCACCTCGTCTCCCGTCTGGACCGCGAGACAAGCGGCTTGGTCCTGGTGGCGAAGGACCCGGAGATGGCGGCCATCCTGGGCAAGGCGCCGAAGCGGAAGGTCTACCACGTGCTGGTCGAGGGGCGTTTCCCCGAGGGGCGGCTCTGCGCCGCCGGCGCCATCCGCCGCACCAACGCCCCGCCGGTCTACTCCATGCGCGTGCTGGAAGGGGCCACCCTCACCCCCACCCTGCCGCCCCTCCCCGACGACCGCGGCGCGGCCACCTGGTTCGAGCGCCTCGGCGAAGGCCCGTGGCCGGGCACCAGCCTGCTCCGCGCGGAGTTGGTGACCGGCCGCACCCACCAAATCCGCGCCAGCCTGCGTTCCCTCGGCTTCCCCGTGGTGGGCGACAAGGTCTACGGCCCCGACCCCGAGATCTTCCTGCGCTTCCGCGAGGACGCGCTGACGGCGGCCGACCGCCAAGCCCTCCGCCTGCCCAACCAAGCCCTCCGCGCCGTGGCGCTGGAGGTCCTCGGCCGCAGCTTCCGCACCGTCCGCCCCCCTTGGCGCGCGCAGGACGGGCGGGACTTCCGCGCACACGGCTGAACCGGGCATAAAAAAGCCCCCGACCGAGCAATCGGTCGGGGGCTTTTTTGTACCCTGCGGGCGGGCGTCTGGCGGATCGGCGGCTAACCCGAGGTGGATCAGCCGCTGACCCGAGGTGGATTGGCCGCCGAGCCGTTTCGGGGTGGCGGCCCCAGGGCACCCCCACGGCCGCGCCGAAAAACGGTGGGGCTTGTGAGACGGCGGGGGATTTGGTACAATGCGTCCGTTTTCGTGCGATAGTAGCTCAATTGGATAGAGCGTTGGCCTCCGAAGCCAAAGGTTGCGGGTTCGATTCCCGCCTTTCGCACCATTTCTTTTTCCCGGGAGAGCAAGCGTCATGGCTGTGGATTTCAAGGCGGCATACAAGACGGTGATGGACGATCATTTCGCGCCGACGCTGGAGATTTCGTTCGTGGATGGGGGGCGCCGCCAGACGCTCGTCTACGAAAAGGTGGCGTGGACGATCGACGGGGTGCGCAAGGGCCTGCGCTACGGCGAGAACCCGGGGCAGGAGGCGGCGATGTACCGCCTGACGAACGGCAACCTGACGATCGGCGCGGTGGAGACGATCCTGCCGGGGCGGGCGTTGGTGACGGACGCGGAGCTGCTCCAGTTCGGCAAGCACCCGGGCAAGATCAATCTGACGGACGCGGACAACGCGCTGAACATCCTGCGCTTCCTCTCGGCCACGCCGTGCGCGGTGATCGTGAAGCACAACAACCCCTGCGGCGTGGCCAAGGGCGCCACCCTCGCCGAGGCCTACGACCGCGCGAACAAGGCGGACATCCTGGCGGCCTTCGGCGGCTGCATCGCGCTGAACCGCACGTGCGACCGGGAGACGGCGGAGCTGATCACCCGCAATTACGCCGAGGTGGTGGTGGCGCCGGACTTCGAGGATGGCGCGCTGGCGCTCTTCGCGGCGAAGAAGAACCTGCGCGTGATGCGCATCGGCGAGATGGCCCGCCTGGAGACCTACGCGGCGGAGCGCTTCGTGGACTTCAAGAGCCTGATGGATGGCGGCCTCATCGCCCAGCTGAGCTATCTGCCCGAGGCGCGGACGACGGACGCCTTCATCCTGCCCGAGGTGGTGGACAAGCAGGGGGTGACCCACACGATCGCACGCAAGCCGACGGCCAAGGAGCTGGATGACCTGCTCTTCGGTTGGCTGGTGGAGAGCGGGGTGACCTCGAACTCGGTGCTCTTCGTGAAGGACGGGGTGACCGTGGGCATCGGCACCGGGGAGCAGGATCGCGTGGGGGTGGCGGAGATCGCCCGCGACAAGGCCTATCGCAAACTGGCCGACCGTTACGCGCGGGAGACCTACGGCACGCCCTACAACGAATTGGCCGACGCCTCCAAGCAGGCGGCGTGCGACGCCTTCGCCAAAGAGACGAACGGCGGCCTGAAGGGCGCGGCGATGGTCTCCGACGCCTTCTTCCCCTTCCGCGACGGCGTGGAGGTGGGCATCCGCGAGGGCGTCTCGGCGGTGGTGCAGCCCGGCGGCGCCATCCGCGACTGGGACATCATCGATTGCTGCAACGAGCACGGCGTGGCGATGGTCTTCACGGGCCAGCGCAGCTTCCGCCACTGAGGGCACGGCGATGCGGCGGGCCTGCATGGCGTTGGGACTGGTTGGGGCGTGCCTGCTCTGCGGGTGCGCGGCCACGATGGAGCGGTACGCGAACCCGGACGCGCTCACGATGCGCAGCCCCGTGTCGAACGCGCGGTCGCTGGACATCCCCAAACGTTTCTTCGACGACGAGCTCCCGGCGCGCTTCCAGCACAAGGGCATCGGCATCATCAACGACCAGGAGACCTTCCTCCGCCTCTGGGCGGCCTACAACACCACGGACACGACGGCCCTGCCCCCCTCCATCGACTTCGAGAACTTCGTGGTGCTCTTCATCTATGACCCGGAGTATTACAACCGCATCTTCATCCGCGGCCTGAATGTCTGGGAGGGCATCGCCAACCCCATCGTCGAGCGCACCAACTGGAAGCTCTCCATCGGCGGAGACCCCAAGATGCGCGAGATCCGCGAGAAGCAGGGCCTCTCCGTGCCCGAGCCCAAGGTGAACGTGGGGCTGTTGGAGCTGCTGCGCAACAAGCCCGGGCGCCCCGGCGTCACGGCGGTGTTGGTGGAAGGTGCGGAAGACCCCGCCGACAGCCTCGTCATCCCCGTCCCGGAGGCCCCCTGATGCACCGCCAGCTCACATTCCGCCAGGCCTGTGAGCGCCTCCGCATCCCCGAGCAGACCCTCCGCGACGCGGTGAAATACGGCGAGGTGCCCTGCCGCCGGCAAGGCGACGAGGTGGTCTTCGACGCCGACGAGCTGGCCGCCTGGGGATCCCGCCGCATCCTCGCCCTGCGCGAGCGCGACCTCCTCCCCGAGCACGCCGCCTCCACCCGCCTGGAGGCCCGCACCCCCGCCGAGGACACCCTCCTGCCGCAGCTCCTCAAGCCCACCTACGTCGACCTCGACTTCCGCGCCAAGACCCGGAAAAGCGTCATCCGCGACCTCGTGGACATGGCCGACGGCCTGGAGCTGCTCTGCGACCCCACCGACCTCCTCCGCCAGTTGGAGGAGCGCGAGGCCGTCTCCTCCACCGCCCTCCCCGGCGGCATCGCCCTCCCGCACCCCCACCATCCCGACCCCTACCTGATCATGGAGCCGTTCATGTTGGTGGCGCGCGCCCGCAAGCCCATCTGGTTCGGCGCGGACGACGATGCGCCGACCGACCTCTTCTGCCTCCTCTGCTGCGGCGAGAACATGCGCCACCTCCACGTCCTCGCCCGCCTCTGCATGATGATCCGCGAGACGGACTTCCTCGAAGCCGTCCGCGCCGCCGAGACCCCCGAGGCCGTGACCGAGGCCGCCTTCGCCGCCGAGCGCGCCGTCCTCGCCAAACTCCGCTGACACCCGCGGCCCGACCGCACGACGCCCCGCACCGAGAGACAGGCCGGGGCGTAGTGTGCTATACTGTCCTTTATGGCACACACGGACAGCGATGAGGCCCCTTGGGCGCTTGCCCCCGGCGAGCGGGTGGGCGACTGGCGCGTCGTGGCGCGCCTTGGCCGCGGCGGCATGGGCGAGGTCTACGCCGTCGAGGGCCAGGAACCCGGCCCCAAACTGGCCCTCAAGCTGTTCACGGCCGAGGGGCGGGACGCGGCCTTCCTGCGCCAACGCTTCGGCGACATGGGCCGCGCCTTGCAGACGTTGGGGCACCCACGGGTGGTCAGGGTGTCGCAAACGGGCGAGCTGTGGGCGAAAGGGCGCCAATGGCCGTTCGTGCTCATGGCGTTGGTGGGAGTGACGCCCGAGGTGCGCGCGGAGGCGTTGCGCGCCCCCTCGGCCCTGCTCGACGCCCCCGAGCCGCCGCCCGAGGCCGAGTTGGTCTCCCTCACCGCCGCCGACCTGCTCGCCACCCCCGGCTCCCTCCCCGCGCCCCTCTTGGAGCGTCTGTGGGCGGACGCCGCCGGGGCGCTCCGTTGGCTCCACGCGCAGGGCATCGTCCACGGCGACATCAAACCCGCCAACCTGCTGCTCTCCGCCGGGGGCCATGCCACCTTGGCGGATTTCGGCTTGGCGCGCATCCAGGAGGAGGCCTCCCGGCCAGTGGGTTACGAGCCGACCCTGCCCGATCTGCGCGAGGCCATCCGCGGCACCCCCGAGTATCTGGCGCCCGAGCTCCTCCGCGGCGGGGCGCCCACCCCGGCGGCCGACCTCTATGCGCTGGGGCTCACCTTCTTCCTCCTGCGCACCGGCGTCCCCTACGTCGATGGCCCCGTCACCCGCCTGCTGCTGGAGGGGGATCTCCCCCTCTCCTGGCGTGGGCGTTTCCAAGCCCTGCTCTGCCACGACCCCGCGGCCCGCCATTGGCCCGACACCTCGCGGTTCGTCTCCCGGCGCGTGGCCTTGGCCCTCGGCGGCGCGGCGTTGCTGGGCGCCTTCGGCGGCGGCGCGTGGGCGGCGTGGGCGGCGTGGCGCGCGCCCGCGCGCCGTTGGGCCAGAGGCGAGCCCCTGGCCCTTGGGATCGGCGAGCGCGCCTCGGTGGGGCAGCCCCTCGGCACCACGTTGCCCCCGCTGGTCCTTGGCAGAGGGGCGGGGCTCACCTTCGCGCTCGGCGGCGGCTCGTGGCGGTTGGGCGAGGCGAGCATCGACGAGACGGCCACCCTGACGCTCCGAGGGCCGGGCAGCCTCCTCTTCCCCCGGGGCGAGCGGCACGCCTTCCGCGGGCGCCTCCGTCTCACCGAGGGCGCCACCGCGCACTTCGAGAGCAAAAGCCAGGGCAAGCCCGCCGTCGCCGTCGAGCGTGGGGCGACCCTCTCCATGAACACCGGGAACAACCGTTACGCCAGCGAACAGTTCCGCGAGATCGATCTCTCGCGCGGCGGGAGCTTCCGCTCCGACGGCCGCCGCCTCTACCTGGATTACCGCCCGCCCCTCGCCGTCCGCCTCGGGCAGGGCGCACGGTTCGCGGGGGACATCGTGGCCTGCGGGGCGCGCGTCCATGCCGAGAGCGGCGACTGCCGGTTGGAGGGGCGCGGGCTTTATCTCTGGTCGGGGCTGGCGCTTTCCGCCGCCAAGGGCGCCACCCTCACCTTCGATGGCGGGCTCTTCATGTATGACTACTGGAAGACGTGCAGCCTCGACGTCTCCGAGAACGCCGGGACGGTCATCCTCGCCTGCCCCACCTTCCGCCCCCTCTGCGCGGTGAACCTCCGCTCCGGGCGCACCGTGCTCCGCACCAAGGCCGCACAGGACGTCAAGGGCAATTGGTGCCGCAAGAAGACCTGCCAGGATTGGCACCTCGCCGCGGGCGCCACCCTCGCCGGCACGGGCGGCGTAACCTTTTCGCCCACCACGTGCCTGCGGGTGGCCTCGGGCGGCATCCTCGAAGGCGGCGAGGGCGACGCAGGCACGCTGACTCTCTCGCGCGCCCACCTGGCCTCCGGGGCGATCCTGGACTGCCGCGGCGGGCGTTTGGCCTTCGGCTGGCTGGCGGGCGAGGGCGTCGTCTCCCTCCGTTGCGGAGGCGCCGCGCCCGGCCCGCTCTTCACCTGGGAATCCGCCCTTGACCCCCTCCCCACCTTCCGGGCCGAGGATCTTCCCCCCGGCCATTCCCTGCGCGTGGGGGCAAACGCCGTGGAATTGGCATGATGAGACCCCCCGAGACCCCCAAGACCCTTCTGCGCAACCTCTCGGATCCCGCCGCGGAGGACCTCCACTGGTCGCGCCTCGTCGCCCTCTACACCCCCGTGGTCTCCGCCTGGCTGCGTCTGCGCGGGCTGCGGGACGACGCGTTGGAGGAGGGGACGCAGGATGTCTTCGTGCGCTTGGTGCGTGTGCTGCGCACCTCGCCGCACGACCCCGCCCGCGCACACTTCCGCACCTACCTGGGATGCGTCGTCGACAGCGTGGCCCGCGACCGTCTCCGCCGCCTCCGCGCCGACCGCGCCCGCCTGGCCGAGGCGTGGCATAACGGCGAGAGCGTGGTGCAACCCGAGCTCCCCATCGACGAACGCTTGGACGCGCAATTCCGGCTGGCCGCTTACGAGGTGGTGGTGGGCCGCCTCCGCCGCTCGCCCGACCTCAGCCCCCTCCAACGCGAGGTGCTGGAATCCTGCATCCTCGGCTGCGAACGCCCCCGCGACGTCGCCAAGCGCCTTGGGCGCCTCGCCAACACCGTCGTCCAAACCCGACGCCGCCTGCTCCGCACCATCCGCGCGGAGGTCGACGCCCTGTGCGAATGAGCCGCGCCACCGAACGCCCTCCCCATCCCGCCGATTGGCGAAAGGACAAAAGAGGCGACGCGCCTTGCCCGGATTTGCTATACTGCGCGCTAACCCTTTCACGGAGCGTAGCGCAGCCTGGTAGCGCATCTGCTTTGGGAGCAGAGTGTCGGGGGTTCAAATCCCCCCGCTCCGACCATTTCCCCTCGAACGCCGCGTGCCCAACGATCGCCTCTCCCAGATTGCCCGCCACCATGCGTCTTCCCGTGTGGCCGCCACGCCTGATTTTCGGGCAACGGTTGCACGGCGCGGACGAGCTTTGCTAAACTGTGCCCATAGCCAAGGAGGTTCCCATGGAAGACGAGAAGTTGGATGAGAAGCTGAACGAGGCGCCCGTCACGGACGAGGACGTCGAGATCATGCCCACGGACATCGTGTTCGACTGCCCGGTGTGCGGCCACAACCTGGTGGTGGACTATCGCGCGGCGGGCCTTCAGGTGCCTTGCTCGTCGTGCGGGAGCATCATCCAGGTGCCCATCCCCGAGAACATGCATTTGGAGGACTTGGACTGCGACCCCGGCGAACTGCTCCAGCAGCTGCTCCAGACGCGCCGGATGCTCGTCAAGGCCGAGGCCGCCGCCCAACAGGCCGGGGAGAAGGTGGTGGAGCTAACCCAGCAGCTGGCCGATTACCGCAAGACGCTCCTGGCCGTCAAGGGCCGCGTGGAGACCTTGCAGGAGGCGGCCGACCTGGCGAACGCCACCCGCCAGGACGTGCTGGACATCATCGCCTCGGCCGGCGGGGGCAAATAAGCCGCATGAAGCCCAAGATTCGTTTCCGGCATCGCCTGGAATATGCGGGCCTGCGCACGGTGCAGGCCCTGCTGACGGCTTTCCCGATCGCCTGGGTGGGGGCCGCCGCCAAGGGGATCCTGCGCGTGGTCTTCCGCCTGTGCTGGCCGGTGCGGGCGGAGACGGTATCGCGCGTGCGGGAGGTCTTCGGCCCGGAGACCCCGATCGCCGTCTGCCGGGAGATCGCGCGCACCTCCGTCTGGAACCTGCTGATGAACTTCGTGGAGATCTTCCACGCGGGGCGGATGGACGCGGATTACCTGCGGGCGCACATGGAGGGCACCGACGCGGCCAAGGCCACGCTCCAGGCGCTCATCGACAAGCACGGGGGCGTGGTCATCGCCCTGCCGCACATGGGCAACTGGGATTTGGCGGGCGTGGCGTGCGCGCACTTCGGCATCCCGCTGATGGCGTTGGCGCGCGCCCAGAACAACCCCTTGGTGGAGGCGTGGCTGGTGCGCAACCGCCTGGGCAACTTCGAGGCCGTCGACCGCCGCTACCCCAGCTCCTTCGTGCGCATCGCCCACCATCTCAAGAGCGGCGGCGCCTTCGCCATCCTGCCCGACGTGCGGCACAACAAGCCCGGCGTGGGCGTCACCGTCTTCGGCAAGCCGGACGTCCAGCTCGGCAAGGGCATGGCCAAGTTCGCCCGCATGGCCAACGTGCCCATCGTCCCCTTCTTCATGGAGCGCCTCGACGCCTCGCACCATCGCCTCACCTTGGGCGACCCCATCCTCCCCGACCTGGAGGCCGACGCCGAGGCCGACGCCAAGCGCCTCACACAGGCGGTCTGGGATCTCTTCGAGCGGCGCATCCGAGCCAACCCGGGGCAATGGTTCTGGCACAACCGCCGCTGGATCCTCACCCCGCTCTACACCCAGACCCGCCACAAACACGGATAAGACCATGATCCTCGCCAACGAACACTACGGGAAGCTCCAAGCCTCCTATCTCTTCGCCAACATCGCCAAGCGCGTCAAGGCCTACCAAGAGGCCAACCCCGGCGCGGACGTCATCCGCCTGGGCATCGGCGACGTCACCCTCCCCCTCGCCCCCGCCTGCCTCGAAGCCATGCACAAGGCCGTCGACGAGCTCGGCCACGCCGCCACCTTCCGTGGCTACGGCCCCGAGCAAGGCTACGCCTTCCTCCGCGAGGCCATCGCCAAGAACGACTTCCAGGCCCGCGGCTGCGACATCCAGCCCGACGAGATCTTCGTCTCCGACGGCTCCAAGTGCGACTGCGCCAACATCCAGGAGCTCTTCGCCGCCGAGGGGCTGCGCATCGCCATCCCCGACCCCGTCTACCCCGTCTACGTCGACACCAACGTCATGGCCGGGCGCACCGGCCCCGTGGCGGAGGGCCGCTACCAAGGCCTCCTCTACCTCGAAGGCACCGCCGCCAACGGGTTCGTCCCCGCGCCCCCCGCCGGCGCGCCCGCCGACCTCATCTACCTCTGCTTCCCCAACAACCCCACCGGCGCCGTCGCCACCCGCGCGCAGCTCCAGGCCTGGGTGGACTACGCCCGCGCCAACAAGGCGCTCATCCTCTTCGACGCCGCCTACGAGGCCTTCATCCGCGACCCCGCCATCCCCCACTCCATCTACGAGATCCCCGGCGCGCGCGACTGCGCCATCGAGTTCCGCTCCTTCTCCAAGAAAGCCGGGTTCACCGGCGTGCGCTGCGCCTTCACCGTCGTCCCCAAGGGGCTGACCGCCTACGCCCAGGACGGCACGCCCATCCCCCTCCACCCGATGTGGAACCGCCGCCACACCACCAAGTTCAACGGCGTCTCCTATCCCGTCCAGCGCGCCGCCGAGGCCGTCTACTCCCAGGACGGCGCCTGCCAGACCACCCAGCAGGTCGATTACTACCTCGGCAACGCCAAGCTCATCCGCGCCGGCATCCGCGCCCTCGGCCTCGACTGCGTGGGCGGCGACAACTCCCCCTATGTCTGGGTCGACGTCAAGGCCGACTCCTGGGACTTCTTCGACACCCTCCTCCACAAGGCCCAGGTCGTCACCACCCCCGGCGCGGGCTTCGGCAAATGCGGCGAAGGCTACATCCGCATCTCCGCCTTCAACGACCGCGCCCGCGTCGAGGAGGCCATGGCCCGCATCGCCAAGGCCCTTCGCTGAACCGTCCCAACGCCCGCCGGCCCACGGCGGGCTTTTTTGTTGGAGAACACCATGACCGGCAACATGCTCATCGCCCAAAGCGGCGGCCCCTCGATGGTCATCAACCAAAGCCTCGTCGGCGCCGTCCTCGCCGCCAAGGCCTCCTCCAAGATCGTCGAGATCTACGGCGCGCTCCACGGCATCCAAGGCATCCTCGACGAAGCCTTCGTGGATCTCCGCGCCGAGCCCGAGGAAGTCCTCCTCCGCGTCGCCCAGACCCCCAGCTCCGCCCTCGGCTCCGTCCGCCGCAAACCCACCCCCGAGGACTGCCGCGCAATCTTCGCCGTCCTGGCCCGCCGCGACATCCGCTACTTCTTCTACATCGGCGGCAACGACTCCGCCGAGACCGCCAACATCATCGCCGAGGAGGCCGGGCGCCAAGGCTACGACCTGCGCTGCTTCCACATCCCCAAGACCATCGACAACGACCTGCTCTGCAACGACCACACCCCCGGCTACGGCTCCGCCGCGCGCTTCGTCGCCTGCGCCGTCCGCGGGGACGACCTGGACAACCGCGCCCTCGGCGGCGTGAAGATCGACGTGATCATGGGCCGCAACGCCGGCTTCCTCACCGCCGCCGCCGCCCTCGCCCGCCAAGACCCCGACGACGGCCCCCACCTGCTCTACTTCCCCGAGCGCCCCTTCACCCTCGACCGCTTCGTCGCCGACGTCGCCGAGTGCATGAACCGCCACGGACGCTGCGTCGTCGCCGTCTCCGAAGGCATCCGCGGCCCCGACGGGCGCCCCATCGCCGAGGCCTTCTCCACCGAGGTCGACGCGCACGGCAACCGGCAGCTCACCACCGGCGCCCTCGGCGAACGCCTCGCCGCCGCCATCCGCCAGCGCCTCAACGTCCCCCGCGTCCGCGCCGACACCTTCGGCTTCATCCAGCGCTGCTTCGTCGGCTGCGTCTCCGAGACCGACGCCAACGAGGCCCGCCTCGTCGGCTCCGTCGCCGTCCAGGCCGCCGTCGGCGGGAAATACCAGAACGGCACGGTGACCCTCACCCGCCTCCCCGGCGCCACCTACCAGATCGACTACGCCATCGCGCCCCTCCCCGCCGTCGCCCGGAACACCCGCTCCCTCCCCGACCGCTACATCAACCCCGAGGGCAACAACGTAACCGGCCTCTTCCTCGACTACGCCCGCCCCCTCGTCGGCCCCCTCCCCGTCACCGCCCGCCTCAACGCCCTCCGCGGCCGCAACGCCTGAACGCCCCGACGACGACATAAAAAAGCCCCCGCCATCAACGGCGGGGGCTTTTTTTGTGCCCAAGCGCGGCCACCCCGAAAAGGATCGGCGGCCGAGACAAAGTGGATCAGCGGCTGACCCGAGGAGGATCGGCGGCCACCCCGAGGTGGATCGGCGGCTGACCCGAGGAGGATCGGCGGCTGAGGCAAGGTGGATCAGGGGCCGACCGGGAAGGCGTCGGGGAGGGTCGCGGCCACCAACGTGCGGCGAGGGGGCGGGGCGTCCGCCAAGCGGAAGGCCTTGGCGGCCTCTTCCGCCAAAGCCGAGGCGCGGGCCTCGCCGTCGGCGCAGAGCACGCAGAGCGGCGCCCCCGCCTCGACGCGCTCGCCCTGCTGGAGGAGGCCATCCACGCCCGCGGCGGGGTCGGGGGTCTCGTCCACGGCCTGGCGGCCCGCGCCCAACGCCAACGCCACGCGGCCGATGGCCTTGGCATCCACGTGCGCCACCCAGCCCGCGCACGGCGCGCGCACCGCCACCCGGGCGCGCGCCTCCGGCAGCGGCGCATCCGGGTCGCCCCCCTGCGCCAGCGTCATCCGGCGGAAGATCGCCGCGGCCTCGCCCGAATCCAAGGCGCGCGCGGCGGCTTGGCGGGCGGCGCCCAGATCCGAAAAGCGGCCCGCCGCGTGCGCCAGGTGGGCGGCCTCCTCGATGGTCAGCGCGCGGACGTCCCACGGGCCGGCGCCCGCGAGGGTCTCCCGCGCCTCGCGCACCTCCAGCGCGTTGCCGACGGCGCGCCCGAGGGGCTGATCCATGTCGGTGAGCAAGGCGCGGCAGGTCCTCCCCAAGCGGCGCCCGGTGGCGATCAGCGCCTCGGCGAGGCGTTTGGCCTGGGGGAGGGTGCCCATGAAGGCGCCGGAGCCGAACTTGACGTCGAAGAGCAGGGTGGAGGCTCCCTCCGCGAGTTTCTTGCTCATGATGGAGGCGACGATCAGCGGCACGCTCGGCACCGTCGCCGTCACGTCGCGCAAGGCGTAAAGGCGGCGGTCGGCGGGCGCCAGGTCGTCCGTCTGGCCGATCAGGCAGCAGCCCACCTCGGCCACGATCCGGCGGAAGTCCCCCACCCCCAGGCGCACGTTGAAGCCCGGGATGCTCTCCAGCTTGTCCAGCGTCCCACCCGTCAGGCCGAGGCCCCGGCCCGAGATCATCGGCACCGCGAGGCCCAACGCCGCGCAGACCGGCGCCAACGGCAGCGAGATCTTGTCCCCCACCCCGCCCGTCGAGTGCTTGTCGGCCGTCGGCCGGCCGATCCCGTCCCACGCGAGGCAGCGCCCCGAGCGCATCATCGCGTCCGTCAGCGTCGCCGTCTCCCGCGCCGTCATCCCATTCAGGTAGACGGCCATCAGCCAGGCCGCGATCTGATAATCCGGCAGCGTCCCCTCCGTCACCCCGCGCACCCAGGCGCGCAGGGCCTCGTCGGCGTGCTCCCGGCCGTCGCGCTTCTCCTCGATAAACCACTGTGGAACCATGACTCCGCTCCTTTCCCGGCCCCGTCGGCCTAGCCCTATCATAACAAAAAAGCCCCGCAAGTATTGCTACTTGCGGGGCTTTTAAGATGGAGCCAACTGACGGAATCGGACCGACGACCTGCGCATTACGAATGCGCTGCTCTACCTAGCTGAGCTAAGTTGGCAGAACGGCGAATAGGATACCAAACGCCCGCCCGAAAGGCAATCCCCTTTTTTCGATCTGCCGCCGAATGTATTTTTTCGCTTGCCTTTTTCAGAGATTTTGAGATACTTATGCGCATTTACAAGTGCCATCGGAAGGACTGCCAAGGATGATCAGGTGGAGCCAGACCCTGTTGAACACGCTGCGCGAGGCGCCGCAGGACGCCGAGATCGTCAGCCACAAGCTGATGATCCGCGCGGGCATGATGCGCAAACTCGGGGGCGGGCTGTACACCTACCTGCCGCTTGGGATGCGCGCATTGCGCAAGATCGAGGCCATCGTCCGCGAGGAGATGGACCGCGCCGGGGCGCAGGAGACGCTCTTCCCCATCCTCCAGCCCGCCGAGCTGTGGAAGCAGACGGGCCGCTGGGAGTCGATGGGCCCCGGGATGTTCCGCGTGCGGGACCGCAAGGAGGCGTGGTACGTCCTCGCCCCCACCGCCGAGGAGGCCTTCACCGCCCTGGCCAAGAGCGAGATCTCCTCCTACCGCCAGCTGCCGCGCACCATCTACCAGATGCAGGACAAGTTCCGCGACGAGATCCGCCCCCGCTTCGGCCTCATCCGCGGCAAAGAGTTCATCATGAAGGACGCCTACAGCTTCGACGCCGACGACGCGGGGGCCGACAAGAGCTACCGCGCGATGTACGAGGCCTACGTGCGCATCTTCCGGCGCGTGGGGCTGGCGGCCAAGCCCGTCGAGGCCGACACCGGCGACATCGGCGGCAACTTCTCCCATGAGTTCATGGTCTTCGCCGCCAGCGGCGAGGATGGCATCCTCGACTGCCCCGCCTGCGGCTACGCGGCCAACCAGGAGCGCGCCGAGCGCCAAACCGCCCCCGTGCCCTACCGGGCGGAGGCCGGCGCCGCCGAGCCCGTCGCCACCCCCGGCCAGCACACCTGCGAGGAGGTGGCGCGCTTCCTCGGGCGGCCGCTCGACCAGATCGTCAAGAGCCTCGTCCTCCTCGTCGGCGGCAAGCCCGTCATGGCCCTGGTGCCCGGCGACCGCGAGCTGAGCGAGACGAAGCTGCGCCGCCTCTTCGGCGGGGCCAAGGTGGAGGAGGCCGACCCCGAGACCGTGGCGCGCCTGGCCGGCCCCGTCGGCTCCATCGGCCCCGTGGGCCTTGACCTCCCCCTCTACGCCGACCGCGCGCTCGAAGGCGCCGCCGACATGGTGGTGGGCGCGAACAAGGAAAGCTTCCACCTCATCCACGTCTCCCTGGCGCGCGACGCGAAGGTGACCGCCTACGAGGACCTGGCCACCGTCCGCGCGGGCGACCTTTGCCCGAAGTGCGGCAAGCCCCTGGAGATCCGCCGCGGCACCGAGGTGGGCCAGTGCTTCAAGCTGGGCACCAAATACTCCGCCGCCATGGGCGCCACCTATCTGGACGAGCAGGGCACGGCCAAGCCCCTCGTGATGGGCTGCTACGGCATCGGCGTCAGCCGCACCTTGCAGGCCATCGTGGAGCAGAGCAACGACGAGCACGGCATCATCTGGCCCGCCGCCGTCGCCCCCTGCCAGGTGGCCCTGCTCATCCTCGACACGGACGTGCCCGAGGTCGTCGCCCAGGCCGAGGCCTTGGGCGCCGAATTGGAGAGGCTCGGCATCGACGTCTTCGTGGACGACCGCGCCGAGCGCCCCGGCGTGAAGTTCAAGGATGCCGACCTCATCGGCCTGCCCATCCGCGTCGTGGCCGGCGCCAAGGGCCTGGCCAAAGGCGGCTTCGAGATCCGCCGCCGCACGGAGCGCGACTCCGCCATCGTCCCCCCCGCCGAGGCCGCCCAGGCCATCGCCGGGATGCTGAACTGAACCGACACACGACAACCCGCTTAAAAAGACAAGGACATCGCCATGAAGAACGCAGACACCAACCCCGCCGAGCGCATCCCCTCCACCAGCACGCGCCGTGACCTCTCGACGGTCATCGCCGCCACCCACAAGATCCCCCAGACGCTGGCCTACAAGATCATCGACACCACCTTCGAGGCCCTCCTCGCCAACCTCATCAAGAACGGGCACGTCGAGCTCCGCGGCTTCGGCGTCTTCGAGGTCGTCTCCCGCAAGGGGCGCCGCGGCCGCAACCCCAAGAAGCCCGAGCAGGAGGTCTGGATCGCCGAGCGCCGCTCCATCCGCTTCAAGCCCTCGCGCCTGCTGCGCAAGGACCTCGAGGATGCCACCCTGGCCCCGCGCCATCGCCGCTGAGTCCCGAACCCCGACCCCCCGGCGCGGCTCCCGCGGCACGGCGGGGCCGCGCCCTTCGTTTCATCCCTCCCACCCCGGATCGCACCCATGAGCACCGTCACCTTCGACGCCCCGCGCGGCATGCGCGACTTCTACCCCGAGGACATGGCCTGGCGCAACCGCGTCTTCGACGCCTGGCGCGCCGCCGCCGAGCGCTTCGGCTTCCAGCCCTACGACGCCTGCGTCGTGGAATCCCTTGAGCTGCTCCAGCGCAAGAGCGGCGAGGAGGTCTCCGAGCAGATCTATGCCTTCCAGGACAAGTCCGGGCGCAACCTGGCCCTCCGCCCCGAGATGACCCCCACCCTCGCGCGCATGGTCGCCGCCCGCCAAAGCCGCCTCCACTTCCCCATCAAATGGTCGGCCATCGCCCAATGCTTCCGCTACGAGCGCATGACCCGTGGCCGCAAGCGCGAGCACTACCAGCTGAACCTCGACATCGTCGGCACCGAGGACACCCTGGCCGAGGCCGAGCTCCTCGGCGCCGCCGCCACGGCCGTCCGCCTCATGGGCCTGCCCGACGAGGCTTGGCGCATCCACGTCTCCAGCCGCGCGCTCCTGGGCGAGCTCCTGGCCCAAAGTGGCATCCCCGCCGACCAGCACACCGCCGTCTTCATGGCGCTCGACAAGCGCGGCAAAATCCCCGACGAGGAGATCGCCGCGATCCTCCGCGCGGGCGGCCTCTCCCAAGAGGCCGTCGACGCCGCCTTCCGCCTGCTGGCCGTGGACAGCCTGGAGGCCGCCGCCGCGCTCGTCGGCCCCGACTCCCCGGCCATCGCGGCTCTCCGCGCCCTCCACGCCCACGCCGCGCGCATGGGCTACGCGCACCTGCTCCAATTCGACATCGCCGTCATCCGCGGCCTCTCCTACTACACCGGCATCGTCTTCGAGGCCTTCGACGCCCAGCGGCGCTTCCGCGCCATCTTCGGCGGCGGCCGCTATGACTCCCTCCTCGCCCTCGTCGGCGGCAAGCCCACCCCCGCCGTCGGCCTCGGCTTCGGCGACGTCGTCATCGGCGAGATCCTCCGCGACGCCCTCGGCGCGGACTGCCCCGTGCCCCGCCGCGGCTACGCCGTGGGCTACATGACCGCCGCCGAGCGCGACGCCGCCGTGGCCCTCGCCGCCCGCCTCCGCGCCGAAGGCCACCCCGTCGACCTCGCCCTCCAGCCGCAGAAGCCCAAGCACTTCTTCTCCCAGGCCGGCGCCTCCCACGCCCGCCACGCCGTCTACCTCGGGCCCGACGACCTCGCCAAGGGCGTCGCCCAGGTCAAAGACTTGGACACCCGTGAGTCCGCCCCCCTCGCGTTGGCCTGACCCGCCCCGCGTGGGGCGCCTCGCGCCCTCGCCGACGGGCGCGCTCCATCTGGGCAACGTGCGCACCTTCATGGCCGCGTGGCTCCAGATGCGCGCCGTCGGAGGGCGGGTTCTCCTGCGCATCGAGGATCTCGACCACCCCAAGCACAAGCCCGGCGCCGACGCGGCCCTCCTCGACGACCTCCGTTGGCTGGGCTTCGATTGGGATGGGCCCGTCCTCCGCCAGTCCGCGCGCCTGCCCGCCCACCGCGCCGCCCTCGCCCGCCTGCCGCACTATCCCTGTTGGTGCACGCGGGCCGACATCCAAGGCGCGCAGTCCGCCCCCCATCCCGGCGAGGTGCTCCGCTACCCCGGCACCTGCCGGCACCGCGCCGTCCCCCCGCCGCCCGGGCGGACACCCGCCTGGCGCCTCCCCCTCCAACCCACCGACGACGGCCGCTTCGACGACGCCTTCGCCGGCCCCCAGACCCGCACCGCCGACCAGCTCACCGGCGACTTCGTCATCGCCCGCGGCGACGAGCCCGCCTACGTCCTCGCCTCCCTCCTCGACGACGCCGACAGCGGCGTCACCGACGTGGTGCGCGGCGACGACATCCTCCCCGTCACCCCCGCCCAGAACGTCTTGGCCGACCGTCTCGGCCTCCCCCGCCCCACCCACTGGCACCTCCCCCTCCTCGTCGGCCCCGACGGCCGCCGCCTGGCCAAACGCCACGGCGACACCCGCATCGCCGCCTACCGCGCCGCAGGCCTCGCCCCCGCGCACATCCTCACCGCCCTCGCCCGCGCCTCCCACTGGATCGCGCCCGACGCGACCGTCGGCTCCCTCCGCGACATCCTCCCCACCTTCGACCTCCTTGCCACACCCCGCGCCCCGCTTGTCTGGTCGGACGAGCGGCTATGACCCGGTGCGTCCTGCAAGACGCAGGAGCGTCGGGCGCGCCTTTCGGCCGGTTGCGCACGGCGGCGAAGGTGCGTTATAGTATGGTTGGAATGTGAAGAGCGGCCTTGTGGGCGCGTTCGGCGGGTGCCGACGGGCGTCTGAGGCCTCAACCTCGGAGGTGCGTTGCGCCATGCGAAAATCGGTATCGTTTGGGGTGTTGGGCGCGTTGGTGGCCTTGGTGGCGGGCTTCGGCGCGTGGGCGTGGGTGTTGGACGACGGGGGAATGCCGGGGGCGCGCGTGGTGGGGGGCGTGCGCGTGCTGAAGTTGGCGCACGGCCTGGAGGACACGCACCCGGTGAACAAGGCGCTGGTCTTCATGAACAAGCGGATGGTGGAGCTGTCGGGGGGGAAGTTGCGGATGGATCTCTACCCGAATGCGGTGATGGGAGGTGAGATCGAGACGTTGGAGCAGGTGCAGGCGGGGCAGCTGGCGATGACGAAGGTGTCGACGGCGGCGCTGGAGGAGCATTTCCCGGAGGCGCGGGTCTTTGGCATCCCGTACCTCTTCCGCGACGAGGCGCACTTCTGGAAGGTGCTGAACGGCCCGATCGGCGAGGAAATCCTGGAGAAGGGGCGGCCCAAGGGCTTCTTCGGGCTGTGCTATTACGACGCGGGCGCGCGGAGTTTCTACGCCACGAAGAAGCAGGTGCGCTCGGTGGCGGACGTGGATGGCCTGAAGGTGCGCGTGATGAGCAGCCGGACGGCGTTGGACATGATTGAGGCGATGAAGGGGAGCCCGTGCCCGACGGTGTGGGGCGAGCTGTACACGGCGCTCCAGCAGGGGACGGTGGACGCGGCGGAGAACAACCCGCCCTCATTCGTCACCAGCCGTCATTATGAGGTGGCGCCCTTCTTCGCGCTGACGGAGCACCAGCGTCTGCCGGATGTGCTGGTCTTCTCGACGAAGGGGTGGGAGCTGCTCTCGGAGCAGGAGCGGGCGTGGGTGCGCCAGGCGGCCGTGGAGTCGCAGGCGGAGGAACGCCGGCTGTGGGCAGAGGACGAGGCGAAGGCGATGGTCTTCCTGCGGGAGAAAGGGGTGGAGATCCTCGAAGAGCCGGATCGGGAGAGTTTCAGGAAGGCGTGCGCGGGGGTGATCGATCTGCCGCAGTACGCGAACATCAAGGCATTGTACGACGCAATCCAGGAGGTGAAGTGATATGAGGCTGGCGACGTTGGCGCGCCACGGGTGCGTGGCGCTATTGCGGTGGGTGGTGATCGCGCTGGTGGCGCTGATGACGGTGGACGTGCTCTGGGGCGTCTTCACGCGCTTCGTGCTGGGGAGTCAGGCGCCGTACACGGACGAGGCGGCGCGCTTCCTGCTGGTGTGGACGTCGTTCCTCGGGGGGGCGCTGGCCTTTGAGGCGAAGGCGCACCTGGGGGTGGACTTCCTGGTGGCGAAGTTCGACCCTTCGGCGCGGAAGGTGGGGGCGATCGTGGTGCAGCTGCTGATCCTCTTCTTCGCGGTCTTCGTGCTGGTGGGCGGCGGTTGGCGGATGGCGATGGCGCAGATGGGCAACAGCCTGGCCACGCTGCCGTGGCTGCCGCGCGGCGTGCAGTATCTGGCGGCGCCGCTCGGCGGCGCCTTTGTGGCGCTCTTCACGTTGGAGGCGTTGGTGGACATCCTCCGCACGCCGGCGGAGAAGTTGGGCGCGATGACGCAGTCGGAGGGTTGAGACGATGGATCCGGTGATTCCCATTCTGGTGGTTTCCTTCTTCGCGTTGCTGCTGATCAACACGCCGGTGTGCGTGGCGATCGCGCTCTCCAGCTTCGCGGCGATCCTCTCGATGAGCGGCGACGCGCCGCTCATGGTGGCCCAGCGCATGGCCAACGGCACGGACAGCTTCCCGCTCCTGGCCATCCCCTTCTTCGTCTTCGCGGGCTATCTGATGGGGCGCGGCGGCTTGGCGCGGCGGCTCATCGACTTCGCCCAGCACTACATGGGGCGTCTGCCCGGCGGCCTGGCCTATGCGAACACGCTCACGTGCATGCTCTTCGGCTCCATCTCGGGCTCGGCGGCGGCGGCGGTCTCCTCCATCGGCGGTTTCATGATCCCCGAGATGAACAAGAAGGGCTACGACCGCGACTTCAACGTGGCGCTGACGGCGACGGCCGCGACGACGGGCCTGCTGATCCCGCCCTCCAACTGCATGATCGTCTACTCCGTGGCCGCGGGCTCGGTCTCCATCGCGGCGATGTTCCTGGCGGGCATCCTGCCGGGCATCCTGGTGGGCATCTGCATCATGGTGGCCGCGGGCATCGTCTCCTGGAAGAACGGCTACGGGCGCACCGCCGCGCCGGCCTTGGCGCCTCTGCCGGGGAAGGTACGGGGGGCGCTCTGGGCGCTCCGCGCGCTCTGCCTGCTGGCCTTCGCGCTGGGCTGGGCGCTGAAGGGCTTTGTCTTCGGCCTTCAGGTGGGCGTGGGGGCCCTGGTGCTCACCAAGGCGCTGTCGCTCATCGTGGGCTGGTGCCGCGAGGGGGAGCGGCAGGTGTGGTGGGGCGCGCTCCCCAGCCTGCTCTTGGTGGTGATCATCCTGGGCGGCATCCTCGAAGGCATCTTCACGGCCACCGAGGCCTCCGCCGTCGCCGTGGCCTATGCGTTCGTGCTGACGGTCTTCTGCTACCGCGAGATCCCCCTGAAAGACCTGCCGGACCTTTGCCTCCAGACGGGCATCACCACGGCGGTGGTCATGCTCCTGGTCGGATCCTCCAGCGCGATGAGCTGGATCCTGACGATGGCCAACATCCCCGCCACCGTCTCCGGCTTCCTCACGAGTCTCGACGTCGGCCCCGTGGGCGTGCTGCTCATCATCAACCTGCTCCTCCTCGTGGTCGGCTTCTTCATGGACATGACCCCGGCCATCCTCATCTTCACGCCCATCCTCCTGCCCGTGGCCACGGAGCTCGGCGTCACGCCCCTGCACTTCGGCATCATCATGATCGCCAACCTCTGCATCGGCCTCTGCACGCCGCCCGTGGGCACCTGCCTCTTCATCGGCTGCGGCGTGGGCAAGACGACCATCGCCCGGGTGACCGTCAAGGCCATCCCCTTCTTCATCGCCATGTTCGTCGCCCTGATGGTCATCACCTACTGGGCGCCGCTCTCCGAGTGGATCCCGCGCGTCGCGGGCCTCATCGACTGATCTCCCCCGAAAGGATTTGGATATGATACTGGACGCATTCAAGCTTGACGGCAAAGTCGCCGTCGTAACCGGCGCGGGCCGCGGCATCGGCAAGGCCTACGCCCTCGCCCTCGCCGAGGCCGGCGCGGACGTCGCCACCGTCGACGTCCACGCCGCCGAGGAGACCTGCGCGGCCATCCGCGCCCTTGGCCGCAAGGCCCAGGCCTATGCCGTGGACCTCTCCGGCGCGGAGAAGGAGGCCGGCCCCCTCGTCGCGCGCGTCGTCAAGGACTTCGGCCGCCTCGACATCCTGGTGAACAACGCCGGCATCATCCGCCGGGAGCCCTTCACCGAGCATTCGGCCGCGAATTGGAACGACGTGATCGCCGTCAACCTCTCCGCCCCCTTCTTCCTCTCCCAGGCCGCCTGCCGGCAGATGATCGAGCAGGGCCAGGGCGGGAAGGTCATCAACATCGCCTCCATGCTCAGCTTCCAGGGCGGCATCCTCGTCCCCGGCTATGCCTCCTCCAAGGGCGGCATCAAGAGCCTCACCATGCTCATGGCCAACGAGCTCGCCCCCCACCGCATCTGCGTGAACGCCATTGCCCCCGGCTACATCGCCACCGACAACACCGCCCCCATCCGCGCCAATCCCGAGCGCAACCAGGCCATCCTCGACCGCATCCCCGCCGGCCGCTGGGGCACCCCCGAGGACCTCAAAGGCATCTGCGTCTTCCTCGCCTCCCCGGCCTCCGACTACATGACCGGCGCCACCGTCAACGTCGACGGCGGCTGGCTCGCCCGCTGAACCCAGAAAGGACTTCCCGCCATGAGAACCATCGAGGCGCCCGACCGCGCCAGCTACAAGCGCATGGACACCGCCGAGCTCCGCAAGGGCTTCGTCGCCGAGGGCCTCTTCGTCCCCGGCCAGGCCAACCTCGCCTACACCAACGTCGACCGCGCCGTCGTCGGCGGCTTCGTCCCAACCGACGCCCCCCTCACCCTCGAAGGCGGCCGCGAGATGGCCTGCGAGCACTTCCACGACCGCCGCGAGAGCGGCATCCTCAACCTCGGCGGCCCCGGCGCCATCACCGTCGACGGCGTGGCCTACCCCATGAAGAACCGCGAGTGCCTCTACATCGGCCGCGGCGCCAAGGCCGTCGCCTTCGCCAGCGACGACCCCTCCGCCCCCGCCTGCTTCTACCTCGTCTCCTACCCCGCCCACACCGCCTATCCCACCACCCACGCCACCATCGAGCAGGCCAACACCATCCGCCTCGGCTCCCTCGCCGACAGCAACAGCCGCACCCTCCGCCAGTACATCCGCCCCGGCTTCATCCGCAGCTGCCAGCTCGTCATGGGCTTCACCCAGCTCGACGAAGGCTCCGTCTGGAACACCTTCCCCCCGCACACCCACGACCGCCGCACCGAGGTCTACTGCTACTTCGACCTCCCCAAGGACGGCCTCGTCATGCACTTCCTCGGCGAGCCCGAGGCCACCCGCCACGTCGTCCTCCGCGAGAAGCAGGTCGTCCTCTCCCCGCCCTGGTCCGTCCACTGCGCCGCCGGCACCGGCGCCTACACCTTCGTCTGGGCCATGGGCGGCGAGAACCAGGACTTCGACGACATGGACGCCTGCGACATCGCCCGCTTCGCCTGAACCACCCCCACGGAGACTCCCATGACCGCCCGCCCGACCCTCCTCCTCGCCGCCTGCGCCTTCGCCGCCTGCGCCCTCGCCGCCCGCGAGACCCAGCCCCTCAACGACGGCTGGCGCTTCCGCTACGGCTGGAACTTCGCCGGGCCCAAATGGGAGCCCGTCACCCTCCCCCACACCTGGAACACCGCCGACGCCGAGGGCGACCACCCCTACACCCGCACCCTCGGCATCTACAAACTCACCCTCAAGACCCGCCCCGAGTGGAAAGGCAAGCGCGTCTTCGTCCGCTTCAAGGGCGCCGGCACCGTCGCCGACGTCATGTTCAACAACGTCTGGCTCGGCCAGCACCGCGGCGGCTACACTGCCTTCTGCTACGAACTCACCCCCCACCTCCCCCCCGCCGGCAAAACCGCCGAGCTCCGCGTCCGCGTCTCCAACGCCGAGACCACCGACGTCCTCCCCCTCGCCGGCGACTTCAACGTCTTCGGCGGCCTCTACCGCGGCGTCGAGCTCATCGTCACCGACCCCGTCTGCGTCAGCCCCCTCGACCACGGCTCCCCCGGCGTCCGCATCCGCCAAGACGCCCTCACCGACGCCGAGGCCCGCCTCACCGTCACCGTCGCCCTCTCCAACCCCACCGGCCAGCCCCAGACCGTCACCCTCGACGTCGCCGGCCAGACCCTCACCGCCACCGGCACCGACGCCATAACCATCCCCGTAACCATCCCCAACCCCCACCGCTGGGACGGCGTCGCCGACCCCTTCCTCTACACCCTCACCGCCAAGGTCGGCGACGACGCCGTCACCCAGACCTTCGGCGTCCGCGACATCCGCTTCGACCCCGACCAAGGCTTCTTCCTCAACGGCCGCCACCTCCCCCTCCGCGGCGTCTGCCGCCACCAAGAGTGGGAAGGCAAACTCGCCGCCCTCTCCCCCGAGGAGCACCTCCGCGACGTTGAAATCATGCGCGAGATGGGCGCCAACGCCGTCCGCCTCGCCCACTATCCCCAAGCCCAGGAAATCTACGACGCCTGCGACCGCGCCGGCCTCGTCGTCTGGGCCGAGATCCCCTTCATCGGCCCCGGCGGCTACGACGACGAAGGCTACGTCCCCTCCGAGCGCCTCCACGAGAACGCCCGCCAGCAGCTCGTCGAGATGATCCGCCAGCACGGCAACCACCCCTCCATCGTCACCTGGGGCCTCTTCAACGAGCTCCGCATGGCCCCCAACCCCGTCCCCTTCCTCAAAGAACTCAACGCCCTCGCCAAACAGGAAGACCCCACCCGCCCCACCACCGCCGCCAGCAACCTCGGCAACGACGCCCCCCTCACCTTCGTCACCGACCTCATCGCCTGGAACCGCTACGACGGCTGGTACGGCGGCATGCCCCGCAACCTCGGCGCCTTCCTCGACGCCACCCACAAAAAGCACCCCACCCTCCGCATCGCCATCAGCGAGTACGGCGCCGGCGCCTCCGCCAAGCACCACGAGGAGCAAATCCGCAAGCCCAACGCCGGCGGCATGTTCCACCCCGAAGCCTGGCAGACCGAATACCACATCCTCAACTGGGCCGAGATCGCCAAGCGCCCCTACGTCTGGGGCACCTTCATCTGGAACCTCTTCGACTTCGCCGCCAGCCACCGCACCGAAGGCGACCGCCACGGCATCAACGACAAGGGCCTCGTCTCCCACGACCGCAAGACCTTCAAGGACGCCTACTACTTCTACAAAGCCAACTGGCGCGACGACACCCCCGTCCTCCACCTCTGCGAAAAACGCTTCACCCAGCGCAAGGCCGACAAAATCTTCGTCCGCGCCTTCTCCAACGTCGGCCCCGCCGAGCTCCTCGTCAACGGCAAATCCCACGGCACCGCCCAGCCCGACGCCCTCCGCGTCCTCACCTGGAAAGACATCCCCCTCACCCCCGGCGACAACCAGATCCTCCTCCGCACCCCCGACGGCAAAACCACCGACACCTGCCTCTGGCGCCGCTGACACCCCCTTCCCTCCCGCCCCGACCACCCGGTCGGGGCTTTTTTGTTTCCCCGCCACCCCATGCCCGCGGAGAACCGCAAGGCAAAAAAAAGCCCCCGATCCCAAAAGGGTCGGGGGCTAAGTCAAAGAGGATCGGCGGCTGAGCCGAGGTGGATCGGCGGCTGAGCCGAGGTGGATCGGCCGCTAAGCCGAGGTGGATCGGCGGCTGAGCCGAGGTGGATCGGCGGCTGAGCCGGGGGCCATCCGCCCGGCCTGCCATCAGAGGCCGGAGAAGAAGAGGGAGGTGAAGGTGGTGACGGGGGCGGTGTCGCGCATGTTGTCGATGATTTGGCGGACGTCGCGGACGGCGGCCTCGGCGTCTTTGGCAAGGGTGTCGTCGTTGACGAGATGGCCGAGGGTGCCTTGGCCCTCGTTGAGCTTGACGGAAACCTCCCGGAGATTGGAGGCCACGGCCTCGAGGTCGGCGATGAGGGAGGAATCCTGGGTGAGGAGGCGGCCCAGGGTGGTCTTGGGGTTGTTGAGGTTGGCGGTGGCGTCCTTGAGGTTGGCGAGGACACCTTTGAGGTCGTCGTAGGTGGTGTCCTCCTCGCGGAGGAGCTTGCCGAGGAGGCCTTTGCCGCCGCGGAGGTCCTGCGCCACGAGGCGGAGATCGCCGGTGAGGCCTTTGATGTTGGCGAGCGCCTCCTTGAGATCGGCGTAGGTGTTGTCCTCGGGGGACATGATTTTGCCGAGGAGGCCGTCGCCGCGGCGCAGGCGGCCGGTGAGGTCGGCGATGTCCTCGGAGGCGCCCCGGAGGTTGGTCAGGAGGGCGCGGACGTCGCTCGGCTCGATGGCTTGGCGGAGGTCGCCCACGAGCTCGCCCAGCTCCTTCATCACGTCGCGGGCGGGGGCCCCGGGAAGGATGGCGTCGGGCGGCAGCGGCTCGGGGGCGACGCCTTGCTCGATCTCCAGGCAGGTGCCGCCGAGGACGGAGGTCTGGGCGACGGAGACGGTGGCGTCGGCGCGCAGCGGCACGTCCGCGTCGAGCGTGAGGGTGGCGATGACGCACCCGTCGCCCAGGCGCAGCTCCTGCACGGAGCCCACCTTCATGCCGCGGACATGGACGGGATCCTGCACCTTGAGGGCGCCCACGTGCGCGAAGCGCGCCTCGCGCACGGAGCGGTGCCGCCCGCGGAGCAGATCCACCCCGCTGATGACAATGGTGAAGAAGGCCAACAGGGCGATGACGGCGGCGACGAACAAGCCGGTGATGACCTCGGGAAGGATGCTTTGGGATTTGGCGCTCATAGGCGGGCCTCCAGATGTTGGGCCTCAAGGAAGGCGCGGACCTCGGGGACGGGGCTGCGCAGGATGGTTTCCGGATCGGCCACCTGAAGGAAGCGGCCGCCTTTCAGGAACCCGATGCGGTCGGCGTAGCGCAGCACCCCGGCGAGATCGTGGGTGACGACCACGCAGGTGGCGCCGCGCGCGCGGCCGACCTGGGCGATGAGATTGTCGATCGTGCGGGCCATCACGGGGTCCAGCCCGGAGGTCGGCTCGTCGAAGAAGAGCACCTCCGGGTCCTCGATGATGGCACGGGCGAAGGCGGCGCGCTTGACCATGCCGCCGGAGACCTCGGCGGGATAGAGCTCACCCGCGTCGGCCAAGCCCACCTCCCCCAACGCGGCCTGCACGCGCCCCTCCACCTGGTCGGGCGGCAGGCGGTCACGCTCGGCCAAGGGCAGGGCCACGTTCTCGGCCAAGGTCTTCCACCCCAGCAACGCGCCGCTCTGGAAGAGGTAGCCCACGCGTCGGCGGAGCCTGGCAAGCGCGCGGGAGGAGAGCCCCGCCAAGTCCTCCCCCAGCAGACGCACCGTGCCGGAGGTGGGGAAGAGCTGCCCGGAGGCAAGCTTCAGCGTCACGCTCTTGCCCGTGCCCGAGGGGCCGATGATGGCGAAGATCTCCCCTTGGGCGATGGCGAGGTCAACCCCGCCAAGCACCTGGCGCGGCCCAAAGCGTTTGTGGACGCCCTCGAAGACGATGGCCGGCCGCTCAGAAGACATAGAAGAACCTCGTGATGAAGTAGCCCCCGATCAGGATGGCCAGGAAGGAGAGGATCACCGCCCGGCGCGTGGAGGCGCCCACCCCCGCCGCCCCCTGCGTGGTGGCGAAGCCGACGGCGCAGGAGATGCCGCTGATGAGCACGCCGAAGACCGCCGCCTTCAGCAGCCCCACGTAGAGATCCTTCAGCTCCGCGGCCTCCATCACCTGCCCGATGAACTGGAGGAACGGGATGTTCAGCTGCGTGTAACCCACCAACGCCCCGCCGAGAAAGGCGATGATGCAGGTGTAGAAGGAAAGGATGGGCGCCATGAGCGTCATCGCCCACAGGCGGGGCACGACAAGGAAGCGGACGGGATCGACGCTCATCATCTCGAGCGCGGCGACCTCCTCGTTCACGGTCATGGTGCCAAGCTGGGCCGCCATGGAGCTGCCCACGCAGGCGGCCAGGATGATTCCCGTCATGAACGGCCCCATCTCGCGCAACATCGCGTAGGAAAGCGTGAAGGCCACCATCAGCTCCTGCGAGAACTGCCGGAAGGCGATGCCCAGCTGCAACCCCAGAATCATCCCCGTGAAAAGCGCCACCACCGTGGCGACGGCAAGGGAGCCGATGCCGATGAGGTAAAGCTGGCGCGCGAACGCGGCACGGCTGTCCCGCCGCACCAAGATGGCCGGGAAGCCGACGAGCGCGGCCCCGGTCAGGCGGGCGGTCCGCCCCACGGCGGCGATGGCCGCGGCGACGGGGCCTTCGATGGGTTCGCGGGTGAGTGTCATGGCGTCTCCTCCTCCGGGCGCGTCGTCCACCAGATCAGCCCCCACAGCAGCTCGTGTCGGACGACGTCCGCGCCAGGTTCCTGGGTGGCGGTGTAAAAGGTCCAGAAGGGCGCCCAATTGCGCTCCACGGCGGGGACGTCCCGGATGGGGAAAAGGGCGAGCGCGCGGCGGCGCAGGCCATTGTCCTCGTGGTAGTCGCTGGCGAAGAACGGCCAGACGCGGAAGTGCCACTTCTGGGTGCGCGCGCCACCCCGCGCGTCATAGGCGATCGTCTCCTCGTCCACATAGAACGGCCAGACGCGGAAATGGCGCACGAACTGGCTCTCCGTCTTCTGCCGCTGGCTGACCATGATGGGATGGAGGAACCACCAGCCGTCGCGCGTGCCGCGATGCGTCATCCCCCAGAAACGCCAAGCGCGCCACGTGCTCTCCCGATCGTCCCGGTAACGCTCGAACAACGGCCACGGGCAACGCAGCAGATACGCCCCATCCACGGTCTCGCTCCTGCGGAAGAGCGGCGGCAGGAGGCCCCAACCCTGCTCCGTGTCCGCGTCGATGCGCTCCATGACCGGCCACAGCATCCACGCGCGCCCATGATGGTTGGGCGCGTGGAAGGTCTGATCGTTCCAGAAGGGCCACAGCACATACCGGGAATCCCGCTCCCGCTCCTGCTTGGTGCCGTAAAGCGGCCACAGCCCCCACCGCGAGGCATCGTCGTCATGCTTCAGCGAAAAGAACGGCCAGAGGATGTAATCGCGCGCCACCCCCTGCGTGCCACCCGTGCGATAATGCAGCCAAAGCGGGAACAGCCCCCACCGGAAATCCTCCAACATCAGGAACTTCGGCATCCGCCCCCAGATCGGGAAGAGCCCCCAATACACCTCCTCCGCGTCGCGCCCATGCACCCAAAGCGGCGGGATGGTCAGCGAATAATCGCGCGACGTCCGCCCCGTGCGGTCCTCGTCGTTCCAAAACATCATCACGATGCGCCAATGATAGGCATCGCCCCGCCACCCGAAGTGCGAGAGCGGCCACACCAACTCGAAGTCGCGATCCTCCGGGTTCCGCCGATCCTCCTCCCACGCGAAGAGCGGCCGCACCGCCAAGCGCGTCATCCCACGCCCCTCCCGCGAGCCATACTCGAAAAACGGCCCCACCCGCAGACGGAACGTGCCCTCGGCGTCAGGCGCACACCACGCCCACGCCCCAAGCAACGCCATCGCCACGGCCATCAGCAAACGTCTCATATCTCTATTATAGCACAATCAAGCCCTCCCGGCCCTTGCCTTCTTTTTTCCCCGTCCCCCATCGGGGATGTGCTACACTGTGCCCATGCTGACCATTTCCCTCACCCGACACCCGCACGCGCGCAAGGAGCTCTTCTGGGGCAGAACCCTGCGCGTGGTCTCCCGAAGCGGCCTCAACCCCACCGAGGCCGCCCTCCTCGCGCTCCTCCCCACCCTGCCGCCCGCGGACCAGCCGCTCTTCCTCGGCGGGCGCACGGGGGCGTTGGCCCTGGCGGCGCGCCTCCGCGGCTGGGGCGGCGGCGGCCTGACGGTGCACACCTTCGACGCGCACACCGAGGGCATCCTCCGCCGGAACCTAATCGCGAACGACGCGACCAACGGTTTCGCCGTCTCCACCACGCTCGACGTGGCGGCGCTCGATTGCGACGCGGCCTTCTGGCAAATGACGAAGGGCGACGGCACGGCCGAGCGCGACCTCTTCGTGCTGGAGCAACTGGTGTTCGACCTCGCCCCGCAAGGGCGCCGGATCGTCATCGCCGCCGACGCCCTCAACCCCACCTTCCTGGCGCGGTTCCGCAAGGCCTGCGACCGCGTCTCCCTCCGCCGCGAGGGCGCCCTGACGCTCCTCTCCGGCGTCGTCGCCCGCCCCCTGCCCCACGACGCGCTCCCCGACCACCGCGCCACCTTCGAGGTCTCCCTCAAAGGCCACGCGCCCATCGCCCTCACCACCTGGCCCGGGTGCTTCTGCCACCGCCGCGCCGACATGGGCGGGCTGGCCCTCGCCGAGGTCGTGGCCGAGCAGGTGGCCTTCGACCCCGGCGACCGCGTGATGGATTTGGGCTGCGGGTGCGGCATGGTGGGCATCCTCCTGGCCACCGCCTTCCCCGAGAAGGGCCTCCGCGTGGACTATCAGGATTCCGACGCCTCCGCCCGCGACAGCGTGGAGGACAACCTCCGCCGCCACCCCCACGCGGCCCGCGTCCTCTTCTCCGCCGAGGGGCAGGGCGAGGCAGGCGCCTACGACCTCCTTCTCGCCAACCCGCCCTACTTCGGCGACTGGCGCATCGCCGAGTTCTTCATCCAGACCGCCGCCCGCCTCCTCAAGGCCGGCGGGCTGATCGCCTTCGTCACCAAGCGCCCCGCCAAGCCCCAGGAACTGCTGGAGGCCAACGGCTTCGCGCTCCTCAACACCTTCCCCCGCCGCGGCTACGCCGTCCTCCTCGCCGCCCGCCGCTGAAAGGCCGCCATGCCCCTGCAAATCCCCGATATTGTCTCCCTCGCCAGCGCCTTCTACGGTTCCTCCGTCCTCTTCGCCGCGCTGGAGCTTGACCTCTTCACCGCCATCGCCGAAGCCCCCGAGCCGACCGCCGAGGCGCTCGCCGCGCGCCTGGGCCTCGACCCGCGCGGCCTCCGCCTGCTGCTCGACGGCGCCGTCGCCGTCGGCCTCCTCGCCAAGGCCGAGGGGCGCTACGCGCTCCCTCCCGCCACCGCCGCCACCCTCGTGCGCGGCGCGCCGCACGACCTCACCCAGGCCATCGCCTACAACCGCGACGTCTACCCCGCCTGGGGCCGGCTGGCCCAGCTCGCCCGCACCGGCCAACCCGTCGAGCCCCCCGCCCTCCACTTGGGCGACGACCCCGCCCGCACGCGCCGCTTCGCCCTGGCCATGCACGGGCGCGCGCTCGGCATCGGCCGCGCCATCGTCCCCATGCTCGGCCTCCCCAAGGGCGCGCGCGTGCTCGACCTAGCCGGCGGCCCCGGCACCTACGCCCTGCTCATGGCCCAAGCCGACCCCACCCTCACCTGCGACACCTACGACCTCCCCGCCATCGCCGCCGTCGCCCGCGAGATCACCGCCCCCTGCGCGGACCGCGTCCGCTGCCACGCCGGCGACTACCACACCGACGTCTGGCCCGCCGAGGCCTACGACGCCGTCACCCTCTTCGGCTGCCTCCACCAAGAGAGCCCCGAGGCCATCGCGGACATCCTCCGCCGCGCCGCCGCCGCCCTCCGCCCCGGCGGCACCCTCTACGTGCTGGACATGATGACCGGCCCCGACCGCACCACCCCGCCCTTCTCCGCCCTCTTCGCCATCAACATGGCCCTCACCGCGCAGAACGGCTGGGTCTTCAGCGACGCCGAGCTCCGCGGTTGGTGCGAGGCCGCCGGGCTGACGGCCTTCGACTGCCACCCCGTTCCGCCCCCCATGCCCCACTTCCTCGCCAAGGCCGCCAAGCCCGCGCGCTAAGCGCCGCGCACGAAAAAGCCCCGCCGGCCGGCGGGGCTTTTTTTGTGCCGCGAGGGGCTCACGCCTCGGTGGGCGCGGTCTCCTCCGACGCGGCCCGGCGCGGGGCGCGGGGGGCCGCCTTGGGGGTGGGCGACAGCGAGACGCGGAGGGTGGGCGTGCCCTCGCCCTCGATCGCCACGGGCTCGGCGGCCTTCGCGGCCTTGGCGGCCTCGGCGGCACGGTACTTGGCGCGGCACTCGGAGCAGTAGAAGAAGTCCTTGTCCCAGGTGGTCTCCTCCTCCTTGCCGCAGTTGTCGCAGACGCGGACGCGGCGGGCGCGCTTGGCGCGGCACTCGGCGCAGTAGAACTCCTCGCCGCCCCAGGTGGTCTCCTCCTCCTTGCCGCAGTTCATGCAGACGCGGCGCTGGGTCTCGCGGCGGAGGCGGAACTCGGCGGCGTGCTCGTCCATGAACATATGGGGGAAGTCGAAGCAGCCGGTGGCGGAGAGCAGCGTCTTGTGGGAGATGGCGTGGCCGCGCACGGGGTTCATCGCCACGAGCTGGACGCGCTTGCCCAGGCCGCGGATGCGGCGGAGGACGGGGACGTAATCCGCGTCGCCGCCCACGAGCACCGCCACGTCGTAGGCGCCGGGGACGGTGGCGAAGTAGGTCATCTCGGAGGCCAGGTTGGCGTTGACCCACTTGCTGTCGGGGAGCGCGGAGGGCTCTTTGCGGAAATCGATCTCGGAGATGTTCATCTCGTAGCCGCAGGCCTCGCCGAGGAACTCGTAGAAGACCTTTTGCTTGACGGGGTTGTAGCCCACCTTGTTCACGGGGATGGTGCCATAGTAGCAGGTGCGGACGATGTCCACCTCTTGCCCGCTGATCTCCGCGAGGGATTGGGCAATGATGTCTGGGATGCGCTTGTAGTCAATCTCAAAACCCTTCTCGCCGAGTTTGTCGAAAAGCGCCTGCCGACCCTTGTAAAGCCAGCACCCATCGATGAATAGCATTGCGCGAATAGCCATGGACTTTCCTTTCTTATATAGTTTGGGCGATCATCGGCCGCCCACTTGGGGAGATAGTATCCCACATCCTGCCCCCAAAAATCAATCCTTGCCGTGCCGCCGCGGCAAAAAAAGCCCCGCGCGGCGGCGCGGGGCTCGGGGTAAGATGGTGGTGGGTCTACGATTCGAACGTAGGAAGGCAAAGCCAGCGGATTTACAGTCCGCCCCAGTTGGCCACTTTGGTAACCCACCAAAAGTGAAAACGCGCTAAGTATAGCAAAGCGCCCATGCCCGCGCAAGGACTTTTTTCGGGAGGGGGGAAAACCGATCGATGCAAAATGTAATGACGCATCCAGTAAGGCAAAGAAGGCTCCCCGCAACCCGCCCCCCGGGGGGCGGCGCGCCAACCCAAAAAATGAGATG
>CASEMS010000003.1 GCA_949288955.1 uncultured Lentisphaeraceae bacterium
TTCGCACATCGACCTCAAGGCCAACGGCGCCACCGCCGACTTCGGCGGCCTCACCCTCACGGTGCTGGCCACCGACCAGGGCGTCGCCTACCGCTGGGGCCTCACACGGGAGGGCGAGGCCGAGATGCGCGCCGAGACCTTCACCCTCGACCCCGCCGGCGACCCCGAGTTCCTCTACGGCGACATCGCCAAAGGGGCGCGCGGCGACCTCCTGCAAAACGACAGCCAGTCCCTCCACCACCGCGCGCCGCTGGGCAAGATCGACCCCAAGCGCCTCGTCTATCTCCCCATCACCCTCCTCTACGAAGACGCCGCCCTCGCCCTCACCGAGGCCGAGCTCCGCGACTTCCCCGGCCTGAACCTCCGCCGCCCCGAGGACGACGCCGCGCGCCTCGTCGCCCTCCTGGCCAAGTGGCCCACGCAGGTGGACACCCGCGACCCGGGCCGCCGCGTCGTCACCGAACGCGCCGACTGGCTCGTCCGCGCCCCGGGCCCCCGCGCCTTCCCCTGGCGCGTCTTCATGCTGGCCGACAACCCCGCCGGTCTCTACGACAACGACCTCGTCGAGGCCCTCTCCGAGCCCGCGCAGGGCGACTTCTCGTGGGTCAAGCCCGGCCAAGTCGCCTGGGAATGGTGGAACCATTGGGGGTTGGATGACGTCCCCTTCAAGCCCGGCGTGAACACCGCCACCTACTGCGCCTATATCGATTTCGCCGCGCAGTATGGCATCCCCTACGTCATCCTCGACGACGGCTGGTCGCAAGACGACGACCTCCTGAGGGTCGTCCCCCAGATCGACCTCCCCGCCATCCTCGCCCACGCCAAGGACAAGGGCGTCGGCATCGTCCTCTGGAGCGACTGGCCGCTCCTCCTCGGCCGCCAAGAGGAACTCTTCGCCCACTACGCCGGGATGGGCGTGGTCGGCTTCAAGGTTGACCACTTCAACCGCGACGACGCGCGCATCGCCGACTTCCTCTACGAAACTGCCGCCATCGCCGCCAAGCACAAACTCATCCTCGCCTTCCACGGCATCACCAAGCCCACCGGCCTCTCCCGCACCTTCCCCAACGTCCTCACCTACGAGGGCGTCTACGGTCTGGAGCAGGGCAAATGGATCGGCAGCCAGGCGGACGTCATCACCAACGACATCCGCCTCGCCTTCGGCCGCCTCCTCGCCGGCCCCGCGGACTACACCCCCGGCGCGATGCGCAACGCCTCCCGCAAAAACTTCCGCCCCAACAACCGCCGTCCCATGAGCATGGGTACCCGCACCCGCCAGGCCGCCCTCTTCATGCTCTACGACACCAACTTCCAGATGCTCTGCGACTCCCCCTCCGCCTACACCCGCGAGCCCGCCTTCACCAAGTTCCTCGCCTCCGTCCCCCTCACGTGGGACGACACCCGCTGCGACCCCTCCTCCGAGCCTGACAGCCGCCTGCTCGTCCACCGCCGCAAAGGCGACGACCACTGGTATGCCGCCATCGTCGGCGCCAAACCGCAGACCATCAAACTCCCGCTGAAGGCTCTCGGCCCCGGCACCTACGTCGCCACCATCCTCCGCGACAGCCCCATCACCGAATCCGTCCCCACCGACTACATTCTCCAGCACCGCGAGGTCACCGCCAAGGACACCCTCGACCTCCCCTGCGCCACCGGCGGCGGCTTCCTCATCAAGCTCACCCCCAAACGCTGAGACACCCCACAAGCCCCCGATCCCACGGGGGCTTTTTTTGGCCCTGCGTTTGACGGAACGGCGGGGGTGGTGCTAGAGTGTGGAGCACTTTCGGGAGAAAACCATGTCCGGCGTCCGCATCCAAGGCATCCTTTTCGGCGTCGCGGCGGCCGTGTGCTACGGCCTCAGCCCGCTCGCCGCGAAGTCCCTCTACGCGCTCGGCCTCACGGCCGACTCCACCCTCTTCTACCGCTACGGTCTGGCGGCCCTTCTGCTCGGCGGGTGGTTGGCCTGGCGCGGCGAGGGCTTCCGCCTGACGCGCCGCGAGACGGCGTGGGTGGCGGCGTTGGGCGCGCTCTTCGGCGTCTCCTCCCTCACCTTCTTCGCCAGTTTCACCGTGATGGACTCCGGCCTTGCCTGTGCCCTTCTCTTCGTCTACCCGGCGATGGTGGCCGCCATCATGGCCCTCGGCTTCGGGGAACGGCTCGGCGTCGGGCGGGCGGTGGCGTTGGCCGGGGGATTGGCGGGGGTGGCGCTCCTCGCGCAAGGCGGCGAGGGGGGCGTGAGCGGGGGCGGCGTCGCGCTCGTCATGGCCTCGGCCCTCACCTACGCGCTCTACATCGTGGGGCTGAACCACGCGCGCCTGCGCCTCTCCGCCGCGAAACTCACCTTCTACGCGCTCCTCTTCGGCCTGCCCTTCGTGCTCGCCCACGGGGCGTTGCTCGGGCGGCCCCTCCCCCAACCCCTCACCTCCCCCGCGATGCTCCTCTGGGCGCTCATGCTGGCCGTGGTGCCCACCGTGCTCTCCCTCGTGCTCATGGCCGAGGCCGTCCGCCGCATCGGCGAGACCCCCACCGCGGTGATGGGCGCGCTCGAACCCCTCACCGCCCTCTTCGTCGGCGTTACCTGCTTCGGCGAGGCTCTCACCCCACGCCTGGCCCTGGGCGTGCTCCTCATCCTCGGCGCCGTCACCCTCGTCTCCCTCCTGCCCGCCGCCGGGCGCCCCCACCGCCACGCCTGACGCGCCATCGGGTGCGGCGGAGGCCCCGAACGTGTTATCATGAGGGCGAAAGGAGACACGCGATGACGCCCGATCTCCCCACCCCCCACGCCAGCGGCGACGCCCCACCGACGTCGCCGCCCCCCGCTCGCGGCCCTGGCCCCCGCCTTGGCGGCGGCCCTGCTGGCGGTCGGCGGATGCACCACCTACGTGATCGACAGCAACCCGCAAGGCCTGCGGGTCTCGGTGAACAACATCGAGGAAGGCTTCACGCCGTGCCGCTATTTCTTGTGGAGCCAGTTCTACTATCCGTTGGAGGTTACGGTGGCGCCGCCCCAACCGCGCCAGCTGGAGGCCTACGCGGCGGAGCGCAATGTCTCCGTCCAGGCCATCACCACGCCACAGACAAAGGTGCTCACGCCGCGCTCGCCCTCCGGGACGGTCTATTTCGACTTCATCGCCACCGAGCGCGACCTCCCGCCCAAACGCACCCCCTGACCACCCCACCCCGCGCGCTTGCCGAAACGCTCCCCCAAGGCCCATCGGAAAGGCGGGGTTGTTGATAACTTTGGATCGGCGGCTGATCCATCGAGGCTCGGCGGCTGATCCACCTTGCGTCGGCGGCTGATCCACCTTGCGTCAGCCGCCGATGGTGTTTGGGATGGGGGCGGGGAGGGGAGAGCCCGTGGCGGCAGGATGGGAGGCAGGGCGTGTTGTGGTATAATGGTAGGGAAGTTGGATCGCGGAGGACGCCATGAAGCCGATTGACCTGAACAGCACCGACATCGAGACGCTCCTGGCGAGTGGGTGCATCTACGTGGACAAGACGGCCGATCTCCATCGGCTGATCACCACGCCTGGGCAACGGCTCTTCTTCGTCGCACGGCCGCGGCGCTTCGGGAAGACGTTGATGCTCTCCACGTTGAAGGCCATCTTCCAGGGGCGGCGGGAGCTCTTTGCGCATCTTGCCATCGCCAAGACGGATTACGATTGGCCGACGTACCCTGTGCTGCACCTCGACTTCTCCAAAATCAACACGGAGACGTTGGAGACCTTTCGACGCGGTTTGGCTTTTCGTGTGCAGGTCGCGTTCGAGGCCGCAGGGCTTACTTATGACTCGCACCTGACGCCGGATGAGAACTTTGACCTTGCGCTCCGTTCGTGCGATGAGTGTGGCACCAAACGCATGGTCGTGCTGATTGATGAGTATGACGGGCCGGTCTGCCATGCTTTGGACGATATTGAGAAAGCCACGGCCATCCGATCCATCTTGTCGAACTTCTACATTCAGATCAAAGCGAACGCTCCGCACATCCGCTTCCTGCTGATGACGGGGGTGATGAAGTTTACGCAGCTCTCCGTCTTCTCCGCGCTCAACAACCTCATTGACCTGACGCTCGACCGGAGTGCCGCCACGTTGCTTGGCTACACGGAGGATGAGCTGGGGGCCTTCTTCGGCGAGCACATCCGCGCCCATGCCGAGGTGATGGGGCTGTCGGAGGGAGATTACCGCGAGCGTCTGCGCCAGTGGTACGACGGTTACCGCTTCTCCACGTGGTCGCAGGAGACCGTCTACAACCCCATCGCGATTGGCACGACGCTGTCGCTCAAGGAGCCGGCCTTCCGTTCCACCTGGGCGCAGACGGGGCGCACCTCCGCGCTCTTCAACCATCTCCGGCGGGAGCCGCTCCTGGAGCAGGATTACGAGAACATCAAAGGCCAGAGCAGCGCCATCTTCGACGTCTGCGGGCTGGACGAACTCGCCAACATCACGCTCCTCTATCAGTCGGGCTACCTCACCATCAAGGACTTCGACCCCGCCTGGGGCACCTACACCCTCGGCATCCCCAACGAGGAGGTCCGCGAGGATCTCAACGCCCTCATCGTGCGCGCCGCCGCCCCGGGCGACGAGAACGCCCTCTTGGCCGCCATCCGCGCGGCGCTCCAAGCCGCGGACTTCCCCGCCTTCTTCAAGTGTCTCCGCGCCTTCTACGCGCGTCTCCCCTACCAAGCCAAGGAGGGGCGCGTCCCCGAGGCCGGCTACCAGCGTCTGCTCTTCGTGCTGCTCTCCGCGTGCGGGTTGCGCGTGACCGCCGAGGATTGCCAGGCGGCCGGCCGAGCCGACTTGGTGGCCAAGGTGCGCGACATCGTCTTCCTCTTCGAGATCAAGGTCGATGCGTCCGCCGCCGACGCGCTTGCGCAGATCCGCGCCCGCGATTACGCCGCGCCCTACCGCGCCACCGCCCACACCCTCCACCTCATCGGCCTCTCCTTCTCCTCCGCCGACCGCCTGCTCGCCGATGCCCAGGCGGCCACGGAGACATGCTGAGGCCACGCAGTCGCGTTCGTTCCCGCTCAGAGGACGCGGCAGGCGCCGCGCCGGCGGTCATCGGGGTCGCCCGCGCCGGGGAGGCGAAGGGTGTGGCGGCGACCGTTGAGGGTGAGCGTGAGGGATTGGGCGTGCTTGGCGGGATCCTTCTCGCAGGCGGCGCAGGGGTCTTGGCAGACGATGGCAGAGCGTGAGCCTTCCTGGCGGAGCATGAGGGAGGCGGGCTTGTCCACGGCCAGACGGAGCCGTCCGACCGTGATGGCGCCGGGCTCATAAAAGAAGGCGTGGAGGGTGCCGGAGGCGTCGTCGCGCACGGCCTGGCAGGTTGGGGTGTTGGCAACGAGGTGGATGGGGGGCTCGCGGAGAAGGGCGGCGGGGTCGGCGATCTCGGGGCGCATGTGGACGAGGTAGGCGACGGAGGCGTCCGTGGGTTGGGTGCCGTGGTCGACCCAGATCTCGAGGACGGTGGCGCGGCGGCCTTTGTCGGCGAGCGCCTGGCATTTGGCCTTGTAGGCGACCATGTCCGGGGCGGGGTCGTCAAGGATGTGGGGGGCGAGGCGGTTGAGGGGGGTGCGGGGGGAGACGCGGACGTGGAGGGTGGCGTCTTTGTCCTCGGGGGCGGCGGAGGGCAGGATGAGGTAGCCAATGCCGGCGTGCTCCACCCAGAAACGCTGGGTGAGGGGATGGGAGAGGTGGGCGTCCTCGGTGCCTTCGGGGATGGATTCCTCGGTGCCATCCTCCGCGCGGAGGGCGAGTGCGGCCGTGAAGGCGGCCTGGTTGAGGGTGCTGCGGTAGGTGAAGGGAGCCTGCGCCGCCTTGCCGCCGGTGATGCCGCCACCGAGAACGAAGAGGCCATGCTCCAGGAAGACGAAGAGTTTGCGTGCGCGGGTGGCGTTGCGCGGATGGCTGACGAACTCAAAGCCGCAGTGGCCGAGGCTGCCATCGCTGACGCCTCCGGCGCGTCTCCCTCCGCCCGCGCGATAGCGGTCGAGGCCGCGGTATTTGTCATCGCTGCCCCATTCCTCGTCGAGCTGGGTGGTACCGGGGAGGGAGCGGAAGCGCCAGAGGGCGTCCGGGATGGTGTAGCGGTGGAGCGCGCGGTACTCATCGCCCCGGCGCAGAAGGGTTGTTACACCGTCGCCGAAGGCGAGGTTGCCGGGGTTGGCCCCCGCGAAGGTCTCCACGCCGCCGACGAGGGGGGAGGTGAGCTTGACGTCGATGTAGTAATCCTTGCGGCGGTGGACGGCCAGGAGTTGGCGAAAGAAAAAGCGGTTGCCCTCGATCGCGCCCTCGCCGCCGCGGACGCGCCCCAACAGCGCCTCGATCGCCGCGCGGGTCCCCTTCTCCAAGCATCCCTCCGGCAGGGCGAGGAGCCGCTGGGCGAAGACGTGCGGGAAGACGCCTCGGTGCTCGTTGTGGCGGCCGTTGGCGCAGAAGGCCATCGCCCCGCGGTAGAGCACCCACTCATAGGCCAGGACATAGTCGGCCACGCGGGCGTACTGCCGGCGCGACTCGCCCCACGGCGTGCCGGCGCGGGGGAAGCGCGTGGCGCGGATCGCCCAGTCACGGCCATAGGCGCCGAAGTTGAGCTGACGGCCATTGGCGGCGTGGAAGCTGAAGGTGGCGTCGCTCTCCATGCCGTCGAGGGTGCCGGGGCGGTAGGCGAAATGGTTGTCGTAGAGGCTGCGCGCGGCATCGTAGGCGAAGGGATCGTCCCAGAGCGCGGCGGCCGCCCAAGCCAATTCCATGAAGTTGTTGGCCTCGCCGTAACCGTCGTTCGTGCCGAGATGCGTCTCATCGAGGAAGGAACGGCAGAGGATGGGGTCGGTGTTGCGCAGGGCCGCCACGCGCACGGCCAAGGCCTGACGTTGGAGCGCGGGCATCCGCAGGCAGGCCTCAAGGATCGGCCGCAACGCGATGGCGTCGGCCAAGAGCGCGCCATCCTGCAACCACAGGAAGCGCGGCCCGCCGTAGGCGGCGTGGGCGTGCGTGAAATAGGCCCCCGCCCACCGTAGCAGACGCGCCGCGGCCGCCTCCTCGCCCGTCGCGACGAAACGCGCCACAAGCGCCTTCGCGGCCGCGCGATAGGCCTCCGCCGTCGGCTCCTCGGGCGGTTCCTCCCCGAAATCCGGCGCGGCCCCGCCAAAGTTCAGGGCGCGATGGCGGAGATTCCCGGCGAAAGCCTCGTAGCAGGACTCCGCCGCAGAGGGCGTCAGGTGGAGAAAGCGCTCCGGCGGCACAGGCTCCCAGCCTTCGCCATCCGGCGTCCGCCACAACAGGGTGAACTCCGGCTCGGCCTCGCCCCGCCGCGCCAAGGTGACGGCGAAGGGCGTGACACCCGCCCGCAGACGCACGCGCTCCGCCCCCAGGCAACGCCGCCCATTGATGAGCAACTCCGCCGAACACACGGTCTCCAACTTGAAGCCATACTCCCCCGGACGGTCGGTCAGGAGAAAGCCCTCGACCCGCGCCGCCGCGTCCGCGCGGAGCAAATCCTGCACCGGGACGGCCAGCGTCCCCGCCGACTTGCCGAAGCGCAGGTCCTCGATGGGGCGATGCCAGTAATCCGGCAGACGGAAGGGGCCATTGCCGGGGTCGACGACGCTCTCGGCGGTGCGGAAAGGCGGATAATCCGCGGCGCCCGGCGCGAGCGCGGGGTCGGCGCCCACCGCGTGCGGGCCCGGACGGAAAGCCTTGGCCAGTGGCAGGGAGGGGGAATCGCCACGACGGATGATGCGCAGGAGCAGGCCGGGCGCGAGCGTCCCCGCCTTCGGCGCCACCGTCTCCAAGGTCAGCCGTTGGGTCTGCGGCAGGCCGTCCGGACGGGAGAAGACCGCCTCCAACGCCACCGTGCCGGGGCGAATCAGCCAGAAGCCGAGGTCGCACTGCGCGGCCGACCCTGCGTACCACACCGGCCCGCCGCCCTCCTCGCGCAACGTCACGTCCAGCCCACGCGTCGCGCGCGGGTGCGCCAACAACCGCACCCATGCGCCTTGGGCGCCCGCCAGGCGCGGCCCCACCAACCGCCCGTTCGCCACAAGCATCCCCTGCGCCTTCACCTCGCGCCCCGCGCCAAGGGCGACCGCCGCCGAGGCCGCCACGCCCTGCGCCAGAAAGCGCCGCCGCGTCAGCCCATCCATCGCGCATCTCGCAAAATCACGTTCATGGTCTCATCATACCACATCGCCGTGCGCGTGGCCTTGCCGTTGGGACGTGTCTGCCGCCCTGCGTTCTCCCAGAGGCAGAGGGGCTCAACGCCGAGACTTGGCGGCCGATCCACCGAGAGTCAGCCGCCAAGTCTCCTTGGGTCGGCCGCCGATCCTCCGCGAAGACGCGGCTGCGCCGGGACACGTCGGCGCTAACGCCGGGCACATCCGTGCCCTCGCCTTGCCCCGAAGCGCGAAGGCGGCGGGCGGGAGGGCGAAACAAGGGGGCGTCTCCGCCCCCGCCGCTTTCGCCCGGCGTTAGCCCGCCATCCTTCGCGCACCCTCGCGTCCTCGCGGGACAGAAAGCATCGGCGGCTGACTCTCCTCGGACTAGCGGCTGATCCACCGAGCGTCAGCCGCCAAGTCTCCTTGGGTCGGCCGCCGATCCTCCGCGAAGACGCGATTGCGCCGGGACACTCGGCGCTAACGCCAGGCACATCCGTGCCCTCCCGCGCCGAGTGCCCCGGCTTCGGGGGAGAGGGTACCTGGCCCCGAGGCGCGAAGGCGGCGGGCGGGAGGGCGAAACAAGGGGCGTTTCCGCCCCCGCCGCTTTCGCCCGGCGTTAGCCCGCCGTCCTTCGCGCACCCTCGCGTCCTCGCGGGACTGAAAGCATCGGCGGCTGACTCTCCTCGGACTAGCGGCCGATCCACCGAGCGTCAGCCGCCAAGTCTCCTTGGGTCGGCCGCCGATCCTCCGCGAAGACGCGGCTGCGCCGGGACACGTCGGCGCTAACGCCGGGCACATCCGTGCCCTCCTTCGGGGGAGAGGGTGCCTTGCCCCGAAGCGCGAAGGCGGCGGGCGGGAGGGCGAAACAAGGGGGCGTCTCCGCCCCCACCGCTTTCGCCCGGCGTTAGCCCGCCGTCCTTCGCGCACCTTCGCGTCCTCGCGGGACAAAAAGCATCGGCGGCGGGGGCGCTTTGTGCCGACGGCCGGAGCGGGGCGTGCTATAATGGGTGCGTATGGATTCCGGCGGGACGATTCGTTCGGGTTGGGCGGCGTGTCTCCTTGCCGTGACGGTGTGGGGGATGACGTTCGCGACGACCAAGCAGCTGTTGGCGGCGTTGCCGCCGACGGAAATCCTGTTGTTGCGCTTTCTTTTGGGCTATGCCGCGCTCTGGGCGCTCGCGCCGCGGCCTCTGCCGTGGCAGGGTTGGCGCGCGGAGGCGCGAATGGCCGTGGCGGGGGCGCTGGGCATCGCCCTCTATTTCCACTTCGAGAACCTGGCGCTGACGCACGCGCGGGCGGGGCTGGTGGCGGTGGTGGTCTGCACCTCGCCGCTGCTGACGGCCTTTTGCGCGCGGCTGATGGGGCGGACGCGGCGGTTGGGGCGTTGGTTCTGGGTGGGGCTCTTCCTGGCGTTGGCGGGGGTGGCGCTGACGGTAACAGGTGGGGACGCGGGGGCGTTGCGCGGCGCGTGGCAGGGGGTGGCGCTTGGTTTGGCGGGGGCGGCGGTGTGGGCGGTCTACACGCTCCTGCCGTTGCCGGAGTCGGGGTTGGCGGTTACGCGCCGGACCTTCCTGTGGGGGTTGGTGGCGATGACGCCGCTTTGCCTGGCCGAGGCGGGGGCGTGGCGCATGGCGCCGCTCGCGGATTGGGGCAACGTCTGGCGGTTGTTTTTCCTGGGTTTGGTCGCCTCGGCGGTCTGCTACGCGGCATGGAACGCCGCGGTGGCGCGTCTGGGCGGCGTGCGCGCGGCGGTCTGCCTCTATCTGAACCCCGTGGTGGGCGTGGTCACGGCGGCGTTGCTCTTGGGCGAGCCGTTGGACGCGCCGACGTTGCTGGGCGTGGCCCTGACCCTTGGCGGCGTGGCCCTCTCCGCCCGCGCCCCCCATCCCGCCGCCCGCGCGGCGAAGGGCTGAGCAGCTCCCCGCGCCACGCAAAAAGTCCTTGACTTGTCCGAAGAAAGAAGGTACGCTAAGGACAAATGAGGACGATTCGGGACCTCGGACAAGGAAGGACAGACACATGAACGGACGGCAGTTGATTTGTGCATTGGCGGTGGTTGGCGCGCTCGGAACCGCGCAGGCGGCCTCGCTGGATTGGAGCGCGACGCAGATCGCGGCGGAGGCCGGGACGACCTCCTCGCTCACCTCGCTTGGCGCGGGGAACGATTGGACGACGCTTTCGCTGGCCTTCGTCTTCACGGTCGGGGAGACGCAGACGGGCGGCCCGCGCCTCTCGGTGACCACCTCCGTCAACTCGGGCGCCTATCTTGGCGTGGGCGTGGCGGGTGCGAAGAACCAGGGACGGCTTTATCGGGACAACACCGCCACCTTCTACTCCCGCGGCACGATCCATGAGGGCACGAACGTGGTGGGGATGGTGATCGAGGTGGCGAACAATCGCCTGACGCTCCTCTCCTTTGACATCAACGGCACGACCTTCGGCCCCGCCGAGGTGGGCAGGGAGAACGGGTGCTACTACTCTGGGCAGACGGGGGCGATGACCATCGACTCGCTCACCGTCGCATTGGCTGAGAACGGCACGCTTTACCTCGCGGAAGGCGCGGCGACGGGCGAGGACTTCGCGGCATTGCCGGAGCCGACGGCGTTGGCGTTGCTGGCGCTGGGCGTGGCAGGGGTGGCGTTGCGGCGCAAGGTGGCGTAAGGAAAGGCGCCGTCATGGTGCGCACCCCTCCCGTCCGCCAAGACGGGAGGGCGCGTTTGCGTTTTGTGGCTTGGGCGTGGTGCGTGGGGTTGGCAGGGTCAAATGAAAGGGATTGCGATGCGCGTGGCGCTTGGTGCGGCAGTGGTTTGGATGGCGGCGGTGGCTTCGGCGGCGACCTTCGCGGGGGTGACGTGCTCGGATGGCGGGGTCTCGGCGGAGGTCCCGGCGGGGGCGGAGGTCGATGAGGCCGGGGCGTTGGTGTTGGGGGCGTCGCCGCTTCGGGTTACAGGCTTCGCGGCGGGTCATCCGGCGGTGGCGGTGACGTTCGACGCCACGTTGCCGGAGGGGGCGGAGGGGGCGCTCGTGGGATGGGAGATGCGGCGGACGTCGGGGGAGGACCAAGGGACCTTCACGGCGCAGGCGGTGGCGGTCGCCTCGGGGGATCCGCTGACGCACGGCAACGCGCAGGCGCATCAGGACACGGTAACGCACGGGCGCCCCTCCGCGGGGCGGCATCTGTGGACGCTCACCTATTCCGCCTCGGCGGGCGCGGCGCTCTGGGAGGATGGCCGCCTGCTGGCGGAGGCGCCGGGCATCAAGTGGACCAACGCGCCGCTCACGGCGGTAACCTTCGGGGGGACGGCCCTGGGGGCGTCGCCGATCGCAGGTTTGCGTCTCCATGCGGCACGGGTGGACTTCGCGGAGACGGGTGTGCCGGAGAATCCGGTGGCGACGCTTTACGAGGTGCCGGAGGCGTTGCGCGGGTTGGGTGCGGGGCCGCTGATCCATCTGTTGCGGACGCAGGGTGGGCTGACCACGCCGTCGGTCTCGGTGAATGGGGAGGCGTTGGGCGCGCGCAACGCGGCGTTGGCGCTCTGGGCCTTTGGCTTGGGGACGGAGGGTGCGGTGGCGATGACCGTCGGGCGGTTGGCGGTCGGCGCGGAGGGCACGGTGTCGCTGACGCTCTCGGAGGAGACACCGCCGTTGCGCAACGGTGCGCTCTCCTTGATCGGCGCACGCCGACTCGATGGGCCGTGGGAGCGGTTGGCGAGCGTCGCGGCGCCCATCGCCGCAGGGACGACGCTGGAGGCGGAGACGTCGGGGTGCGCCTTCTTCAAGGTTCGGGCGGAGGAAGCCGTCGGCGAGCCGGGGCCATTGGCGGCGCTTCGGGCGGAGGGCGCGGAGCGTCCGGTGTGGGCGGGGACGGGCGAGGCGACGTTGCTCGCCTTCACGCTGGCCGGGGAGCCGGAGGATTTGGACGGCGCGGACAGGGAATCGCTGACGCTGACCCTGACGGGCGCGGGCGTCGTGCCGGGCGGGACGTACACGCTGACGGTGGACGGGGTGGCGCATCGAGCGGTGTTGGGGGCGGATGGGACGCTGACCTTCACCGGGCTCGCGCCGTATGTCGGCGCGGCGGTGTCGCTCGCGGGGCCGACCTCGGCGAACGGCGAGGTGACGGTGGCCGACTCTTCGTGGGGCGGGGCGGGCGCGCGGGCGCACATCGCGGCGGTGGTGGCAGACGATTTGGTGAAGGATGGCTTCGTGCCCGCGGATTGCGACCTGGCCACGGAGATCACCTACGACGGCTACGACGCCACGATCTACCGCATCCCCGCCCTTGCCACGGACGGCGAGGGCGGCGTGGTCGCGCTCTACGACGTGCGCTATGGCAGCGGCGACCTCGGCGACAAACGGCTCAGCGGCATCGATCTGGGCGAGACCGTCAGCACGGACGGCGGCGCGACGTGGGGGAAGCCGCACCTGGCCGTCGACGTGCCCAACTTCCGCGCCAACGACGGCAGCTACCCTTACGGCAAGGATCAGGGCGCGATCACGCCGGAGATGGACATCGGCGATGCCGCGATTCTCTTCGATCCCGCGGCGAAACGCTACTGGCTCATGGCCATCACCGGCGGCGGCCTCGTCTCCGCCGGGACCAACGCCGCCAAGAACGACTGCGTGCTCTACACGCGCGGCGTGGGGGCGGAGGCGAAGTGGGAGGGGCGGCGTTCCGTCAAAGCGGACATCCTCGCGGGCATCGGCAAGACGAACCACCCCGGGCACGGCGTCCTCGCCGGCCCCGGCCACGGCATGGTCACCCAGGTCGGCCACGCGGGGATGCCCAAGGGCACGCTCGTCTTCCCCGTCCAAGCCTTCGTGAACAGCGGCACCGGCGACGCGCAGTGCTGCGCCGCCTACTCCACCGACGGCGGCGCGACCTGGCAGACCACCGGCCTCACCCCCAAGACCCTCGCCCAGGCCCCCCACAACGCGCAGGAGAACTGCGTGATGGAGTTGGACGACGGTTCCTGGCTCATGATGTCCAAGGGCGGCACTTGGGGCGCGGGCAACGGACGCCGCCTCTTCTTCCGCACCACCGACTTCCGGAACTGGACGCAGCTCGCCTCCATCCCCAATGTCATCCACGTGCAAGGCTCCTGCCTGCGCATCGGCGTGGGGCCCGACGGGGTGGGTCGCTACGTGCTCGCCCATCAGACCGACCCCGGCACCCGCGCCGGGCTGGCGCTCGTCTTCGGGCGCGACCTCACCGCCGCCAACCCCGAGGCCGGGCAGGAAGGCGTGGCGTGGGACCTCGACAACCCCCTCATGCTGCACGCGGGCGAGACCGGCGGGCAGGGCTACGTCTCCCTCTGCCTGCTGGATTCCGAGACCCTTGGCGTGCTTTACGAGGCCAAGAACCAGATACTCTTCGAGCGCATCGACCTTGCGCCCCACCTACGCTGAGGGGAACGATGAAACGATCGCGTCTTCCGCTTGCCGCGCTCTGCGCCTTGCTCGCCCTGCCCCTCGCCGCCGTGGGGCGGTCGCCCGACGCCTTGCTCTGGATGCCGTGGGGCGACTCCATCACCGAGGGCGAGCGCGACATGGGCCACCCCGACCGCGGCGACGCCAACAGCCGCGGCGGTTACCGCTTCCAACTCTGGCGGGAACTCACCGAGGCGGGCCTGACGGTGCGGAGCGTCGGCTTCCGGACGGGCCACCAAGGCACGGAGGAGGTGGCGGAGAATCCCGCGTGGGCCTGGCATTGCGGCCTCTACGGCGGGCTGATCCACCCCGCCAAAGGGAGAAAATACGGCGCGCAACGCTTCAACGTCGAGAGCGCGTTGGAGCACGCCGGGCACCCCGACGTCATCACCCTCCTGCTCGGCATCAACGACCTCTCCTTCCTGCCCTCCGACGACCCCGCCGGCATCCGCGGCGTCTTCGCCTCCTGGGTCGCCCTGGCCTGCCGCCTCGCCGACCTCCGCCCGCACAGCCAGGTGGTCGTCGCCACCCTGCTGCCCGTCCGCCCCGGCAACCCATCGGCCAAACGCTTCGGCCCCTTCAACGCCCTCATCCGCGCCGCGGCCGAGGCGAAGGCGCCACCCTTCGACCGCCCGAACGTCCGCCTCGCCGACCTCTGCCGCCTCGCCTTCGCCGACGCCTTCGACGCGACCCTCTTCAAGCCCGACGGCGTCCACCCCAACGAGGCCGGCAGCATCCGCGTCGCCCAAGCCTGGCGCCCCGCCTTTGACGAGGCGCTTCGCGCCTTGGAGGCCACGCCGCCCGCCATCGTCCACCTCCACAACGGCGTCCCCGGGCAGGTGCGCGTGCGTCTCAACCGACCGGCCACGGCCTTCGCCGGCGCCACGCTCGCGTTGGGCGGCGGGCCGACCCTCCTGGGCGGCGCGCCCGATCCGCGCGACCCCCGCGTCCTCGTCTTCCCCTGCGCCACGCCCTTCCGCAACGGCAACGTCGCCTCCGCCACCCTCACCCACGGCGCGACGCGCCTGAAAGCCGCCCCCGACGCGATCGAACTGCTCGGCAGCGGCGCGGAGGCGAACGTCCCCGAGGCCTTCCGTCGCGGCTTCGTGCGGTTGCAGGCCCTTGACCTCGGCAAACCCGCCACCGCCCCGACCGCCCCGCTCGGCGGCCTCATCCGCCGCGTGGCCTACTACCTTGAACTCAAACGGCCCGGCCTGCCGCCGCAGTTCGTCTGGGTCTCGATGGATGCCGCGCCCTTCGGCAACGACCCCGCGCGGGCCGATCTCCCCATCCTCGGCGACCGCCCCATCAAGGCGGAGGTCGGTAACCTTTCCGTCTTCGGCAATCGCGGCAACTTCGCCAAGTCCGTCCACGGCGGGCGCGGCCTCGTCGAGATCACGCCCTTGGGTTATGCCGCCGACGACGACCCCGCCGCCGTGGCCGAGGCCACGCCCGGCGCCTTCGGCTGGAACGATGCGCTCCGTGAAGACGGCGCGGGCTACGGTTGCCTCCAGGTGGCCCGGATCCGCGAAGACGCGGCCGGCACGCCCGCCGACCCCGCCGCCGAGATGCTCTTGGCCTACAACGGCTTCCGCTCCGGCCGGGACGCCGACGCCGGGATCGGCTCCTTCGTCACCCATCGCGACAACCTCGGCAGGCAGATCGACGCCGTCCACGATTGGACCTTCTTCGCCCGCCTCACCGGTTACGCCGCCTACGCCCCCGCCGCCTACGAACGCCGCCTCCTGGAAATCTGGGCCGAGCCGCTCCTGCCCTCCGCGCCCTGACCCCGACCTCCCCCACCCCCTCGTCCCGCGCATCCGCCGCCGAGCCGTCGAGTCTCGGCGGCTGACTCTCCTTAGATCGGCGGCTGATCCACCGAGCGTCGGCGGCTACCTCACCGAGACTTGGCGGCTGAGTCTCCGCGAAGACGCGGGTGCGCCGGGACACGTCGGCGCTAACGCCGGGCACATCCGTGCCCTCCCGCGCCGAGTGCCCCGGCTTCGGGGGAGAGGGCGCCTTGCCCCTGTGGCGCGAAGGCGGCGGGCGGGAGGACGAAACAAGGAGCGTTTCCGCCCCCGCCGCTTTCGCCCGGCGTTAGCCCGCCGTCCTTCGCGCACCCTCGCGTCCTCGCGGGACTGAAAGCATCGGCGGCTGACTCTCCTTGGATCGGCGGCTGAGTCTCGGAGACTTGGCGGCTGAGTCTCCGAGCGTCGGCGGCGAATGCGTCGAGGGTGGGCACGCCGCAGGGGGATTTGTGGTATACTGTGGCATAACTCGTGGCAAACGAACAGGAGGGAAGACCCATGATGAAGTCGATGACGTTGCTGGTGACCGCCGGACTGACGGCGTTGGCCGTGAGCGGGTGCGTGCGCATGACGGACGTGGAGGCTGACGCGCGGTTGCGCTCGCGCGCCTATTCGGCGTTCGCCGTCGGGGACTTCCCGCAGGTGCGGGCGTTGGTGGCGGAGGCCGACACGCTGAACGTGCCGCAGGCGCAGCTGTGGCGGCGGACGTTGGAGCTGCGCATGGCGATGGCCGAAAACGCCCAGCATGGCGAGGTGCGCCGCTTCCTCAACGCCTGGGCGGCGCAGCGCGACGATTGGACGCAAGAGGAGCGGGTGGACGCGGAGCTGACCTTGGCGGAGACCTTGCAGGGGCCCTACGCGGCGGATTGGCTGTATGACTTGGAGCCTTCGACGTGGCCCCAACCCCAGCGCACGCGCTACAACCTGCTGCGGGCGCGGTTGCAGAATGGGCAGACGGCGTTGCATGACGACACGGTGGCGCGTTGGCGCCTGGGCGTGAGGGGGCTGTATGACTCGGGGCGCCTGATCGCGGCGGCGAACGAGGCCGCGCGCTGCGCGAACGAAACGCGCAACGCCGAGGCGGCCATCGTGGCGGCAAAGCTCTACAACGAGGCCGGTGACGCCAAACGCAAGGGCCAGGCCCTCGCGGCGGCGGAGGCCTTGGCGCCGGATGACGCGGCGATCCGCCAGGAGATCGGCCAGATTCGCACGGCCCCGTTGGGCGCGCGCAGCGCGTTCTGAGGCCAACACAGAGGGAGAGCCAGAGAGATGGATCCGGAGATCGAGGCGTTGCGCGCGGAGAATGCGCGCCTGCGCGAGGAATTGGCGCGTGTGCGCCATCAGTGGGAACGCGAGCTCGTGGTGGCCAAGGCGGCGTTGGTGACCGCCCAGGCGGAGGTGGAGACCCTTCGGGAGCGTCTGCGGGCGGCGATGATCCGCACGTTGGAGGCGGACGACGAGGTCTTCGGCGTGCGCGAGGAGGCGGCGGAGGCCGTCCGCTCGGCGCGGGCCACGGAGGGTGCCTAAGGTGGGCGAACCCGACACGCGGCGTTGGTCTCTGCGGGATCCCTCCGGGGCGGTGCGCAATGCGAACGTGCCGACGGCGCTCTTGGTGCGTTGGGCGGGCCAAGGGGCGATCCTGCCCGGCTTCGCCATCTCCGCGGACGGGGAGACGTGGGTGCCTGCGGAGACCCTCCCGGATCTGGGGATGACCTGGTACGTGCACGCGCCGGGGCACCCGCCTTACGGCCCGGTGGCGCGGTCGGCGGCCGAACGGCTTTTGGCGGAGGGCCGCTTCCCCAAGGGCGCGACGCTCTCGCAGGAGGTCGGTGGGCAGCCTGCGAGCGCGGAATTGCCGTTGGTGATCGAGGCCACGCCGGACACGCGCGGGCAAGAGCTAGAGGAGACGCGCCAACGCTTGGTGCTGTTGGAGCGCGAACTGCGCCTGAAGGACCGCCGCATCGACGAGTTGCGCCGCGAGGCCGAGGCGCGCCAGAGCGAGTTGGCGATGGAGGGGGCGACGGACGCGGGGGCGTTGGCCCGGCAGTTGGAGGGGTTGCGCCTGGAACATGCGCATTTGCAGGCCGCCGCGCAGGAGGCCGCCGAGGCCGCGGCCAGCCGTGAGCGGGAGCTGCGTCAGCGTATCGCCTCGTTGGAGACGGCGCTCGAAACGGCCCAGGAGGCCGCCTCGTCCACCGACCTCCCGCCCGACGAGGCGCTCTTCGCCGTGCTGTCGCGCGAGGCGGAGGCCTTGCGGCGTGGGCAGGAGGAGGAGGAACGTTTCATCGAGCGTCTGCGCGAGCTGTCGCGCCAACGGTCGGCCCAGTTCGCCGACCGCCTCGCGGAGATCCGCCGTCTGGCGGGCGATGACCCCGAGGCCATGCGCGCGAATGCCGTGCGCGGCGCACGGCCCGTCGCAAAACGGGAGGACGTCGCGAAGGTGGACGCCTTGGAGAAGGCGTTGGAAGAGGCGCGGGGGCGCGAGACGGAACTGCAAAAGCAGTTGGTCTCGATGGAGGGGCGGGAGACGCAGCTGCGCGCGCAGTTGGGCCAGGCGGAGCGGCAGACGCTCGATTCGCTGCGCTTGGACGAGAAACTGCGCGAGACGGCCCAGGCCCTGGAGCGCGAACGCACGGCCCGCGAGGAGGAACACCGCGAGAACGCGCGTGTGCAGGAGCAGCTCCTGCGGCGCATCGAGGAACTGGAACGGCTTTCCCGTCCGACAAGCGGCGTGGTGGCGGAACCCGAGGCGGAGCCTCCTGCACGGGGAACCTTCGGATGGCTGAGGAAGCGTTGAGCGGGGCGGGGGCGCTCCCCCCGCTTTTTTTGGCGCCGATGGCGGAGTTCACCTCGCCGCCGATGCGTGTGCTGTGCGAGGAGTTCGGGGCCGCCCGCACCCACACCGAGATGGTGAACGCCGAGGGAATCTGCCGAGGGTCGGAGAAAACCCTCTTCCTGCTTGAGACCTTTCCGGATGAGCGGCACGTGTGGGCGCACCTCTACGGCCCCGACCCGGCGCGTCTGGCCGAGGCGGCGAGGCGCGTGGAGGCGATGGGCCGCTTCGAGGGGATCGACCTGAACGCGGGGTGTCCCGTGCCGCGCATCACCGCGCAGGGGGCGGGTGCGGCGCTCCTCAAGGATCTGCCGCGGTTGGGGCGGATTCTGGAGGCGGTGGTCGGTGCGGTGCGTCTGCCGGTGACGTTGAAGACACGGCTGGGCCCCCACCCGCAGGCGCCGACCTGGCGGGAGACGCTCCACGTGGCGCGGGAGGCCGGGGTGGCGGCGGTGGCCTTCCATGCGCGCTTCACCTCGCAGGGCCATGCGGGGCCGACGCACCTGGGTACGCTCGCGGAGATCGTGGCGGAGGCGGGGGAGCTGCCCATCCACGGCAACGGCTCGGTGGTCGATCGGCCGAGCGCGGAGGCGATGGCGGCGACGGGGGTGCGGGCCTTGCTCGTCGCGCGGGCGGCCTTGGAGAACCCGGGCGTCTTCGCCTTCGCCCGCCCCGACCCCTGCGCCGTGGCGGAGCGTCATCTGGAACTGGAGGTGCGCTACCGCCGACTGGCGGAGCGGTTCTCGCGGCTCACGGCGGAGGAGGCGACGGTGCTGACCTTCCGCAAACATCTCTTCCGCTACTTCAAGGGACTCCCGGGGGCGAACGCCCTGCGCGGCCGCCTGATGGACTTGCGAACGCTCGACGACCTGCGCACGGCCATCGCCGCCTTCCGCGACTGAGAGAGGAGGACAGGTGGAAGACGAGGGCGAGCACGTGGGGCAGTGGCGGTGGCCGCTTCTGACGGCGTTGGTGGCCGCGTGCGTGCTGGGCTTGGTGTCGCAGGCGGCGGGGACGCTGCCGACGTGGGCGCTGACGGCCTTGGCGTTGGCCCCGCTGACCTTGGGACTTGCGGCGGTGGGGGTGGTGCGTTGGCGGCGTGTGGCCAATCCCTCGGTGCGGGAGTCCGTGGGCGCCTTGTGCCTGGTGGGGGCGATCGGCGCGAACGTCGTGCTGGGCGAGGGCGTTGGCGGAGCCTTTTGGTCTTCGGTGGCGGTGCCGATGGTGTCGGCGCCGCTCATGTTGGCGGTGGCGTGGCTGGTGCGCACGAAGCTGGCCTACCTGGGTGCGGCGTTGTTTTGGGTGGCGGTGGCGTTGAGAGCCTTCGACGCATGGGAGACGGCCGAGACGGGTTGGTTGCGCGCCGAGGGCTTCACGGCGTTGGGGATGGTGGCGTTGGGGGCGTGCGTGGGGCGGTTCTGGCGGATGGAGGGGGGCGATGCCCGGGATTGGCGCGTCCTGGGAGCCTTGGCGGAGACGGTTTTGGCGGCACTTCTTGCGTCGCAGTTGTCTGCCTGGGTGGACGATGGCGGCACGGACTTGGTCGCGTTGGCGGTGTGGTGGCTGGGCTTGCTCGTCGCGACGTTGGTGGAGCGCGGGTTGCCCTCCCGCCCCCTCTGTCTGGGACAGACGTGCCTTCTGCTGTTTGGTCTCATCCCGGGGCTGGCGCTGACGCTGCCCGATTCTTCGGCAGGGGCCTTGCCCGCCTGCCCGTGGTGGCTGGCGGGGCCGGTGACGGCGGCGACGGCCGTGGCGATGGTCTGGGTGTGGCGGGACGAGGGGATGCTCCTGCTCTTGGCGCCGGCGTGCCTGGTCGCCTCGGCGACGGCCTGCCCGGCGGTGGCGTGGGGCGGGGTCTTCGCCGTGGGCATGGGGATGGTCGCGCAAGGCTTGGCCCGGAGGTCGCGGGACGCGACGCGGGAGGGCCTTGTCGTCTTCGCGCTGATGGTGTTGGTGGCGGATGAGAGTAAGCGGATTGGCATGGCCGCCTGTTACTGGCTGTGGCTGGCGATCCTCTTGGTCTGGGTCGCGACGGAGGTGTTTGACGCGTTTTCGCGGGGCGTGCTACACTTGCCAACCAAAAAGGAGAGAGACCATGGACAACCATCCCGCCGACGTTTGGTTCACCGACCTGCACACCGTCCCGATGGGCGACAGCCAACAGATGAAACTGCGCAAGCTGATGCTCAAGGCCGGGATCGACCGCATTGACTTCAAGGGCAAGTTCGTCGCCATCAAGCTGCACTTCGGGGAGCCGGGCAACCTCGCCTTCCTGCGCCCCAACTACGCGCGCACCGTCTGCGACCTGGTGCGTGAGTTGGGCGGCAAACCCTTCGTCACCGACTGCAACACCCTCTACGTCGGCGGGCGCAAAAACGCGCTCGACCATCTGGACTCTGCCTATCAGAATGGCTACAACCCCCTTGTTACCGGCGTGCACACCCTCATCGCCGATGGCCTCAAAGGCACGGACGACGTGGAGGTGCCTGTGCCCGGCGGCCAGTACGTCACGGCGGCGAAGATCGGCCGGGCCGTGATGGACGCCGACATCGTCATCTCCCTCAACCACTTCAAGGGGCACGAGTGCACCGGCTTCGGCGGTGCGCTCAAGAACATCGGCATGGGGTGCGGCAGCCGCGCCGGCAAGATGGAGATGCACGCCGCCGGCAAGCCGACCGTCGACCAGTCCCTCTGCGTGGGCTGCGGGCGTTGCGTCAAGATCTGCGCCCACGACGCGCCGCACGTGGCCGACGGCAAGGCCACGATCGACCACGCCAAGTGCGTGGGGTGCGGACGGTGCATCGGCGTCTGCCCCAAGGACGCCATCACCCCCGACTTCGGCGCGGCCAACGAGGTGCTCAACCGCAAGATGGCCGAATACGCCCTCGCCGTCCTGCACGACCGCCCGCACTTCCACGTCAGCCTCGCGATCGACGTCTCGCCCTTCTGCGACTGCCACGGCGAGAACGACGTGCCCATCGTGCCCGACGTGGGGATGTTCGCCTCCTTCGACCCCGTGGCCATCGACCGCGCCTGCGCCGACGCGGTGAACCGTCAGCCCCCCATCGCCGACTCCCTCCTCGGCAAAGCCGCCGAGCGGCACGTCGACCACTTCGGCACCGTCTCCCCCACCACCGATTGGCGCACCTGCCTGGAGCACGCGGAGGCCCTTGGCCTCGGCACCCAGGCCTACACGCTGCACACGCTCTGAGCCTCCTTTCGGCCGGGGCCGCGACCGTTGTGGTATACTAAGGGAACAAGAAGGAGTTTCCCATGCAAGAGACGAAAAACAATATGCTGGTGCCCATCGTGGTGGAGCAGACCGCCCGCGGCGAACGCTCGTATGACATCTATTCCCGCCTGCTGCAAGACCGCATCATCTTCTTGGGCGGGCCCATCGATGACACGGTGGCGAACCTCGTCATCGCCCAGCTGCTCTTCCTTCAGTCGCAGGATCCCAAGCGCGACATCGCCTTTTACATCAACTCGCCGGGCGGCGTCGTCACCGCCGGGCTGGCGATCTACGACACGATGCAGTTCCTGAGCTGCGACGTGGCCACCTATTGCGTGGGGCAGGCCGCCAGCATGGGCGCGGTGCTCCTGGCCGCCGGCGCCAAGGGCAAGCGTTACGCCCTGCCCAACGCCCGCATCATGATCCACCAACCCCTCGGCGGCGCCGAGGGCCAGTGCACCGACATCCAAATCCAGGCCGCCGAGATCCAGCGCATGAAGCAGACGCTCAACGAGATCCTCGCCCGCCACACCGGCCAGCCCCTGGAGACCATCTTCAAGGACACCGACCGCGACAACTTCATGTCCGCCGACGAAGCCAAGGCCTACGGCCTCGTGGATGCCGTGGTGACCCAGGCGCCCGCCGCGAAGTAAGGAGGCAACCATGCAGAACCGCCGCGATTTCCTGGCCTCCATCGCCCTCGGCGCAGCCGGTGCGGCCCTCGCGCCCGCCGCCTTCGCCGCCGACGCCGCGCCCAAGGCCGCCCTCCGCTTCAAGGAGGGCAAGCCCTTCCGCATCCTCCAAGCCACCGACCTCCACTACATCCCGCCGACCGGCAAGGACAAACGCGGCCAGCAGGTGGACGATATGCTGGAGAAGGCGCTCGCCGAGGACAAGCCCGACCTCGCCATCATCACCGGCGACTGCGTGACCAACAGCATGATGGAGGAAGGTTGGGAGCGCCTGGCCGGCATCTTCGGCCGCCACAACGTCCCCTTCGCCGCCGTCATGGGCAACCACGACCACGAGGGCAAGCACTCGCGCAAGTCCATCGTCGAGTTCGTCTCCGCCCTGCCCGGCTCGCTCACGCAGGTCGGCCCCGCCGACGTCCCCGGCTACGGCAATTATGTCCTGCCCATCCTCGGGCCGACGGGCGATGCGCCCCGCTTCGCGCTCTGGTGCATGGACTCCCGCGCCTACGCCGCCGACACCCCGCTCAAAGGCGTCAAAGGCATCGGCAAATACGCGTGGTTCGCCCCCAACCAGGTCGAGTGGTTCCGCGCGCAGGCCGCCGCCCTCCGCAAAGCCAACGGCGGGGAGCCGCTCCCCGGCGCCGCCTTCTTCCACATCCCCCTCCCCGAATACGACACCGCTTGGGCGCATGGCGACCGCAAGGCCATCGGTTCCAAGAACGAGGCCGTCTGCTGCCCCAAAATCAACTCGGGCATGTTCTACGCCCTTGTCGAGGCGCGAGGCATCCTCGCCGCCTTCTGCGGCCATGACCATGACAACGACTACGCCGCCCAGATCAACGGCCTTGGCCTGGTCTATGGCCGTTTCACCGGCGGCACGAACACCTACCGCCACTGGGAGAACGGCGTCCGCATCATCGATCTGGCCCCCGACGGACGCGCCCTCCGCACCCGCACGCACACCCTCTCGGGCAAGTACGGCCCCGTCGCCGAATACGCCCTCTGAGTGCGCGCGGGCACAAAAAAGCCCCCGACCTTCCGGTCGGGGGCTTTTTTGTTTGGCAGTCATGCCGCGCGGCGGCGCAACGCCACCCCCGCCACGCCGAGAGCCAACACGCCATTTAGTCTCTCTTCCCCCCATGCGCGATTGGAAGCTTGGAGGCTTGGCGGCTCGCCCAAAAGACTTCGGGGGCTGATCCTCCTCGAGTCGGCGGCTGATCCTCCTCGGGTCGGGGGCCGATTGAGAAAGTGGGAGGGGCGCACGCTCCTTCCTTCGCGTCGCGTTGTATCCCCTACCCTTCCCCAGACAGGATCCGCTCGCGGCCAGACAATCACCATTCCCACCAGAGGACGAACCAGAGCCAGGTGAGGCCTAACCAAAGGAGGACGGCGACGGCGACATAGTCGAGGTCGCGCCAGCCTTGCTTGGCGGTGGGATGGCAGAGCCAGAGCACGAAGGAGCCGATGGCGATGGAAAGCAGGAGGAAGGCGGTGGCAAAGAGGACGAAAAGACGGAAGCCGCCCGGGATGGGAAAGGCGAGGAGGTTGAGTGCCACCGTCAGCGCGAAGAAGAAGGCGCGCTTGGTTATCATTGCACGCGTTCCACTTGGGCACGGGCGGCGGTAACGTGGACATCGTAGATTGTCCCGACGGCGAAGATGAGGAGGATGGAGGCGCCCCAGAAGAGAATCCCGCCCCACATGATGGCAAGCCCAGCCCAGACGCGCCCTTTGGCGAAGACCCATACGCCGACGAGGAACTGCGCCGCACAGAAGCCCATCTGCCCGAAGAAGGCGACGGGAATCGCCCAGACGGCGACCTGATGGGGCCAGCCAGAGGCACGGCAGGTCGCCCACATCTCCGTCAACGCGGCGAAGAAGAGCGTCAAGCAGAGGAGTTGCGGCACGAAGGCCGCCCACCAGTGGGTCAGGCAGGTTCGGAAGGGCCAGGCAAGGGCATGGAGAAGGGTGGCGCGTCGCATAGGGTCAGTGCATCCAGCCATCGAGGAGGTAGGTGCGTTGGAGAAGGGGGTCGCCGCCTTCGGCGGGTCGGATGGTAACGCGGACGCCGTAGTAGTCGCCCCAGTCGCCCTCGTAGAGCGTCAGCTCGGTGGTGCCCTCGGGGAGGGGCTTGCCGTCCCAACCGGAGAGGACGCGGCCGCCAGGGTCGGAGGTGAGGGTGAGGGTGACGGGGCGGCCGAAGTGGGCGTCGAAGAGGTAGATGCCCGGCGACTGGCTGAGGCTCACGCGGAGGGAATCGCCGGGGGCGTCGAAGCGGAGGCGCGCGGCGGCGGCCTCGGGGCCGAGGCGGTCGGCAAGGAAGGTCTCGGCCTGGGAGTCGAGGCCATCGGGGCCCTCGGCGGCGACATAGAGGGGCATGGTCTCGGGGAGGGGCTGGCGTTTACCGAAGCCGTCGGGCAGGCGGCTGAGGATGAGCGCGGCGATGACAACCGTGATATTGCAGCCGAACCAGAGCACGGCGGCGGCGAGCGGTCCGAGGATGGCGACCGCCCAACCACCCGCATGGCCGCGGCTCCCCGTGGCGGACCAGAGCCCGCCCACCAACATCAGGAGGCCGAAGAAGGGCACGCCGACGAGGAAGAGCAGGAAGGCGGCGTAACCGACGTAACCGAGCACCGCGAGGGGCCACGGCCACAGCCCATATCGCCACATCAAATCCATCGCGCCGCAGAAGGCGAAGCCGGCCAGACCCATGAACGTCAGCGCAACAATGGGGACGAAGGCCACCCACCGCGCGGAGAAGCAGGCGCGGAAGGGCCAGGCCAGGGCACGGAGCAGGACACGCATGGCTCACTCCCAGAGTCCGGAGGCGGCGGGGAAGGCGACCTCCTCGCGGAGGAGGATGGTGCCTTTGCCGTAGATGAGGTCGATGAAAGCGTCCTCCAGGAGAACGCGTTCCTCGCGGGTCTCGGTCGTGAGGCCGAGTTCGCCCTCGGGGAGGTCGCGGGCGGCGAGGGTGTAGTTGCTGGCGGGGAGGCGGGAGGTCGGCTCGGGGGCGTAGGCGTCGAGCCGCGCGTAGGCATTGACGCGGTGGAAGGGGTCGGGGCGGTTCTCGGGGGCGGGGTTGGGGTCGACCCAGCCGGCGGTGGAGCGGGAGAGCGCGGTCTCGCCGGCCTCCAGGCGGACATCGCGGCGGAGGCGGAGCTGACGGAGGGAGAGGGAACCGAGGGTGGTGACGCCGAAGATGAGGATAAGGAACACGACGAGCATGACGGTAAGCTCGGCGAGCGCCTGGCCGCGTTGGGGGCGGGGGGTCATTGGCCGGTGTAAAGGCGGGTGATGAGGCGGCCGGGGAGGCCGGCCTCCTCGATGCGGCGGACGGCGGACTCGATGTCGTAGTCGACGCGGCGGAACTCGATGGAAAGTTTGGTGAGGCCCTCGGTGGTGTAGATGAGATAGCACGCGCGGGGGTCGCCATCGCGGGGCTGGCCGACGGAGCCGACGTTGATGAAGTAGGTGCCCTGACGAAGGAGGCCGTCGGAGGGGCCGACCTTGACAATCGCGCTGCGGTCACCGCCGGGGGCGCGCAGGAAGATGCAGGGGACGTGGGTGTGGCCGTGGAAGCAGACGCGGGTGCGCTGGCAGTTGAAGGAGTCGGCGGCGTCGAGGGTGTCGAAGGCGTAGCGGAAGTGCTCGGGGCTGTCGAGCGTGGAGTGGACGATGGTGAAGCCCATGAGCGTGGCGGTGAAGGGGAGCTCGCGGAGCCAGCGGGTGTCGTCCTCGCTGATGTTGCGGCGGGTCCACTCGATGACGCTGGCGGCGTTGGGCTGGAAGTCGTCGAGATTGACGGAGGGGTCGGAGCAGTAGTGGTCGTGGTTGCCCTTGACGACCTTGCAGCCAAGCTCGCGGACGCGGCGGATGCACTGGGAGGGGGCGGCGTTGTAGCCGACGACGTCACCAAGGCAGACGATGTCATCCACGCCCTGGGCCTTGGCGTCGGCAAGGACGGCGTCGAGGGCCTCGATGTTGGCGTGGATGTCGCTGATGATGGCGTATCGGCGGGGACGTGGCATAAAGGGGATCCTCAGTTGAGGCGGAGGATGGCGGCCGCGATGGTGAGGTCGATGGGGGTGGTGATCTTGGGGTTGGGCTCATCCCACTTGACGAGGCGGGTGGTCTCGCCGGCGGCCTCAAGGAGGGCGGAGTCGTCGGTGTAGGTGTGGGCCTTGTCGGCGGCGAGGCGGGCGTAGGCGGCCAAGAGTTTGTCGGCGGCGAAGGCTTGGGGGGTCTGGACGGCCCAGAGGGTGGCGCGGTCGGGGGTGGATTCGACGGTCATGCCCTTGCCCACGACCTTGATGGTGTCGGCCACGGGATGCGCGGCGACGCCACTGCCGAAACGCTTGGCGTACTTCAGCGTCTCGCGGATCAGCTCAGGGGTGATGCAGGGGCGGGCGGCGTCGTGGATGACGACATAGCGGGTGGCGACGGGCTCGACCTCTTTGAGCGCGGCGGCCACGGAATCCTGCCGGCGCACGCCGCCGATGACGATTGTCTGGAGCTTGCTGATGCCGAACATGGTCTGGAGTCCGCGCGCGGCGACGAGCTGATCCTTGCGGACGGTGAGGATGATCTTGTCGACCTCCTTGCACTTCTCGAAGGCAAGGAGCGACCAAGCGACGACGGGGCGCGGCCCGAGAGAAAGGAAGCACTTGTCAAGGCCGGCGCCCATGCGGGTGCCTTTGCCGGAGGCGAGAATGATGGCGGTGACCATGAGGTGCTCCTTTATGCGTTTAGGGTGTCTCCGGGGGTGAGTTCTATCGAGATCGCCGTGCCTTCGCCGTGGGCGTACCAACGATCGCCATCCGCCCGAAGCGTCACCCCGGAGCCCTCAATCAGCGGCGCCGTGCCGTAGGTCAGCGAAAATCCCACGACGGCATTCGCCCCCAACGCCTGTGCCTTGGTCTTGATGGCACGCAGGACATCGCGCTCCAACTGCGCCATGATGGCCTCGTAAACGCCGTAACGGCCCTTGTCGAAGTCGAAGTCCTCATCGAAACGGCGGCTCGCCAAATGCGCAGCCTCCCAAACGGCGTTCGCGGCGACAAACCCATGGATGGCCACGGGTGTGCGATCCGCCACCGTTGGGGTGGTAACGATGAGGACGGGGGCACTCACGGGGTCTCTTCCTGCTTGACGGCGAGATGGTGGAGCGTCTCAGGTGGGAGGGAGGCGCCGGGCGCGGGGGGCGTGCGGCGGATGACGAGGGCGGTGCGGGCGGGGGCGTAGACGTGGATGGCGAAGCAGACCTCGTTGGCGCGTTCGATGGTGGTGAGGGGATAGTCCTGCCCCGCCTGGATGCGTCCGAAGCCGCCGAAGGCCGTGGCGTCCGTGTCGAGGACATGGACGTAGCCGCCGGGCGGGACGATGAGGGGATAGTCGGCGAAGGACAGCTCACCGTGGAAGTTGAAGACGAAGAGCAGGTCGCCGCGCATGAAGGCGAGCACCTTGTCGTCATCGCTGGCGAAGATGCGCTTGGGATAATCCTCTCCGTCGAGGACGCCCTCGGAACGGACGAGGTGAATCATGGCCTCGTCGAAGTCGCCAAGGGCCTTGAAGTAGAGTTTGGGGTCGTCGCGGAGAGACCACTGACGGCGGGCGTAGTGATAACTGTTGCCGTTGCCCTCGCGGGGGAAGTCGATCCACTCGGGGTGGCCGAACTCGTTGCCCATGAAGTTGAGGTAGGCACAGCAGCAGCCCAGCGTGGCAAGGCGGGCCATCTTGTGCAGGGCGATGCCGCGGTCGACGTAGAGATTGCCCGAGCCGACGTGCATGGCGCTGTACATCTCCTTGTCGATCATCTGGAAGATGAAGGACTTGCCGCCCACGAGCGCCTGGTCGTGGGACTCCACGTAACTCACCGTCCGCTCGTCGGCACGCCGATTGGTAAGCTCATGCCAGAGGAAACCGACCGACCAATCCTCGTCGCGGACGTCTCGGACAAGCTTGAACCAACACTCGGGCACGCCCATCGCCATGCGATAGTCGAAGCCGACGCCGTTCTCGGCGAGGGGTGCGCCAATGCCGGGCATCCCGCTGACGTCCTCGGCCACGGTGAGCGCGTCGGGGCGGACGGTGTGGATGACGGCGTTGGCGAGGGTGAGATAGGTGTAGGCGTCCTCATCCACCGAGCCATCGAAGTACATCCCGTAGTTGGAGAAGTCCACGCCCAAGCCGTGGTGGAGGTAGAGCATGGAGGTGACGCCGTCGAAGCGGAAGCCATCGAAGCGGTACTCATCCAGCCAGAAGCGGCAGTTGGAGAGCAGGAAGTGGAGGACGTCGGTCTTGCCGTAGTCGAAGCAACGGGAGTCCCAGGCATCGTGCCAACCGCGGGAGCCGTCGTGGAAATATTGGTAAGGCGTGCCGTCGAAGAGGGAGAGCCCGTCGCGCTCGTTCTTGACGGCGTGGGAGTGAACGATGTCCATGATGACGGCCAAGCCCATGCCGTGGGCCTTATCGACGAGCGCCTTGAGCTCCTCGGGCGTGCCGAAACGCGAGCTGGCGGCGAAGAAGCTGGAGACGTGATAGCCGAAGCTCCCGTAGTACGGGTGCTCCATGATGCCCATCAGCTGAAGCGTGTTGTAGCCCGCCTGCTTGATGCGCGGCAGGATCTTCTCGGCGAACTCGGTGTAGGTGCCGACGCCCTCGCGCTCCTGCGCCATGCCCACGTGCGCCTCATAGATGAGGGGGGCCTTGCCGGGGTCTCGGGCGAAAGGGTGCTCCCACGCGTAAGCTTTCTCCGGCTGCCAGACCTGCGCGGCGAAGAGGCCGGTGCGCGGATCCTGCACCACCCGCCGGGCATAGGCGGGGATACGCTCGCCACGCCCACCGTCCCAACAGACCTCCAGGTGCCAGAACTGCCCATGCGCCATCGCCTCGGGAGGGCCTTTCCACTCGAAGACGTCGCGGCCAGGGATGCGTTCGGCACGATAGGCGAGGGTACGCTCCCAGCCGTTGAAGTCGCCCACCAACCAGATTTCGGTGGCGTGGGGGGCCCATTCGCGGAAGACCCACCCCTCGTCCGTGCGATGAAGGCCATAGAACTCATGGGCGCTGGCGAAGTCCGCCAACGCGCGAAGGTTCCCGGCACCGCCGGCGAGGCGCGCCGCCACGCCGCGCGCACGCTCGGCGCGGCGTTCGATGAGGTCGGCGTAAGGGGCCAACCAAGGGTCGTCGGAGAGGCGGGCGCGCGGGGCGGGCATGGCTCAGTGTCCTTCGTGATAGGGGTTCTGCTCGGCGTGCTCACCGTCGAAGAGTTCGGTGAGGGGGCGCTGGAGCATCTCCTCGTAAATCTTGATGTACTCGGCGGCGCAACGCTCGTGGTTGAAGCGGCGCTTGGACTCCTCCATGATACGCGCCACCTGCGCCTCGCGGACGTCGGTGGGCAGGCGGTAGAAGTCCATGGCGCGGTCGATGGCCCAAGCCAACCCTTCGCTGTCGTAATACTTGAAGGGGAAGCCATTGCCCGTGCCGTGCTCCACGTCCAGGAGCTCGACGGTGTCATGCAGGCCGCCGGTGTCGTGGGCGACGGTGAGGGAGCCGTAGATCGGCGCCACCATCTGCGGCAGGCCGCACGGCTCGAAGAGCGAAGGCATGAGCGTGAAGTCGCTGGAGGCATAGCCCAGGCGCGAGATGTGCTCGTCGAAGTCGCAGACCGCCAGGCGACCGTAGAGATTGTGGAAGCCCAGGATGTCGCGGAAGGCCTGCTGATAGGGGCCGTTGGCGACGATCGCGAACTGGATGTTGTCGTCGCGATACTTCTCAAGCGTCTTGTAGAGGATGTCCGTGAGCAGCTGCGGGCCCTTCTGCACGGGGTCGAGGCGGCTGGGCCAGAAGAAGAGCGGCGCGTCGGGGTTCTTGAAGAGGCCCACCTTCTCCTGGAACTGCATCTTGTTGGAGATCTTCGCCGCGTGATGGGTGCGCGCGTCGTAGTTCACCTTCAGGTTGGGGTCGGTCTCGGGGTTGTAGCTATCGTCGGGCGCGTTGAGGATGCCGCGCGCGCAACCGGCGTTGTACTTGGAGATGACCTCGTTGCGGAACTGGCCGGGGATGAAATCGAACCACCCCCGCACAATTTCCTCCAGGAAGGTCGGCGACACCGAGTTGATGTAGTGCGAGGCAAAGACGCCCGAGGTCAGGAAGTCCACCGGGTTCGTGTCGCGGCTCTCGAAGTAGTCATAAGGCGGACGCGAGTAGTAAAGGTTCTTCCAGAACTCCGCCGCGTCGATGCCCGCATACTCCACCTCACCCAGGCAACGGTGCACCGTGTGGATGTTGTGGATGGTGAAGAGGCAGGGGATGCCCAGGCGGCGCGCCGCCGCGGGGATGAGGCCCGTCATCCAGTCGTTGCAATGGATCAGGTCTGGCTGGACGGTCGGGATGATGTTGTTGATGACCTCACGCTGGAAGGCGAGGGAGAGGTGCGGGTTCTCGTCGCCCTGCGCGTAGACCGTGTCGCGATAATAGAAGCAACGATCCTCGGCCAGATGGATGCGCGAGTCGGGCAGGTGCGCCTGATACTTGCGCAACTCATCGCTGATGAGGCGCCCCACGTCCACATGGAACATCCGGCGGTAATGCGGCAGGGCCACATGGACATCCGCCCCCAACTTGAAGAGGCTTGCCACGAGGCTGGCCGAGACATCCGCCAGGCCGCCGGCCTTGGCGCTCAGCTTGTCGGCCATGTTGCCCATGCCTGCGGGGAGATAGGTGATCTCCGGGGTGACGATCAGGATTCGGGGTTTGCGCTGCCCGGGTTGCTTGGTCTGAGACATAATGTCCGCTCCTCCTTCAATCATTCCGTCTTCGGCGCCGCCTGGTTCGCCTTGCGCATGGAAGGCGGCAACAACTCATTGCGCAACACATCAAGCCGTTCGCTGTTCGCCGCCCGAACCGCGTCCAACGCCACGATTTCGGGGGCCTTCTCCGAGGCCTTCGCGATTTTCTCGTCCAACGCCTCCACCTGCTTCAGCAGGGCCTGCCGCTCCGCCCGAAGGGCCTCCGTCTCGTCCGTCCGCAAAGTCCCCGAACGGATCTTCTTCGCGCGCTCACGCTCCAGCCTGACGCCATAGTCCTGGCGCAGGAGATACTCCATCTCCAACCGTCTGCGGGGGGTTGTCTCTTTGGCGGCCTGCTCGGCGATACGCGCCTCCTGGGCCTTCGCGTATGCCGCGACCGCCGCATCCTCCGCGACCGCCGACCCAAAGGCCAGCGTCGCGCACACCAAAGCAAGCCAAACGCGCTTCATGCTTTCTTCCTATAACGACCTTGACATAACAAAGTATGCCCCATCGCAAGCAAAAAAGCAAGCGGAAACGCACCGCCCGCGCGTTTTTTTTCTTATCGCGTCTCCCCGCCATCCGCCCCGCGCAACGTCAGCACCGTGATTTCCGAGGGGTAGAGGCGGTAAGGGAAGCCCAGCCAGACGCCGCACCCCGGCGCCACGAAGAGGCGCATCCCGCGCGGCAACGCGTACCATCCGCGCACGAAACCAAGGTTGGGGCGGGCGATCGCCAACGCCACCCCGGGCAGCTGACCCCCATGCGTGTGCCCGGAGAGTTGCAGGCGCACCCCCAGCGCGTCCGCCTCCGGGGCGATGCCAGGCTTGTGCGCCACCAGCACCGGGAAGACGCCCGGCGGCAACTTCCCCATCAACCCGCGCAACAACGCGGCCTCATCCCCCAGCCGCGTCAGCGACCGCCTGTCCGGCAACCCCACCAAGCCCAACCCGCGCACCGTCGCCGTCGCCCCGTCCAACACGCGGATCCCGAGCCGTTCGTAGAGGCGCAGGTAGGCCTCCGTCTCGAAATAATGCTCATGGTTCCCCGTGACCAGGAACTTCCCCTCCGGCGCGCGGAGTCCGCCCAACGGCGCCAGATCGCCCTCCCGCAACGCGATGGGGCCGTCCGCCTGATCGCCCGTGAAGAGGATCAGATCCGGCTTCGCCGCGTTCACCCGCGCCACCAGGCGTTCGCACCAGGCCCGCCCCCGCCAACGATCCACATGGGCGTCGGCCAGCACCGCCACGCGCAGCCCCTCCGCCTCCGCCGGCAAGCCGGGCAGGACGGCCACGCGCTCGCGCACCGGCGGCGTCCGCTCCCCCATCCACACCAAGAACGCCCCCATCGCCGCGCCCAACGCCAACGGCCACCACCCGCTCACCGCCACGTGGCAGAGCCGCAACGCCAGCCAGACGACCGTCAGCCCGCCCGCCGTAAGCAGGAAGGCCGTCCCCCACAGGAAGAGCGCCACCAAGGGCAACGGCAGCGCGTCCGGCGAGAGCATCGAGGCACCGAAGGCGCGGTGCGCCAGGGTCTGCTGGGCCAACGCCACCAACGCCACGCCCACCAACGCCACCCCCCACCGCGGCAGGCCCAACGCCCGCACCGGGCCGAGCGTAACCAGCACCGCCAACAACGAACAGAAGAGATTGATCCCGAGCATGGCGCGTTCGTTTGTGAGTGTGTCCCCGCCGAGGGCCCGCCCCGTCAGGGGACGAGCAGGGCGGTGTGCGGCGCGACCTTGTGGGCGGAGCCGTCGGGGAGGGTGATGGTCTGGGCGGCGTCGGAGTCGTTGAAGAGGCCGTGGATGGGCCGGGGGGCGATGTCCTTGCGGAGGACGAAGTAGTCCTTGGTCTCCTGCACGAGGGCGATGGGCGCGGCGGCGTGGCGTTGGTCGAGGGCGATGAGGTCGGGGTCGGTGAGGAGGGCCTTGGTCTCGGGGGCGAGGTGCTCAAGGTCGCTGGAGATGAGGAGGGGGGCGGAGAGGAAGCACCAGAGGGTCATCTGATAGCGTTGCTCGGCCTGGGTGAGGCGGCTGGGGCGGAAGGTTACGTTGGGGCGATTGGGGGTGCCGATGAGGCCGATTTGGAGGATGTCGGGGTCGTTCCAGTGGCCTTTGGAGGCGTGGGGGAGCCATTTGAGCTGGGCGCGGCCGATGGAGCGGATGGAGCCCCAGGTGTCCTGGATGTCGCCGGTGGTGCGCCAGAGCTGGGCGTGCTTGGCCAGACCGGGGAAGTTCTGGATGGGGGCGGCGTTGGAGAGGCTGAGGACGATGTCGCGCCCGGCCTCGCGCAGATCCTTGGCGATGCGGGCGGTGGTGGGGACGTCGTTGGGCTTCCAATCCACCTTCACGTAGTCAAAGCCCCACGCGGCCCACTGCTTGGCGTCCTTGTCGAAGCCCCAATGCTTGCCGATGCGGTCGCTGCCGGTGGTGTGGATCCCGGGGTAACGGCCATAGATCTGGCCGGGCTGGAGGCGCTTCTCGGGGGGAAGGGCCTTGGGCTCGCCGTCGTCGTAGGAACCGCCGCGGAAGCCGGCGTAGGTGGAGACCCAGGGGGAGGAGTAGAGACCGGCCTTGAGGCCGCGGGCGTGGATGGCGTCGCACAGGGCCTTCATGTCGGGGAACTTGGCGTTGGCCTGGAGGGCGCCGCCGGGGGTGCGCTCGCCCTGCCAGCAATCGTCGATGTTCACGAAGGCCCACCCGGCGTCGGCCAAGCCGCTTTCCTCAAGCAGACGGGCGATCTTCTCCATCCCCGCCTGGTTGACGGCCTCGGAATAGGAGTACCAACTGTTCCAGCCCATGGGGGGCGCCAGGCAGATGGCCTCGCCCACCCTGATGGTCAGGCGCTCCTCGACGCTCGCCTTGCCATCGCTGGCGCGGAGGACGACGGCGTGGTCGCCGGCCTTCTCCAAGCGGCCGCGGAGGGTGCGGCGGGCGGCGTCGAAGGTCAGCCCCTCGGGCAGACTGACGGCCTCGACGGTCGTGGCGCCGTGGACGGGCACGCGCCAGATAAGCTCGTGGCCGGGCCGGACGCCATATTCCTGGGCGCCGATGAAACGCGGCGCGGCGAGGGCGGCCCCGGCGGTGAGGGCGCAGAGGGTGAGAAGTGCGGTCTTCATTTCGCGATGTTCCCTTCTTGTTTGGAAAAGACGGCGAGCGCGCGGATGCGCGGCGTGGCCTTGGCCTGCGTGACGCGCAGGCGCACGGCGGAGAGGGTGCGGGGGGCGAACGTAACAATGCGCTTGTGGCCGATGTTCGTGCCCGTGGCGAGGGGCGCCCAGCCCCCCTCCGCCAAGCCCTCCAGCACATAGGCCAAGACGCGCTCGCCGCCGGTCAGATCCTCCTGGAGGATGGCGCGGTCGAGGGTGGCCGGCGCGCCGAGGCGCACCTCCACCGTCTCCCCTTCCCCGGCGGCGGAGGCGAGGGGCGTGCCATACCGCGCGCGGATGGCGGCGCCGAACTCGGCCAATCGGCGGCAGTCGGCCTCGGGCACCAACCCACGGTCGTCGATGACGACGCCGAGGAGCATGTTGGTGTTGCGCCCGACGGTCTCCTCGTATTTCCGCATCAGCTGGGGCACGGTGAAGAGGCGGTCGTCCTGCCCCGCCTTCCAGAACCAGCCGCCCTGGAAGGCGGCGTTGTGGCGGAGGGTGAAATCGGCCTCGCCGGGGCACCAACGCGACGCGGCGGGGTCGCCGTGCAGCCCTTCGATGACGCGCGTGCCGTCGGCCTTGGTGGTCTCGGCGCAGGTCGCCCAGCAAGGGTCGGGCGCGGTGCCGGTCTCGTTGCCCACCCAACGGATCAGGTGCGGGTGGCTGGGCGGGCCCTGGAAGGCGATGGCCTGCGGCTGGAGTTCGCGCAACAGCGCGGCGACGTCCGCGCCGCCTTCCTTGCGGGCGAGGACGCCGCCATCGAACCAGATCTCGAAGAGCGGGCCGTAGTTCGTCCAGAGCTCGCGGAGCTGGGTCTCGACGATGGCGTTGTACTGCGCCTGGGTCACGGGGCCGCCGGGGCGGACGCGGCCGGGATTGTCCACCCAGAGGTAACCATTGGCGGTGGTGCTGGCATAGAGGCCGGGCTTGAGCCCCTCGCGGCGGCACGCCTCCACGAAGTCGCGCACGAGGTCGCCCTTGCCGCCCTGGTACGGGGAGTGGGCGATGCTGTAGGCGTGCGCCTTGGTGGGCCAGAGGCTGAAGCCGCTGCAATGCTTGGCCACCAACACCGCGTAGGTCGCGCCGAGGCTCTTGGCCGCGCGGATCCACTGCCCCACGTCCAGCGCCGTGGGGTTGAAAGTCTCCGCGGGCGGATGGGAACCCCACCTGCGCCAGTTGTAATCGGGCCGGAAGACCGGCATATCGAAGTGGAAGAGCACCCCGATCTCCGCCTCCGCCCAAGCCCGCTGCGCCGCGCTCGGCACAACGATCCCCGGCTCCGCCGCACAGGCCGCGGCGGCCAAACCCACTGTCAGCGCGAACGCACTCAAACGCATGGCACACTCCTTTCGCCCCTCACACTACCAAACTTTGCCTTTCCCCACACGCGCCCCCCACCCCGCCCTCCTTCCTCTGCCCACACCCTGACGCACCCACGCAGCGTCAGCCCCTGACCCAAAGAGGATCAGCCCCTAGTCCAAGGTGGATCAGCCGCTGAGCCGAGGTGGATCGGCCGCTGAGCCGAGGAGGATCGGCCGATGATCGTCGCCGGGCGAGGGGCGAGGAGGTTTTTTGGTATACTGCGCGGATATGGGAAAGAGAGTCCGTTGGCTCGTGCAGGCGTTGGTGTTTGTGGTCGTGTTGGCCGCAGGCGCCTGGGTGCGCCTTGCGCATTTGGGTGCGCCGATGCCGATGCCGGACGAGGCGCCGGAACTGCTTGCCGCGGCGACGCGGGCGGAGGCGATGGCGCGGGTGCATTGGCCGGAAGGGGTGATGGCGCAGGTAACCCCCTTCCATGAGGCGGCGGCGTGTTGCGCGATGTTCCTGGGGCAGCATGAGGGGCCGGGCGGGGCGCGGAGCTATCGGCTCTTTGTCTTCGTGCTGTCGGCGCTGTTTCTGATCGGAATCCCGGCGTTGGGGCTGCGGCGGCGCGGCGGGGTCTTCGAGACGGCGGATGGGCCGCTGTGGGCGATGGCGTTCGCGGCGGCCGCGCCGGCGTTGGTGTGGCATGGGCAGATGTTCGGGCCGTTCGCGGGGCAGGCCTTCGCCTTCTTGGCGATGTTGGTGGCGGCGCGGGCCTATGCGCAGTGGCCGGGGTATTGCGCGGCGGCGGTGGTGGGCGCGTGCGTGGCGGTGGGGGTGGCGGTGGACGCGGATGTGCTGTGGGTGCTGGTGGCGTTGCTCCCGGCGTTGCTGGTGGGGGTGGGGTGGACGCGGCTGTGCCTCTATTGGCGGACGTCGCATGTGCTGATGGCGGTCGCGGTGGCGGTGGCGCTTTGCGCGGGGTTGGCGGAGCTGGGGATGTGGGGCGGCGCGCCGGATCTGCCGCGTCTGCCGGGGGCGCCGACGGATTGGGTGCGTGAGCCTGCGTGGCGGGCGGTGTGGCTGTGCGCGGGGGGGCTGGGGGCGTTGGCGTGGGTGGGGCTGACGGTGTGGGGGGGCTGGAAGGCGAGCAGGCGGTGGGCGCGCCTCTTCTCGGTGGCTTTCCCGTGTTGCTTCGTGGGGTCGCTCTTCTTCGACCGCGGGGGGGCCTTCGCGGTGCCGTTGGCGGCGTTGTCGCCGCTGATGCTGGGGTTGGCGGTGTCCACGGTGCCTTCGCCGTGGGTGCGCGGGGTGTTGGGGATGGCGGCGGCGGCGTTTCTGACGGCGTGGACGACGTGGGCGTTGGCGGTGGCCTGGCGCGACGTGCCCGCGCGCGAGGCCCAGCGCGAGGCGGCGCGGACGCTTCTGGCGATTTCCGCGGAGACGCCCGAGCGGCAGGGGGTGCGCCTGCGGGTTGGGACGGATGACCCGCGGATGTGCGCGGCGGCGGTCTGGCCGCTGCGGACCTCGGCGCGGCACGTGGCCTATGGCGCGGTTACGGTCTGCGACGACGCGGACATCGTGTTGGTGGAGGAGGGGCGGTTGGCCGGCCTGCCGCCGGGGGTCTGGCGCTTGGTGCGCCCGGGGGTGATTGCGTTGGGCGAGGGGCGGAGCTTCCGCGCCTTGGCCCCGGAACCGTGAAGACGATGGGAGGGAATGACGTGGCGAAGCGATTGATCCGGCATCTGCCGTTCGTCCTCTTCATGCTGGCGGCGCTGACGTGGCTGTGGCCGGCGATAACCGGGACGCGGGGGACGATGACCGATGCCTCGCAGCATATGGAATATGTCTGGCTGGTGCCGTGCCTGGCGTTGGCGGTGCTGTGGGCGCGGCGCGACAGCGTGGTGCGCTCGCTGGGGCGCCCGGAACCGTTGTGGGCGTTGCCGCTGATCGTGCTCTCGGGGGCGTTGCTGTTCTTCGGGTTGCGCGGAGGGCAGACGCGCTTCCTCCAGGCCTCGGCGGTGTTGCTGCTGTTGGCGGCGCCGTTGGCGTGCTATGGGTGGCGGACGTTCCGGCTGACGTGGTTCCCGATCGTGCTCCTGGCCTTCGTGATGCCGGTGGGGTTCCTGGACAACTTCACGGTGCCGTTGCGGCGGGCCTCGGTGGCGGTGACGACGGTGATCCTGAATGGTTTGGGCGTGGGCGTGCAGCAGGTGGGCACGGCCATCGTCTCGACGGGCACGCCGCCCTTCCAGCTGGACGTGGCGGATCCGTGCAGCGGCATCCGGTCGCTGGTGGCCCTGTTCGTCGGCACGGCGGCCTACGGCGCGTTCGCGCTGCGGGGGGTATGGCGGCGGTGGGCGCTGTTTTTGGCGAGCGTGCCGATCGCCTTCCTGGGGAACGTCCTGCGGCTGTTGCTGACGGCGCTGACGTGCAAGTGGATGGGGCAGTCCGCGGGGATGACGCTCCACGACAACGCCCTCTTCATCGTGGCGCCCATCTATGCGCTCTGCGTCTTCGGCTTGGCCGATTGGCTGCGCCGGGGGGATGCGCCCAAGCCGACGGAGGATGAGGCGCCCGCCGAGGCCAAGAAGCCCGCCCGGCGGTGGGCGGTGGCCGCGGTGGCGGTAATCGCGTTGGCGCTGCCGGGCTTCCGCCATTGGGCGGGGGAGATGCCGCCGTTGGAGTATGAGAGCGACGCCTTCCTGAACAAATCCTTCGCCCATCTGCCGGGGGCGGTGAGCCATTACCCGTGGTTCTGTCAGGATCGCGCCTGCCTGTGGTCGCAGGATTTCGCGGAGGACGAGACGCCCCCGGCGGAGTGCCCGCGCTGCGGCGGGGAGGTGCGGCGCGTGAGCCGCGCGGAGCTGGACATCCTTCCGGCGGACACGCAGTCGCGCAAGGTAACCTACCAATTGGCGAATGGCGACGTCTTCACGGTGGCGTTGGTGGTGGCGGGGCGCAGCCGCCTCTCCATCCACCGCCCGGAGCTGTGCCTGCCGGCCCAGGGATTCGTGATGAGCGAACGGGAGGTGCGCCCAATCCTGCCAGGGTTGCCGATGGCCTGTTTCTCGCTCAGCCGCAAGGGGCAGACGCGCACGAGCGGCTTCGCCTACGTCTTCCTCAACTCGCGCGGCGCCACGTGCTCCAACCTCCGCCGCGTGGTGGGCGACAGTCTGGAGCGTTCGCTCCGGAACCGCATCCAACGGTGGGCAATGGTTACGGTGAGCTGCCCGCAGCACGACTTCCAGACGCCCGAGGGCGAGGAGGCGTTGCGTCGCTTCATGGCCGAATGGTGGCCCACGGTCTGGGCCGCCGGGGAGCCGCCCCATGAGTGAGGTGGAGGTGGCGGACACGCCGTTGGCGCGGATGCGTGGGCTGTTGGGGCGCGCGGGGCTGCCCCAAGGGCGGGCGTTGCTCATCGTGCCGTGCTCGGCCATCCATACGTTGGGGATGCGCTTCGCCATCGACGCGCGCTTCTTCGACCGGCAGGGTCGGCTGACGCGCCAGGCGCTGAATGTGCGCCCGGGGCGTTGGTGGGTCTGGGGCGGGTGGCGCGCGCACAGTGTGCTGGAGTGCGCGGCGGGCGACCCGACCTTCCAAGGGTGCGGGACGTTGGCGCAGGCCAGAGGGAAGGAGATGTCGTGAAGCTTTCGTTGATCACGGTCTGCTACGGCTCCGCGGACACGTTGCCCTCCGCGTTGGGAAGCGTCCTGCGCCAGCGCGGCGCGGATTATGAGTATCTGGTGGTCGATGGCGGCAGCCGCGACGCCACCGTCCCCCTCCTGCGGGAGTGGGAGCCGCGCTTCGAGGGGCGCCTGAAGTGGACGAGCGAGCCCGACCGCGGCCTCTACGACGCCATCAACAAGGGTATCGCCCGCGCCTCCGGCGACCTCATCGCCCTGCTCCATGCGGACGACATGCTTGATGGTGACGACATCCTGGCCCGTTGGTGCGCGCCATTCGCCGAGGATCCGACGCTCGACGCGGTCTATGGCGACATCCGCTTCGTCCCGCAACAGGCGGCGGGGCGCGAAGCGCCCACAATGCGCTACTACTCCGGCGCGCGTTGGCGGCCGTGGATGTTGCGCTGGGGCTTCATGCCGCCGCACCCGAGCTTCGCCATCCGCCGGGAGCGCTTCGCCGAGCTGGGCGGGTATCTGCCGGACGTCTTCCGTATCGCCGCCGACCACGAGCTGTTGGTGCGCTTTCTCTACAAGGCCCGTCTGCGCACCCGCTATCTGCCGCTCTGCACCACCGCCATGCGCCTGGGCGGCCTCTCCACCGATGGCCTCCGTGCGCGGATCCGCCTCAATCGGGAGATTGTCCGCGCCAACCGCATGAACGGCCTCTGGTGCTGTCTGCCCATGATGGCCCCGAAGTACGCCTACAAAGTCTTCGAGGTCATCCTGCCCCGTCTGCGGGGAGGGAAACGATGAACCTGCGCATCCATTCCTACGAAAGCCTCGGCGCGGTCGATGGCCCGGGCATCCGCTTGGTCGTCTTCCTGCAAGGGTGCCCGCTCCGCTGCGTCTTCTGCCACAATCCCGACACGTGGCCCCTCACGGGCGGCACGGAGACGCCGGTGGACGAGGTGGTGCGCCGCGCCCTGCGGATGCGCCCCTATCTGGGCAAGGAGGGCGGCGTAACCTTCTCCGGGGGCGAGCCGCTCCTTCAGGCCGAGGCCGTCTTGGAGGCCACCCGCGCCCTTCAGGCCCAGGGCATCCATGTGGCGCTCGACACCTCCGGCGCGGTCGACACGCCCGCCGCGTTGGCGCTTCTCGACGCGGTGGACTTGGTGTTGCTCGACGTGAAGAGCCCCACGCCCGAGGGCTTCCGCGCCGTAACGGGCGCCGACCCCCAACCTTATTGGAACGTGCTGGCCCACCTCCGCGCCACCCAGAAGCCGATCTGGGTCCGCCAGGTCGTCGCCAACGGGCTGAACGACACGCCCGCCGAGAAGGCCGCCACCCGTGCGCTGATCGACGGCCTCAATGTCCAACGCATCGACCGACTGCCTTATCATGAGTTAGGCGTTCACAAGTATGAGGCCCTCGGCATCCCTTACCGCGGCGCGCACCTGACGCCGCCCTCACCGGAGGCGCTCGCATGGTGACCCCGGGCGGCGAGACCGAATCCCTCCAGGCCTACCGCGAGCGACTGCGCGATGCGGGCGCCGCCCCCGCCGCGCCCGGCGGCCTCCGGATGCCCAAGAAGCCCCGCCCCTTCAATCCCTATCGGATGTTGGCCGGCACCTTCGCCGCGCTCATCCTGGTGGGCACCTTCCTCCTCAGCACGCCTTGGGCGCAGGCCGACGGGCTGTGGGCGTGGGTGCGCCCCGGCGCGCCGTTCGCGTGGGGCGACTGCTGGAAGGCCTTGCTCGACAATCTCTTCATGGCCACCTCCGCCTCCTGTGTTACCGGACTGGCGGTGGTCGACGTGCCCAGCACCTACAGTTTCTTCGGGCAGGCCGTCCTGCTCGGTTGCATCCAGTTGGGCGGCATCAGCTTGGTCACGCTGGGCACGATGATCGTGGCGATCCTCCTTGGGCGCGTCCCCTTCGGCGGGGAAAGGCAGCTGGTGCTCAGTTTCGGGCGCGACCCCTCCGGGCACGCGGGGAGCCTGCTCTCGCAGACCTTCCGCTACGTCTTTGGCTTTGAGCTCACGGGCGCCTTCCTCCTCTTCCTGCGCTACCATTGGCACCACGGCTACGAACTCGGCCAAAGCCTTTGGTTCGCGCTCTTCCACGCCGTCAGCGCCTTCTGCAACGCAGGCATCTCGCTCCACTCCGAGAATCTCCTGGCCATGCGCGGCGACGTGCCGTACATGGTGGTCATCGCCCTTCTGGTCGTCGCCGGCGGCATCGGCTTCCTGGTCTTGTCCAACGTCTTCCAATATCGCTTCTGGCGGCGCGACCTGCGCGTCCGTGGGCGCATCTCGCTCCACTCCCGGCTTGTGCTCTGGATGTCGCTCATCCTCTGCGTCGGCGGCGGGCTCCTCTTCACCGTGCTGGAATGGAACGGCTCCCTGCGCCTCGACGACGGCCCCGGCCTCTGGGCCACCCTCACCGCCGGCGACTGGGCCCGTCTCCCCACCGCCCTCCACGCCGACATCGAGGAAGCCGTCGCCGGCTTCGCCCAGGCCGTCTTCTTCCGCACCGCGGGCTTCAACGCCATCCCGATGGATCAGGTCTCCTCCCCCGCCAACGTCCTCTCCGTCCTGCTCATGCTCGTGGGCGGCGCCCCCGGCTCGATGGCCGGCGGCATCAAGACCACCACGCTCCTGGTCGTCCTCCTCACCATCCGCGCCTACATCCGCGGCAACCCGTGGGTGCAGATCCACCGCCGCACGATCCCCGACCCCATCTGCCGCGAGGCGATGGTCATCCTCTTCTATTACCTTGCCATCGTCTTCCTCTTCTACTTCGTCCTGCTCTTCACCGAGCGTCCCCTCATCGCCGACCGCGGGGAGTTCGCCCTCTTCTACGAGGTCTCCTCCGCCGTCGGCACCGTCGGCGTCACCCTCAATGCCACGCCGCTCCTCACCCCCATTGGCCGCTTCCTCATTGCCCTGGCCATGTTCATTGGCCGTATCGGCCCCATCTCCCTTGCCCTCATGATGGCCTCCCGGGACGTCAAGCGCCACATCCGCTACCCCGAGGAAACCATCACCGTGGGCTGACGCGCCCGCCCCGGCACCGCGCCCTTTCCCGGGCGCGCTTGGTTGGGCAAGGCATAAGTGTGGTATCATGAGGCCATGCACTCGGAATTGTTCACACTCTTCGGCTTCCACCTCCAGATGTACGGGCTGTGCCTGGCATTGGGATTCGTGCTCTGCTATTGCCTGGCGCGGCGTTTGGCGCGGCTGACGGGGCGGGATCCGGGCGAGGTGGACACGCTGATCATGGTGGCGGCCGTGTGCGGGGTGATTGGCGCGCGGGCGGTCTACGTGGCGCAGAACTGGGGGGAGCAGTTCGCGGGAGACCCGTTGGCGGCCTTCCGCATCTGGCAGGGAGGGTTGGTCTTCTACGGCGGCTTCATCGCGGCGACGCTGGGCATCGTGGCGTATGGGCTGATCCGACGGGCGGAACCGTTGCGGAGCCTGCTGGATTTCTGCGCGGTCTTCGTGCCGTTGGGGCACGCCTTTGGGCGGGTGGGGTGCTTCTTCCACGGGTGTTGCTTCGGCGGCGTGGGGGGCGGGGCGCTGGGCGTGCGCTTCCCGCACGGCTCGCCGGCGTGGCGGCACCAGGTGGAGGCGGGGCTGATCGGGCCCTACGCGCCGCAGTCGCTGCCGGTGTGGCCCACGCAGCTCATCGAGGCCGCCGGGTGCGCGCTCCTTTTCGTGGCGCTCTGGTGGCTCTACCGCAGGCAACGGCGGTGGGCGGGGCTCTGCTGCGGGGCCTATGCGGTGGCCTACGCGGCGCTGCGCTTCGCGGGCGAGTGCCTGCGCGACGACCCTCGGGGGGATTTCCATTTCGGGCTGAGCTTCAGCCAATGTGTGTCCGTGGGCCTGCTCCTGGTGGGCCTCGGCTTCCTTGTCATGGCATTCCGGGAGAGCAAGCATGGAACAGAAGACGGTCGATGAGATGTTGGCCTGGCAGTCGGGCGTCCGGCTGGAGGCGGTGGCGGAGAAACTGCGCGCGCGCGGCTTCGAGGCCGAGGTCTGCCCCACGCGCGAGGAGGCCCGCGCCCGCGTGATCGCCCTGGCCCGGGAGGCCCGGAGCGTCGGCTTCGGCGGCTCCCTCTCGGTGGCCTGCCTGAACCTGACGCGCGAGCTGCGCGAGGCCGGCAAGGAGATCCTCAACCACGGCTTCCCCACCCTCTCCCCCGAGGAGAAGCTGGAGATCATGCGCCGCCAGCTGACGTGCGACCTCTTCCTCTCCTCCGTGAACGCGCTGACGGAGGAGGGCGTGATCGTGAACGTGGACGGCAACGGCAACCGCGTGGCCTCCACCATCTTCGGCCCGCGCCGCGTGGTCTTCGTGGTCGGGCGCAACAAGCTCGTCTCGGGCGGCGTCCACGACGCGCTCGGGCGCGTCCGCGCCGTGGCCGGGCCCGTGAACGCCCACCGCCTGGGCCGCAAGACCCCCTGCGCCGCGACGGGCGCGTGCGCCGACTGCGCCGGGAGCTGCCCCGAGAGCATCTGCCGCGTTACCACCATCATCCGCCAGCGCCCCTCCTGCACGCCCGCCACCGTCCTCCTCGTCAACGAGGATCTCGGGCTGTGAGCACCGTCGGCATCATCTCCCTGGGGTGCAGCAAGAACCTCGCCGACAGCGAGGTCATGGCCGGCTGCCTCCTCAAGGCCGGCTACGAACTGGCCCCGAGCCCCGACCGCGCGGACGTCATCCTCGTCAACACCTGTGCCTTCATCGCCCCCGCGCGGGAGGAGGCGGCCGAGAACATCCTCGCCGCCTGCGCCCACAAGGCCGAGGGCCGGTGCCGCTTCGTCGTCGTCGCCGGGTGCATGCCCCAGCGCTACCGTGCGCGCCTGGCCGAGGCCTTCCCCGAGGTGGACGCCTTCCTGGGCGTGGACGCGCTCGACCGCCTCCCCGCCCTCCTCGACGCCCTCCGCCACCGCAAGGCCCCGCCCCCCGACATCCCCCCCGGCCTCCCCACCCGCACCTTCGACAAACTCATCCCCGCCCTCCGCCTCTCCGGCAAATCCGTCGCCTACGTCAAAATCGCCGAGGGTTGCAACCACGCCTGCGCCTTCTGCGCCATCCCCCAATTCCGCGGACGCCTCCGCAGCCGCCCCCCCGAGGCCATCCTCGCCGAGGCCCGCGCCCTCCTCGAGACCGGCGCGCGCGAGATCAACCTCGTCGCCCAAGACGTCACGGCCTACGGCAAAGACCGCCGCGGCCCCGGCCTCGCCCACCTCCTCCGCGAACTCGACGCCCTGGAGGGCGACTTCTGGGTCCGCTGGCTCTACGGCTTCCACAACCACGTAACCGACGACCTCCTCGAGGCCATGGCCGGCGCACGCCACATCCTCCCCTACTTCGACCTCCCCATCCAGCACTGCGCCCCCGACATCCTCCGCGCCATGCGCCGCGCCGACACCATCCGCGCCATCGAGACCTTCCCCCGGCGCCTCCGCGCCGCCGTCCCCGGCGCCACCCTCCGCACCACCTGCATGGTCGGCTTCCCCGGCGAGACCGAGGACCACTTCAAGGCCCTCCTCGACTACGTCCGCGCCGTCCGCTTCGACCACCTCGGCGCCTTCGTCTTCTCCCCCGAGGAGGGCACCCCCGCCGCCGACCTCCCCGGCCTCCCCGACCCCGAGACCGCCGAGCGCCGCCGCCGCGAGCTCATGGAGACCCAGCGCGCCATCACCCGCGAAATCGACCGCGCCCGCGTCGGCCAGACCACCCGCGCCCTCATCCTCGCCCCCCACGGCGAGGACGGCGCCCTCGCCCGCCTCCCCCACCAAGCCCCCGACGTCGACGGCCTCACCCGCATCGCCCACCTCCCCGAGGGCCTCGCCCCCGGCGACTTCGCCGACGTCCGCGTAACCGGCGTGCGCGGCTACGACCTCACCGCCCGCGTCCGCCCATGACCCCCGACCTCCAGCCCGAACGCGCCTACTGGGCCGCCCACCCCGGCGACGCCCTCGTCGGCATCGACGAGGCCGGGCGCGGCTGCCTCGCCGGGCCCGTCGTCGCCGCCGCCGTCCAGATTGCCGAGGCCGACCTCGCCCCCCTCGCCGCCGGGCCCCTCGCCCAGGCCAACGACTCCAAGCAGCTCTCCCCCGCCCAGCGCGACCGCCTCTACGAGACCCTCACCCACGAGCCCCGCGTCCGCTGGGGCATCGGCCAAGCCTCCGTGGAGGAGATCGACCGCCTCAACATCCTCCGCGCCACCCACCTGGCCATGCGCCGCGCCATCGAGGCCCTCCCCACCCTCCCCGACCACGCCCTCGTCGACGGCCTCCCCGTCAAGGGCCTCCCCATCCCCCACGACGCCCTCGTCAAAGGCGACTCGCGCAGCCTCCTCATCGCCTGCGCCTCCATCCTCGCCAAAGTAACCCGCGACCGCCTCTGCCTCACCCTCGACGCCCAATTCCCCGGCTATGGCCTCGCCCAACACAAAGGCTACGGCACCCGCGCCCACCTCGACGCCCTCCGCCGTCTCGGCCCCTCCCCCTGCCATCGCAGCTCCTTCGCCCCCGTCCGCGCCCTCCAGGACGACCTCCCCTTCCCCGACTGACCCAACGCCTCGGCCCCCACCCCAAGGTGGATCAGCCGCCGATCCGAAGTGGATCAGCCGCTGACCCGAAGTGGATCAGCCGCCGATCCAAGGTGACTCAGCCGCTGACCCAAAGTGGATCGGCCGCTGAGCCAAAAAAAAGGCGCCTCGCATGGGCGAGGCGCCTTTGGCAAGGTGTGGCCACAATCAGTCGGTGGCGGAAAGCTCCCGGATGGAGACGATGCGCGGTTCCTCACCGGATTGGGGAAGCGGGCGGTGGATGATGACGGAGTAACGGCGGCGGCCGTCCTCGCTGACACACCGGAAGTCGTAGTTGAGGCCGTTGACGACCTGGGTGGCGACGGTGAGGGGACGGAGGTTGCGGGCCTCGGAATCGCGGGTGGCGGCGGTGAAGACGTCGCGCTGCTCGGGGTCGGGGGCGATGTGCTCGGAGTAGGCGCCGACCTTGGGGGGCGGGCTTGGGGGCTCGGCCTTGGGCTCGGGGGTGACGGCTGGCTGCGCCGCCGGGGCGGGGGTGGGCGTCTCCGGCTCATCGGCGAAGGGGCACCACGAGGCGCAACCGCCGAGGAACAGGGGCAGGAGCAGGAGTGTAAGGCTTCGCTTCATCAAGGGGTTCCTCCAATCATTTACGGGGCGTATGATAACACATCCCGCGGGAAAGAAAAACCCCGCGCGAGGCGCGGGGTTCCGTAGGCGGCCTCACGGCTGGGCCGACGCGGCGGGCGGCGCGGCGAGGGGGGCCAGAAGCGGCTCCGGGGCGACGTTGGCGCCAAAAAGGGCCTGGGCGGTCTCGGGGGCCTCGTTGCCTTCCCAGCCGCCGCAGAGGGCGCGGTAGAGGGCAATCTGCTGCTTGGCGATCTCGCCCTCGCTGACGACGCGGGCATCGTCGAGGCTGAGCACCTGGCGCTGGGCGTCGAGGAGGTCGAAGAAGTCGCCGATGCCGGCGTCGTAGGAGTTGCCGGCGATCTCGTAGGCGCTTTGGGCGGCCTGGACGCCGAGGCGGAGGTGGCGGAGACGCTCGCGCTCCTGCTCGCAGCCGGAGAGGGCGTCGCGGATGTCGCCGAGGGCGGTGAGGACGGTGTGCTCGTAGTCGGCGAGGGCGGCCTTCTGCTGTTCGGTCTTGATGTCGATGTTGGCGACGATCTGCCCACCGCGGAAGATGGGGAGGGTGACGCCGGGGCCGAAGTTGTAGAAGTGGCTGTCCCAGTCGAAGAGATCGCCGAGCTTGAGGGCCTCAAGGCCGATGTTGCCGGAGATGTAGACGGTGGGGTAGCGCTCGGCCTTGGCGGAGCCGAGGGTGTCGGTGGCGGCCTTGAGGCGGCGCTCGGAGGCGTGGACGTCAGGGCGGCGGCGGATGGCGTCGGCGGGGATGCCCTCCTCCAAGGAGAAGTTCTTGGCGGTGGGGATGGCGGTGGGGCGCAGGCCGATGGCCTTGCGGCCGCCCTCCTGGCCGTCCTTGGCGTCCTCGGGAGTGGACATGAAGTCGGGGATCTGGACGATCTCTGGCGGGAGCGCGCCGGGGGCGACGCCGCAGAGAATGGCGATGGCGTCCTCGGCGGCGGTGATCTGGGCCTTGAGGGAGGGGATGGCGGCGGCGGTGTTGTGGAGGTCGTACTCCGCCTGGGAGACGACGAGGGCGTTGGAGATGCCGCTCTGGAGGCGGTCGGCCAAGAGGTCGTAGTTGTCCTGCTGGAGGCGGAGGTTGTCCTGCGCGACCATGAGGCGGCCCTGGAGGGTGCGGAGCTCGACGTAATAGGTGGCGAGGTCGGCGGAGACGGAGACCCACATGGCCTTGAGGTCGGCCTCGGAAGCCTGGGCCTCGGCCTCGGCGGCATCGACAAGGTAGGTGTTGCGGCCGAAGAGGTCGAGCTCCCAACGCGCGCCGCCGGTGATGGAATAGTCGGTGTAGCGGTTCTTGCCGCTGAGGCCATTCTCGGAGGTGCGGTTGCGGGAGAGGTCGGCGCCGAGGTCGGCGGTGGGCCAGAGCGCGCCGCGCTGGTAGCGCCACTGGGCGCGGGCGGCGGCGAGGTTGGCACGGGCCGAGGCGAGGGTGCGGTTGGCGGCGTAGGCCTTGGCGAGGAGGCGGTTGAGCGGCTCGTCGGCGAAGCGCTGCCACCACGTGTCGAGGGCGGGGGCGGGAGCCTTCCCGAGGAGGCCGGGGAGGGCGTCCTCGCGGGTGTCCTTGGCGACGGAGGCGGCCTGGAGCACCTCGGCGACGGGCCGTTCCTCGTAGGGCTTATGGTTGGGGATGGCGCAACCGGCGAGGGACAGGAGGAGGCAAAGGGCAAGGGTGGAGCTTTTCATTTGGTCTCCCGGTGGTGCGTGGTGCCGAAGAGGGCGTAGGTGCCCTCGCGCATCTTCTCGAAGAGGGAGTAGAGCGCGGGGATCATGATCATGCCGGCGGTGGTGGCCGCAAGCATGCCGGTATAGACGGTGACGCCGAGGTGGACGCGGCTGACGGCGCCGGCGCCCGTGGCGTAGACCATCGGCAGCACGCCGAGGATGAAGGTGAGGGCCGTCATGAGCACGGCACGGAGTCGCTCGGAGGCGCCTTCGCCGGCGGCGTCGATGATGCCCAGCCCCTGCTCGCGGCGTTGCGCGGCGAACTCGACCACGAGGATCGCGCTCTTCGCGGCCAGGGCGATGAGGAGGAGAAGGCCGACCTGGGCGTAGATGGAGAGGGAGAGACCCCAGTAGATGATGCCCAGGAAGGCACCCACGACGCCGACGGTGATGGAGGTCATCACCGGCAGGGGGAGCGTCCAGCTCTCATACTGCGCGACGAGGAAGAGGTAGCCGAAGACGAAGGCCGCGAGCACGAGGATGCCGGTCTGGCCCTCGACGATGGACTCCTGATAGGAGAGGTCGGTCCACGCGAAGGAGAAGTCGCGCGAGAGGGACTCACCGGCGACGCGCTTGACGGCGGCCATGGACTCGCCGGAGGAGAAGCCTTCGGCGGCGTTGGCGGTGATACGCGCGGCAGGGAAGAGGTTGAAGCGCGCGTAGTTGCGGACGCCACCGATGGTCTCGGTGTTCACCAAGGCGGAGACGGGGACGAGGTTGCCCTCGGTGGAGCGGACGTAGATACGGCCGATGTCCTCGTGGGTGGCGCGGCCGTCCCAGTCGGACTGCACGATCACCTGGTTGACCTGCGTGCCGAGGTTGATGTCGTTCACGTAGTAGGAGCCGAGGTAGTTCTGCAGCGTGGAGAAGACGGTGGAGACGGGCACCTTGTAGGTCTCGGCCTTGGTGCGGTCGACCTGCAATTCGATGTGCGGCGTGCCGGAGGTGTAGGGCGAGAAGGCGCCTTCGACCTCTGGGGCCTGGTTGAGGGCGGCGAGGAAGGACTTGAGGTTCTGTTCGATGATCTCGGGGTCGGTGGTGGAGAGCGACTGGAAGAAGAGGCTCATGCCGCCGGAGACGCCGAGGCCCTGGATGGCGGGCGGCACCATCGCCAGGAACTTGCCCTCGTGGTAACGGGCGGCGATCGCCTGGATCTTGCGCTGGATGGACCAGACGGAGAGATCCTCGGTGGTGCGCTCTCCCCACGGATCGAGGGCGACAATCAGCATGCCGGTGCTCTCGGCGTTGCCGGAGATCATGGCCCAACCGATGACCGACATCGTGCTCTTGACGCCGGGAATGGCACGAACCTCGCTCTCGAAGCGCTTGACGAAGTCGTCGGTTACGGCGCGGTTGGTGCCTTCGCGCAAGGCGATGTCCACGAAGACCACGCCTTGGTCCTCCTCGGGGAGGAAGGAGGTGGGCGTCATGTTGTAGCTGACGGCCACGCCGGCGAAGCAGAGGAGCAGGAGCATGAGGGTGAGCAGGCGGCGCGCGGCGAAGAACTTGGCGATGGCGCCGTAGCGCATACGCACCCAGTCGAGCGCGCGGTTGAACCACGTGAAGGGATCCCACCAGTGGGTGTGCGGCTTGGGCACGCCGAGGATGGTGGCGCAGATGGCCGGGGAGAGCGTCAGCGCGTTGATGGCCGAGAAAAGGATGGCCACCGACATCGTGATGGCGAACTGCGAGTAAATGCGGCCGGTGATGCCGCCGACGAAGCCGACGGGGGCGAAGATGGCCAGCAGCACCAGCGTCGTCGCCACGACGGCGCCCGTAACCTCGTGCATGGCGAGGAGGGTGGCCGTCTTGCGGTCGAGCTTGTTCTTGTCCATGTGGTGCTGGACGCGCTCGACCACGACGATGGCGTCGTCCACCACCGAGCCGATCGCCAGCACGAGGGCGAAGAGGGAGATGGTGTTGATGGTGTAGCCGAAGATCTTGAGCACCAGGAAGGTGCAGAGCAGCGAGACGGGGATGGCGCAGAGCGGCACGACCGTCGCGCGGATGTCCTGCAAGAAGACGTAGCAGACGATGAGCACGAGGATGAAGGTCTCGATGAGCGTGGTGATGATCTCATCGATGGAGACGCTCACGAACTCGGTGGAGTCGTAGGCGATGGTGTAGTCCAGGTCGCCGGGGAAGGTGGGTTCGAGGTCCTTCAAGGTCTTGCGGACGGCCTCCATGGCCTCGATGGCGTTGGTGCCGGGGGTCTGCTCGATGCCCATCGAGACGGCATCCTGGCCGTTGAAGTAGCCGGTGTTGGAGTAGCTCTGCTCGCCGAGCTCGACGCGCGCGACGTCGCGGATGCGCACGAGGCCGCCTTCGTCGGCGGAACGGACGACGATGTCCTCGAACTCGCGCACCGTGCTCAGACGGCCCTCGGCGATGATCGAGAAGGTGTCGCGCACGTTCACGTCCAAGACGGGGGAGGCGCCGACGGAGCCGAGCGCGGCCTGGAGGTTCTGCGCCTCGATGGCGGAGATGACATCCGAGGCGTCAAGGCCCTGGGAGGCGAGGCGCTCGGGGTCGAGCCAGATGCGCATCGCCATACGGGCGCCGTGGACATCCGCGCCGCCGACGCCGTGGACGCGCAGGATGGCGTCGCGGACGTTGGAGTAGAGGAAGTCGGAGATCTCCAGCTTGCTGAGCTCGCCGCTGGGGGAACGGAAGGAGATGAAGCCGAGGGTGGAGTCGGAGCGGGTCTCGACGTTCACGCCCTGCTGGGTGACCTCCTTCGGCAGCTTGGATTCGGCCTGCGCCACGCGGTTCTGCACGCGCACCTGGGCGATGTCGCGGTCGGTGCCGACGGCGAAGGTAACGGTGAGGCTGTAACGGCCCGAGTCCGTGCAGGTCGAGCTCATGTAGAGCATGTCCTCGACGCCGTTGACCGCGGACTCGATCGGGATGGCCACGGAGTTCGCCAAGTCCACGGCGTTCGCGCCGGGATAGGAGCAGCTCACGCGGACGGCCGGCGGGGAGACCTCCGGGTACTGCGCGATGGGCAGCGAACGGATGGCCAGCACGCCGACGATGGACATCACGATGGCGATGACCAGCGCGAAGCGCGGGCGGTTCACGAAGGTGCGCGAGAAGATGCTCTGCTTCGGAAGGTCTTCGACCATCTTCCGAACGGTCTCGCGCTCATTCGCCTCGATCTCCTCGAGGCTCATGATACGTTCTTGATCAGCCATAAGTGGGACTCCTCCGGAACCTTGGGCTTACTTCGCGAGGGTGACGGCCGCCTCGGGCTTGGCGTTGGGCGAGGGGTTCACGATGTTGAGGTTGGTGCCCTCGATGACGTTCACGACGCCCTCGGTGATGACCTCGTCGCCGGCCTTCAGCCCGGACTTGACCTCGACCACGCCCTCCAGACGGGCGCCGATGACGATGGCGCGGCGGGCGGCCTTGCCGTTCTCGTTGATGTAGACGTAGTCGCCGGTGGCGTTGGCCAGGACGGCGTTGGAGGGCACGGTGAGCGCCTCCTTGGGCTGGGCCTCGGAGAGGAGGACGGTGACGTAGGCGTTGGAGAGGAGCGTCTGATCGGGGTTGGCGAAGGCGTAACGCACGGGCAGCGAGGCCGTCTCCATGCTCATCTCGTTGCTGATGAAGTCGGGCTTGCCGTCGTGGGCGTAGACGGTGCCGTCGGCCAGGCGGATCTGCGCGCGGATGGCCTCGGCCCCGGCGCCCTTGGAATCGGCGATGTTCTTGTTGCGCAGGTACTCGCGGTCCGGCACGGAGAAGACGACGCGCACGGGATCCATCTGCACGATGCGCGCGAGCGTGCCCAGGGAGGGGGAGACGTAGTCGCCCTTCTTCAGCAGGCTCTGACCGATGCGGCCGGAGATGGGCGCGGTGATCTTGCAGTAGCCCAGGTTGATCTCGGCGCTCGCCAGGTCGGCCTCGCACTGGGCGATGGCGGCCTTGGCCTCAAGCATATTCGCATAGGCCTGGTCGACCTCCGCCTCGGTGACGGAACGCTTGTCCACCTTGCTGATACGCGCGTAGTAACGGTCGGCGTTCTCGCTGCTGGCCTTGGCCTGCGCCAGGGCGGCCTTGGCCTGCGCCACGCGGGCCTCGTAGACGCGCGGGTCGATCTGATAGAGCAGGTCGCCCTCCTTGACCATCGCGCCCTCCTTGAAGGCCACCTCCTGGATGGTGCCGTCGATCTGCGCGCGCAGGTCGACGTCCTGGATCGGCTCCACGTGCCCCATGAAAGTCTGCGGCGGGTTGATGGCCTTCATCGTCGCCTTGGCGGTCTCGACGGTGACGGGGCGGACCTGCGCGGCGGCGGCGGCCTGCGCGACGGCCTCGGCCTGCGCCTGCTTGTCCAAGGTGTTCTGATAGATCGTGCGGGCGAACCACCCCAGCCCGACGGCCACAATCACACTCAGCAACAACCCAACGGCCGCGGCCAACGGGCTCTTCGCCTCTTGCTTCGTCTCGCTCTTCTCTTCCATGGTTACTTGCTCCTGATTCCTTGAACGATAAGATCCAATCCCGCACGGATCGTCTCCACGACGTCCAACGGCAGTTTGTACAGCCACGCCTCGCGCAGCGTCCCAAAGAAAATCCCGCTCATCACCGTGGCGATCTGCTCCGCCGAGAGCGGCGTCACGATGCGCCCCTCCGCCTTCAGCCACTCCAGGCGCTCCCGGAGCCGCGCGAAGGGATCGCGCACCACCAGCCCATCCAACTTCTTGGCGAGCGTCGCCTTCAACGCCTCGCTCCACTCCACCCGGCTCATCAGGAAGACCGTGAACTGCCTCAGCTCCCGATGCCCCACCAAGGCCTTCGCCCAATCCACGAAGGCGTCGCGGATGTCCTCGACGCTCTCGGCCTCCCCCACCCCCTTGAGCGGCTCATACGTGGCGTGCTCGCGCTCGATCAGCTCGGCCAGCAGCTCCTCTTTGCTCTTGAAGTGCCAGAAGACCGCCCCCTTCGTCAGGTGGATGCGCCGCGCGATGTCATTGAAGGTCGTCAGCGCGTACCCGCGCTTGGAAAAGCAATCCAAGGCCACCGCCAGGATGGCCTTCCGCGTCTCCAATGCCTCTTCTCGGGTTCGTCGCATGAGTCTGCTTCCGGAAATGAATGGCGCATAGTATACAAACCTGCCAAAAGGTATGCAAGCGAAAAACGCGAGGTCCCCACGCCCCCCTCCGGACGTGCGTACCGGAAGACGCACGCCACCCCACCCTTCCCCGATCGGCGGCTGACCCAACGTCGATCAGCCCCTAGTCCGACCCCGATCGGCGGCTGACCCGCAAAGGGGCGGCCCCTGCATACCAAAGAACGCACACCCGCGTGGCACGCACGCACGAGAGGCCGAATGTGGTATCATGCTTGCATGAAAACGACACTCCTCGCCTCTGCCGTGACCCTCGTGGCCGCCACCGCTTGGTGCGCCAAGCCCGACGTCATCCCCGAACTCCAGCAATGGACGGACAACGCCGCCGCCGGCGACTACACGCTGGGCGCGGACGCCCGCGTCGTCATCCCCGAGGATGCCTGCCCCGCCCTCGAACGCTACGCCAAGACCTTCGCCGACGAGATCGGCCGCCCGCTCGTCCGCGAGGACGCCGGCTGCCTCTGGGGCCTCTTCGGCTCGGAGGCGGCCCAGCCCGGCGACATCACCCTCACCGTCACCCCCGACGACAAGGCCAACCCCGAGGGTTACACCCTCACCGCCGGCAAGGACGGCGTCCGCATCGCCGCCCCCACCCCGCTCGGCGCCTTCTGGGGCACCCGCTCCCTCCTCCAGGTCTTCCAGGCCAAGGGCAACACCTTCCCCGGCGGCGAGGCCAAGGACTGGCCCGAATACGCCCACCGCGGCTTCATGTTCGACTGCGGCCGCAAGCCCTTCGCCCTTGACACCCTCCGCCAGCTGGCCAAGATCTGCTCCTACTACAAGCTGAACGAGCTCCACCTGCACCTCTCCGACAACTACATCTGGCTCCACCGCTATGCCGAGTGGTACCCGGACAAGGTGAAGACCGCCGCCGACATCCTCGCGGTCGAGCCCTCCGCCGGCGGCTTCCGGCTGGAGAACTCCAAGTATCCCGAACTCACCTCCAAGGACATCTTCTACACCAAGGCGCAGTTCAAAGACCTCGTCGCCGAGGCCGACGCCCAGGGTGTTACCATCGTCCCCGAGCTCGACGTCCCCGGCCACGCCCTCCAGATGGTCCGTGTCCGCCCCGACCTCATGTACAAAGGCTCCGTCGGCGGCAAGCATGACATGGAGCGCGCCGCGATGCTCGACCTCTCCAACCCCGAGACCCTCCCCTTCGTCGCCTCCATCTTCGATGAGTACATCGACGAAGGCGTCTTCCCCGGCCAGGTCGTCCACACCGGCACGGACGAGTATTACGGCGACAACGAGAGCTATCGCAAGTTCGTCGACGCCTTCTGCAAGCACATCCGTTCCAAGGGTAAGACCCCGCGCCTGTGGGGCTCCTTCAGCCACAAGCGCGGCAAGACCCCCGTGGAGTCCACCGGCGTGCAGATGAACATCTGGAACATGGGCTGGCAGAATCCCGTCGAGGCCACCAAGGCCGGCTACGCCATCATGAACACGCTGGACATCTGGATGTACATCGTCCCCAGCGGCAACGGCTCCGTCGGCGGCTACGGCGACGACCTCAACACCAAGTGGGTCTACAACAACTGGAATCCCATCACCTTCCCCAAGACCAAAGCCGAGGATCTCGACCGCTCCAAGGTGCTCGGCGGCTCCTGGGCTATGTGGAACGACAACGCCTTCCTCACCGACCCCGGCCTCTGCGCCGAGGACCTCCTCCCCCGCATCCAGCGCAACTGCGCCACCGTCGCCCAGAAGTGCTGGGTCAAGGCCAACGGCCGCCCCTACGAGGCCTTCCTCGCCCAAGTCAACGCCCAGGCCAACGCCCTCGACACCGCCGAGCCCCAGCCCTGGGAGATGACCTTTGAGGTCACCGTCCCCGCCGGCAACGCCAAGAAGCCCATCCTCCTGGCCTCCAGCGGTGAGACCGACCTCTACGCCGTCAGCCCCGTCAATGGCAACATCGGCTTCCGCCGCGAGGGCGCCCAATACACCTTCGACGCCACCCTCCCCGAGGGCAAGGCCACCAAGGTTACCTTCCACTCCGAGAAGTACAAGACCTGGGTCGTCGTCGACGGCAAGAAGATCGAGGGCAACCCCGTCCGCGAGCACTATCCCAAGACCTGCAAGTTCTTCACCCTCGCCAAGCCCCAGGCGAAGTAAGGACACGAGTACGCACCAAGGCCTCCGGCACCCGCCGGGGGCCTTTTCGTCCCCATGATCGTGCTATCATAACCCCATGAAAGCGTTCCTCCTCCCCACCCTCCTCCTCGCCGCCGCCACCGCTTGGTGCGCCAAGCCCGAGGTCATCCCCGAACTCCGCCAATGGACGGACAACGCCGCCGCCGGCGCCTACACGCTGGGCGCGGATGCCCGCGTCGTCATCCCCGAGGACGCCTCCCCCGCCCTCGTGCGCCACGCCCAGACCTTCGCCGACGAGATCGGCCGCGCCGTGGCGCGCACGGCCAGACCCGGCGACATCGTCCTCACCGTCGCCCCCGACCCCAAGGCCAATCCCGAGGGTTACACCCTCACCGCCGGCAAGGACGGCATCCGCATCGCCGCCCCCACCCCGCTCGGCGCCTTCTGGGGCACCCGCTCCCTCCTCCAGGTCTTCCAGGCCAAGGGCAACACCTTCCCCGGAGGCGAGGCCAAGGACTGGCCCGAATACGCCCACCGCGGCTTCATGTTCGACTGCGGCCGCAAGCCCTTCGCCCTCGACACCCTCCGCCAGCTGGTGCGAATCTGCTCCTACTACAAGCTGAACGAACTCCAACTCCACCTCTCCGACAACTACATCTGGCTCCACCGCTACGCCGAGTGGTTCCCGGACAAGGTGAAGACCGCCGCCGACATCCTCAAGGTCGAGCCCTCCCCCGGTGCCTTCCGGCTGGAGAACGCCAAGTATCCCGCCCTCACCTCCACCGACATCGCCTACTCCAAGGCGCAGTTCAAGAACCTCGTCGCCGAAGCCGCCGCGCAGGGCGTTACCATCGTCCCCGAGCTCGACGTCCCCGGCCACGCCCTTCAGATGGTCCGCGCCCGCCCCGACCTCATGTACAAAGGCCCCATCCACGGCAAGCATGACATGGAGCGCGCCGCGATGCTCGACCTTGACAACCCCGAGACCCTCCCCTACGTCGCCTCCATCTTCGATGAGTACATCGACGAAGGCGTCTTCCCCGGTCAGGTCGTCCACATCGGGGGCGATGAGTATTACGGCGACAACGAGAGCTACCGACGCTTCATCGACGCCCTCTGCAAGCACCTCCTTGCCAAGGGCAAGACCCCGCGCCTCTGGTGCTCCTTCCGTCGCAAGCCCGGCAAGACCCCCGTCTCCTCCAAGGGCGTGCAGGCCAGCATCTGGAGCATGGACTGGGAACGCCCCCTCCCCGCCATCCAAGCCGGCTTCGACATCCTCAACATCCTCGACTCCTGGACCTATATCGTCCCCCGAGGCGGCAACCGCGTCGGTGCCTATGGCGACGACCTCGACACCCGGAAACTCTACGAACAGTGGTCGCCCCTCACCTTCCCCAACACCGACCCCGCCGCCATCGACCGCGCCAAGCTCCTCGGCGGCGCCTGGGCGCTCTGGACGGACGTCTCTGGCCCCTCCGACCCCGGCCTCTGCGCCAAGGACCTCCTCCCCCGCATCCAGCGCCTCTGCGCCACCTTCGCCCAGAAATGCTGGGTCAAGGCCAACGGCCGCCCCTACGAGGCCTTCCTCGCCCAGGTCAACGCCCAGGCCAACGCCCTCGACACCGCCGAGCCCCAGCCCTGGGAGATGACCTTCGAGGTCACCGTCCCCGCCGGCAACGCCAAGAAGCCCATCCTCCTGACCTCCAGCGGCGAGACCGACCTCTACGCCGTCAGCCCCGTCAACGGCAACATCGGCTTCCGCCGCGAGGGCGCCCAATACACCTTCGACGCCGCCCTCCCCGAGGGCAAGACCTCCAAGGTTACCTTCCACTCCGAGAAGTACAAGACCTGGGTCGTTGTCGACGGCAAGAAGATCGAGGGCAACCCCGTCCGCGAGCACTACCCCAAGACCTGCAAATTCTTCACCCTCGCCAAGCCCCAGGCGAAGTAACTCCCCCCCGCAGAGACAAAAAACGCCCCCGCGCTCACAAAAGCGCGGGGGCGTTTTTTTATCCGGCCACGGCAACGCGCGTCAGGCTTCCGAGCCGCGTGCCTGGGCGGCGGCGCGGGCGAGGCAGACGGGGCCGCCCTTGAGGCGGGCGAAGAGCGGGCTGGCGCGGTAGGCGGCGGGGAGGTCGCAGCCGAAGTCGCGGACGTTGCCGCCATTGCCCTCGTGGAAGCCGCAGGGCTGGAGGCGGCCGTCGTGGGCGAGGAAGCAGAAGCCCGCGCCGGCCATGCAGCCGTTGAGGCGGCTCTTGGGGGGCGTGGGGCGGGCGGCGGCCAAGGCGAGGACGTGCGGCTCGCAGGTAACGTGGACGGGAAGCGCGCCCTCCGCGTCGAGGTCAAGGATCGTGTTCAGGGCGCGGTCGCGTTCGGCGGCATCGAGGCATTGGGCGGCGATGGCGGCGCCGCGGCCGACGGGGACGAGGAAGAAGTAGTCAATGCGCGTGGCGCCTTGGGCGAGGGCGAAGTCGCGCATCGCGCGAAGCGTGCCAAGCCCGGCGCGGGTTACGGTGTGGTTGAGCTGGAAGGGCAGGCCGACCGCGCGGGCGGCGGCCATCGCGTCGAGGGCGATCCGGAAGGCGCCGGGGACGCCGCGGAAGGCATCGTGGGTGGCGGCGTCGGGGCCGTCGACGCTGATGGAGAGGGCGCGGACGCCGGCTTCCTTGAGGGCGCGGAGGCGATCGGGGGTGGCGAAGCGGCCGCAGGGGGCCAAGACGCAGGGAAAGCCGAGGCCGGAGGCGTGGCGAACCAATCCCTCAAGGCCCTCGCGGCACATCGGCTCCCCCCCGGTGAGAATGAGGAGCGGCTTGCGGCCCTCGGGATAGGCGGCGGCGAGGGTGTCGAGGACGAGGCGGCACTCGGCGTCGGTCAGCTCCCCGGCATAAGCCTCGTCGCGCGCGGCGCCGCGGCAATGACGGCAGGCCATCGGGCAACGCCGGGTGAGCTCCCAGGCCAACACGCGAATGGGCAAGGGCGACGGGGGAAGGAGCGCCTCGACGGCGCGCAGGGCGGCGGGGAGATCCTCGTAGCCGGGGAGAAGGGCGTCGGCGCCCGCGGCGCGGAGCGCCTCGGGCGGCTCCCACCCGGCGACGGTTACGGCCAAGGCGGGAAGGTGGGCGGCATGGGCGGCCCGCACGTCCTTGGGCGTGTCGCCCACAAGCAGGACAGGCTCGGCGCCGCGTGCGCGGGCACGTTGGCAGGCGACGGCGGCGATGGCGTCGCGGTCGTGGCTGTCGGTGGCGTAGGCGCCGAAGTCGAAGAGGTCGGCCAGCCCCGCATGAAGGAGTTTGGCCCAGGCGATGGCGCGGATGTTGCCCGTTACGACGCCCAGCAGAAAGCCCCGCGCGCGGAGCGCCTCCAGAAAGGCGCGGACGCCGGGGTAGACCAAGATGGGGCCGGCGGCCAGACGCGGCTCCAGCCGCTTGGTCAGCTCGATGAAGAAACGCTCCTCCCGCGCGGGGGTGGAGGCCACGCCGCATTCGGCGGCGAGCGCACGGATGACGGCGGTGTCCGTGGCACCGACGAACGAGACGCGCTCCACCTCAGGCGTAACGCCATAGGCGGCGGCGAAAGCCTCGGCGAAGGCGGGCCTGCCAAGGCCCTTGGCATAGAGAAGGGTTCCGTCGATGTCGAAAAGGATGGCGCGCTTCATAGGTATCCTATTGTAGCACAGACCATCCCCGCCCACGCGCCTGCCGCGCCAAGCGGTGGAAAGAGAAGTTGGGCGGCTTGGAGCTTCGGAGGCTGGGCGCACACCGAAAAACGACTCAGCCGCCGATCCGGGGAGACTCAGCGGCTGACCCGAGGAGACTCAGCCGCCGACCCGAGGAGACTCAGCCGCCGATCCGGGGAGACTCAGCCGCCAATCCAACGAGACTCAGCCGCCAATCCAACGAGACTCAGCCGCCGATCCGGGGAGACTCAGCCGCTGACGCTCGGTGGATTGGCTGCCGAGGCGGGGAGGGTCAGGGGATGCGGTTGGCGAGGAGGTCGGGGAGGGTGACGCCGAGGTCGGCGAGGGGGAGGAGGACGAAGTCGCGTTGGGCGGCGCGTGGGTGAGGGAGGGTAAGGAGCGGGGTGTCGAGGGTCACGCCTTCGTAGAGGATGAGGTCGAGGTCGATGGGGCGGGGGCCGTTGCGGATGGTGCGGACGCGGCCGGCCTCGGCCTCGATGCGCAGGAGGGCGGCAAGGAGCTCCTCGGGCGTGAGGGAGGTCTCGACGAGCAGGGCGGAGTTGAGGAAGGGGAGGTGGGCGAACTGCGGGGGGACGCCGACGGGGGCGGTCTCGTAACGGCGGGCGGCTTTGAGGATGCGTGTGCCGGGGAGGCCGGCGATGGCGGCGCGGGCATTGGAAAGGGCCTCCTCGCGGAGGCCCTGGTTGCTGCCGAGCGCGATGACGGCGCGTGGCATGGGTCAGTCCCTGAAGCCGAGGACGTCGCGCATGTCGTAGAGCCCGGGCGCGCGGCCTTGGAGCCACTGGGCGGCCTTGATGGCGCCCTTGGCGAAGGCGGCGCGGGAGGAGGCTTTGTGGGTGATCTCGACGCGTTCCTCGTCGGCGGCGAAGAGGACGGTGTGGTCGCCCACCACCGAGCCGCCGCGGAGGGCGTGGACGCCGATCTCGCCGCGGGGGCGCTCGCCGACGATGCCGTGGCGGCCATAGACGGCCACCGCGTCCAGGGAGACGCCGCGTCCCTCGGCGAGGGCGTTGGCGAGGCCCAGGGCGGTGCCGCTGGGGGCGTCCTTCTTGTGGCGATGGTGCATCTCGACGATCTCGGCGTCGTAGCTGTCATCCAGGACGGTGGCGGCGCGGCGGACGAGTTCGAGGAGGAGGTTCACGCCGAGGGAGAAGTTGGGCGCGAAGCAGAGGGGAAGGGTCTTGGCGGCCTCATCCACGGCGGCGCGTTCCTCGGGGGTGAGGCCAGTGGTGCCGAGCACGTAGGCTTGGCGGTTGGCGGCGGCGGCCCGGAGGTTGGGGATGACGCAAGTGTGGAAGGTGAAGTCGATGACGGTGTCGGCCTCGGCGGGCCAGGCTTCCTGATAGACCAGGCCGGGCGCGGCGGGTTGGCCGATGTGGGGGGAGCCGGGGGCCTCGGTGACGGCGACGACCTCAAGGCCCTGTTCCTTGGCGCAGGCGAGGAGCATCTGCCCCATGCGGCCGGCGCCGCCCAAGATGGCGAGTTTCATGCGCGGTTCCTCACTGGATGAGCCCCAGACCGCGCAGGCAGGCGCGGATCGTCTCGGTGCTCGCCTCGTCGGGCGGGCAGAGGGGCAGACGGTAGACGGGGTGGATCTTGCCCATCATGCCGAGCGCGGCCTTGACGGGGATCGGGTTGGTGTCGCAGAAGAGATCGCGGAAGAGGCCGTAGTACCGCTCGTGATACTCACGGGCCTTCACGAAGTCGCCATCCAAGGCGAGGTTCACCATCTCGGACATCGCACGCGGGATGACGTTGGAGGCCACGGAGATGACGCCCTGCGCGCCCACCGCCAACATGGGGAGGGTCAGCGCATCGTCGCCGGAGAGGATGGTGAGGTCGGGGCAGAGGTGGCGGATGGCCGAGACGCGGTCGACGCTTCCGGCGGCCTCCTTGATGGCACAGACGTTGGGGTGCGCGGCGAGGCGCGCCACGACGGGGAGCGGGATCTCCTTGGCGCTGCGGCCGGGCACGTTGTAGAGCACCACGGGCAGGCCGAGATCGGCGACGGCGGCGAAGTGGCGGTAGAGGCCCTCGGCGTTCGGCTTGTTGTAGTAAGGGGTCACCTGCAGGGTGGCATCGACGCCCAGACCGAGGATCTCCTTGGTGAGGTGGATGGCCTCCTCGGTGGAGTTGGCGCCGGTCCCGGCGATGATCCGGGCCTTGCCGGCGACGGCATCGACGGTCGCCTCGATGACCTTGAGGTGGTCGGCGGGGCTGAGCGTGGGGCTTTCGCCGGTGGTGCCGACGGGACTCACGCCCGCGACGCCCTCCGAGATCTGCCACTGGATGAGCGCGCGCAGGGCGCCGTAGTCCACGGAGCCATCCGTGTTGAAGGGCGTTACGAGTGCGCTGAAGACACCTTTGAGTTTGAGCATGGGGCTGTTTCCTTTGGCGGCACAGTATAGCACAGGCCGCTCACCTCTTGAAGGAATCCTTGAGGGAGACGGTTCGGTTGAAGACGGGGGCGCCGGGCTTGGAGGCGTGGCAGTCGGGCGTGAAGTAACCCACACGCTCAAACTGGTAGTGCTCGCCGGGGACGGCCTCGGCGAGGGCGGGCTCGACGTAGGCGGTGACGACCTTCATGCTGTCGGGGTTCAGCGCATCCAGGAAGTTGCCGCTCGGGCAGGCCATCGGGTCCTCCTGCGCGAAGAGGCGGTCGTAGAGGCGCACCTCGGCGGTCTTGGCATACTTGGCGCTGACCCAATGGATGGTGCCGCGCACCTTGCGGCCGTCGGAGGGGTTGCCGCCCTTGCTGGCGGGGTCGTAGGTACCGTGGATCTCGGTGACGTTCCCCTCGGCGTCCTTGACCAGATGGGTGCAGGTGAAGAGGCAGGCGCCACGGAGGCGCACCTCGTTGCCGACCGTCACGCGGAAGAACTTCTTGGCGGGCACCTCCATGAAGTCGTCGCGCTCGATCCAGAGCTCGCGCGTGCAGAGCAGGCGGCGCGTGCCGGCGGCGGGATCCTCGGGGTTGTTGGGCACCTCGGCGGGGAGCTCGGCGTCCTCGGGCAGGTTGTCGATCACCAGCTTGACGGGGTTGAGCACGGCCATGCGGCGCGTGGCGATGCGGTTGAGGTCGTCGCGGACGCACCATTCCAAGAGGGCCAGGTCGGTGAGGGATTTGTACTTGGAGATGCCCGTGCGCTCGCAGAGGTCGCGGATGGCGGCGGCGGTGTAGCCGCGGCGGCGCATCCCGGCCACGGTGGGCATGCGCGGGTCGTCCCAGCCATCCACGCGCCCCTCCTCCACCAACTGCCGCAGGAGGCGCTTGCTCATCACGGTGTAGGAGAGGTTGAGGCGGGCGAACTCGCGCTGCTGCGGGCGGATGGTCTTGCCGTTGCGCACCACGAGGCGGCCCTGCTCGGCCAGTCGGTCGATCACCCAATCGTAGAGCGGGCGGTGGACCTCGAACTCAAGCGTGCACATGGAGTGCGTCACGCCCTCCAGCGCGTCCTCGATGGGGTGCGCGAAGTCGTACATCGGGTAACAGTGCCACGCCGTGCCCGTGCGGTAGTGGGGCAGGTCGACGATGCGGTAGATGACCGGATCGCGGAAGTGGATGTTCGGCGAGGCCATGTCGATCTTCGCCCGCAGGCAATGGCTCCCCTCGGGGAACTCCCCCGCGCGCATCCTGCGGAAGAGCGCCAGGCTCTCCTCCGCGGGGCGGTCGCGCCACGGCGAAGGCTTGCCCGGCTGCGTCGGCACGCCGCGATAGGCCTTCCATTCCTCCTGCGACAGCTCGCAGACGTAGGCCTGCCCGCGGCGGATCAGCTCCTCGGCGATGGCCCACATCTCGTCGAAGCGGTCGCACGCATAGAAGAAGGCGTCCCACTTGTAGCCCAGCCAGGAGATGTCGCGCTTCAGCTGCTCGACGAACGCCTCGGACTCCTTCGAGGGGTTCGTGTCGTCCATGCGCAGATGGCAGGTGCCGCCGAAGAGCGCAGCCATCCCGAAGTCCACCCAGATGGCCTTGGCGTGGCCGATGTGGATCCACCCATTCGGCTCCGGCGGGAACCGCGTAACCACCGTGCCGTCATTCCTCCCCGCCGCCAAGTCCTCCTCGATCCACTGCCGCAGGAAATGGCGTGCGGTGTCCGATTCCTCCGCGGGTGCGTGCGCTTTGTCATCCATGTCGCTGAAATCCTCGTTTGTTGGTGCGCATTATACCATAGACGCGCGCCCCCGTCTTTTCGGCCCGGCCCCCCGCCTACCCCGGATCGGCGGCTGACCCAAGGTGGATCAGGGGCCGATCCGAGACGGGCCAGGGGCCGAGCCCGACGCGCCGCGCGTGGACGCTGTGTTATAATGCGCCCCCAAAAAAGGGAAAGAACCATGAAGATTTCCATTCTGCCTTCGTTGTTGGCGGCCGACCAGGGCCGACTGAGGGATGAGATCGCGCGGGTGGTGGCCTCGGGCGCGGACGCGCTCCACCTGGACGTGATGGACGGCCATTTCGTCCCCAACCTCTCCTTCTCCCCGGACACGGCGGCGCTCTGCCGCAAAACGCTGCCGGAGGGCTTCGCGCTGAACACCCATCTGATGATGACCAACCCCGACGCCTACGCCACCCGCTTCGCGGAGAAAGGGAGCACCACCGTGCAGTTCCATCTGGAGCTGCGCGACACGGTGAACGTCCGCGCCCTGGCCGCGGCCTTGGAGGCGCGCAACGTGCGCGTGGGGCTGGCGCTGAACCCCGAGACCCCGGCGGAGGTGGCCTTCCCTTACCTGGACGTGGCCGACGAGGTGCTCTGCATGACCGTCCACCCCGGCTACGGCGGCCAGGCCTTCATCGCCGAGGTGCTGCCGAAGATCGCGGCGTTGCGCAAGCGCGCGCCGGCCCTGGACATCATGGTGGACGGCGGCGTGAACGCGGAGACGGCGGTTTTGGCCGCCCGGGCGGGCGCCAACGCCTTCGTGGCCGGCTCCTTCCTCTTCGCCCAGGCGGACATGGCGGCGGCGGTGGCCGACCTGCGGGCACGCTGCGAGGCGGCCTTCGGCCAAGGCCTCTGAGCGCGTGGGGGGGGTGCATGGCAACGACGCGCGCGTCCAAGGAGTTGGCCCGCTTCCCCGTCGGCGGGCTCTTGTGGAAGTATTCCGTGCCCGCGATTGTGGGCATGTTGGTGATGGCGCTCTACAATGTGGTCGACCGCCTCTATGTGGGGCGGTGCGTGGGGCCGGACGGCTTGGCGGGCTTCGCCCTCACCTTCCCGCCGATGATGGTGATGCTGGCCTTCGGCCTCCTGCTGGGCGTGGGCACGGCCACGCGCATCTCCATCGCGATGGGGCAGGGAAAACGCTCCGTGGCGCAGTGCTACCTGGGCCAGGCGGTGTGCATCTACCTCCTGCTCTCGGTGCTGGTCTACCCCATCTGCGCCCTCTTCGTGGAGCCGCTCTTGGCGGCGACGGGGGGGACGGCGGCGACGATCCCGCCCGCGGCCGATTACCTCCGCATCGTCTTCTGGTGCGCGGCCTTCCAGTATCTCTCCTTCGGACTGAACCACACAATCCGCGCGGAGGGCCATCCCACCAAGGCCCTCATGACGATGCTCATCGGCGCGGTGCTCAACGCGATCCTCGACCCCTTCTTCATCTTCGACGAGGTGCCGCTGGGCTTCTGCACCGTGCCCGGCCTGGGGCTGAAAATCCAGGGCGCGGCCATCGCCACCTGCATCTCGCAGGCGGTCTCGATGGTGTGGGTGCTGGCGCACTTCCTGCGCCCCTCGGCGGAGCTTCGGCTGAAGATCGGCTTCGTGCGGCTCTACAAGCCGCTCCTCTGGGGCGTGGTGGTGGCCGGCCTCCCGCCCTTCGCCCTCAACCTGGTGGGCAGCGCCATCACCGCGCTCTACAACATCCTCTTCAAGGCCTACGCGCCGACCGAGGCCATCGCGGGGCGCGAGATCGCCTCCATCGGCATCGTCATGACGGTGCAGATGCTCGTCTGCATGCCCGTGCTGGGCGTGGCGCAGGGGATGCAGCCCATCCTCGGCTTCAACTACGGCGCGCGGAACTACCGCCGGATGCGCCGCACCTTCCATCTGGCGACGTGGTGGGGCGGCGGCTACATCGCCGTGATGTCGGCGCTCGTGCTCCTCTTCCGCCGCCCGCTCTTCCTGCTCTTCTGCAAGGAGGAGATGGCGGCCGACCTGCTGGCGGTGGGGCCCTCGGAGATGGCCATCTTCTTCTGCGGCTTCACCTTCGTGGGCTACGCGATCCTCGTGGGGCAGTATTTCCAGAGCATCGGCCGCGGGGGCGTGGCGTTGGCGATGAGCCTCTCGCGCCAATGCTTCCTGCTCGTGCCGCTGATGCTCCTTCTGCCGCGGGTGATGGAGCCGCACCTCGGCGTCTGGTGGGCCGCGCCGATCTCCGACGTCCTCTCCGTGCTCATGGCCGTGGGCTTCCACGTCTGGGAGCACCGCCGCCTCAACCGCCTCATCGCCGCGCAGGACGCCGCCCGCGCCCCCTGCCTGGCCTGACGAAAGGAGCCCCCATGCGCCTCGCCGCCCTCACCGCCGCCCTCTGCCTCGCCGCCGCGCTCCGCGCCGCCACGCTCCCGATCGACGCCCTGCCGCCGACCTTCCTGCGCGGCGAACGCCCCGCCGCCTGGCCCGAGGGCCTCACCGTGGTGGAATGCTGGGCGCGCTGGTGCGGCCCCTGCGTCCGCGCCATGCCGCACCTCGAAGCCCTCCATCGGGAACTCAAGGGTGAGGGCGTCCGCGTCATCGGCGTGAATGTCTGGGACAAGGGCACCGACCAGGAGATCCTCGACTTCCTCGCCAAACAGCCCACGCCGCCCACCTACGCCATCGCCGTCGACCGCGCCGACGCCCTGCCCAAGCGTCTGGGCCTCAAAGGCATCCCGCACGCCCTCGTCGTCCGCGCGGGCGAGATCGTCTGGCAGGGCCACCCCGCCACCCTCACCGCCGAGCGCCTCCGCGCCCTCCGCGACGGCCGACCCGAGCAGGCCGCCAAGAAGGCCGACCCCCTGGCCGCCATCCGCGACCTCGAGGCCCAGGCCGACGCCGCCGCCGCGCGGGGCGACTGGGACGCCGCCGCGGCCTTCCAGCGCCAAGCCTTCATGTCCCTCCCCGGCCTCCCCGAATCCTACAAGGAGGTGGACGTCAATTGGGAGGATCCCGCCCTCGCCCCTTACGCCGCCCCGCCCGTGGGCGAGACCACCGAGGCTGGCGACGCCGCCCCCTACGCCGCCCTCGTCGGCCCCCTCCCCGCCGATGGCGTGCCGACCCTCGTGGCCTACTGGCCCAATCCCTTCTGGGTCTCCAAGCTCACCTGGGCCACCCTCGCCTCCCTCCCCGACCGCCGCGTGGCCAAGGCCCTGCCCTATCCCCACCGCACCCTGACCCTCGCCCCCGCCAAGGCGCGCCCGCACCTCGAAAAACTCCTCGCCCCCCTCGCGTGGCGCAAGGCCCCCCTCTTCTTCGCCCAGCAGGTGGATGAGACGCTCTTCGGTGTCACGGACCGCCACAACCCGCCCTACGTCGCCTACTTCCGCGATGGGCGTCTCCTCTGGAAGGGCCCGCTTGAGACGATGCCCGCCGCCCTCCGCGCCAAGGAGCCGCCCACGACCCCCGAGGCCGTCCGCGCCGCCGTCGCCGAGGAGACGGCCCGCACGGAAACGCTCTCCGCCTGCTTCGCCCGCCTCACCAAGGCCAAGACCCCCGAGGAACGCGCGAAGGCCCTGGCCGAGATCGACGCCATCCGCCCCCTTCCGCGCGGTTGGGGCGCGCTCCTCATGCCCCACTTCCTCTCCGAGGCCTACCTCGCCAAGGACGTCCCCGCCGGCCTCGCCCGCGCCAACGCCCTCCTCGACCGCTTCAAGGACGACGCCGGCGCGCTGGAGATGCTCCGCAAGGTCATCGACGCCTGGCCGGAGCTCGCCCTCGAGGCCACCAAACTCCGCTGCGACCTCGCCCTGCGCCTGGGCGAGCTCAACGACCGCGACGACCCCGCCTACGCCCAGGCCTGGGTCAACGTCGCCGCCGAGGAGGCCACCCGACTGGGCAAGAAGAATTTGGTGGACTTCCTGCGCTTCCGCGCCTGCGTGGCCTCCCCCACCGCCTGCCGCCTCGCCCAATTCCTCCACCGCCTCCCCGCCCTCCCCGCCCGCTGACCGCGCCCCCTGAGGATCGGGGGCCGATCCACCTCGGCTCAGCGGCTGATCGACCTCGGATCAGCCGCCGATTCACCTCGGCTCAGCGGCCGATCCTGATTGAGGCGGCCCGGCGTGCCACGGGGTGGCACGGTTGGCAGGGTGTGCCACGGGTGTGCCACATGGATGGCACGGAGGGCGACGCAAACGACCATTCCCGGGGCTGTCGGGGAATTGGCACAGGTCTTGCAAAGGGTGGCGTAAGCACGCGGCGACCCCGCGACGAAAGGAAAACACTTATGAGCAAGATTCTTGGCATTGACTTGGGCACGACGAATTCGTGCATGGCCGTGATGGAAGGCGGCGAGGCCCGCGTGTTGGAAAACGCGGAGGGGCAGCGCACCACGCCTTCGATCGTGGCCTTCACCGCCAACGGCGAGCGTCTGGTGGGCCTCCCCGCCAAGCGCCAGGCGGTCATGAACCCGAAGGGGACGATCTACTCCATCAAGCGTTTCATGGGGCGCAAGTTCGATGAGATGCAGAAGGAGATCGCGATGGTGCCCTACGAGGTCGTCCGCGCGGCCAACGGCGACGCGGCCGTCAAGGTGGGCGACAAGACCTACTCCCCGCCCGAGATCTCCGCCATGATCCTGGCGAAGCTGAAGGCGGACGCGGAGATGCGTCTGGGCGAGCCCGTCACAGAGGCCATCATCACCGTGCCGGCCTACTTCAACGACTCCCAGCGCCAGGCCACCAAGGACGCCGGCAAGATCGCCGGCCTGGAGGTCAAGCGCATCATCAACGAGCCCACCGCGGCCTCCCTGGCCTACGGCCTGGACAAGAAGAAGGACGAGAAGATCGCCGTCTACGACTTCGGCGGCGGCACCTTCGACATCTCCGTGCTCGACATCGGCGAGGGCGTCTTCGAGGTGAAGGCGACCAACGGCGACACGATGCTGGGCGGCGACGACGTGGACCAGGCCGTGATGAACTGGCTCTTCCAGGAGTTCAAGAACCAGACCGGCATCGACCTCTCGAAGGACACGCAGGCCATCCAGCGCGTCAAGGAGGCGGCCGAGAAGGCGAAGATCGAGCTCTCCAGCGCCCAGACCAGCGACATTAACCTGCCCTTCATCACCATGGACGCCACCGGCCCGAAGCACCTGAACGTGCAGCTGACCCGCGCCAAACTGGAGCAGCTGGCCGACAGCCTGGTGGAGCGCACCACCGAGCCTTGCCGCAAGTGCATGGCCGACGCGGGCGTCTCCGCCGTGGACGAGGTGGTGCTCGTGGGCGGCCAGACCCGTATGCCCCGCCTGCAGGAGAAGGCCAAGGAGATCTTCGGCAAGGAGCCCCACAAGGGCGTCAACCCCGATGAGGTCGTCGCCATGGGCGCGGCCATCCAGGGCGGCGTGTTGCAGGGCGACGTGAAGGACGTGCTCCTGCTGGACGTGACCCCGCTGACGCTCTCCATCGAGACCCTCGGCGGCGTGGCCACCCCGCTCATCGACCGCAACACCACCATCCCCTGCCGCAAGAGCGAGATCTTCTCGACCGCCGCCGACAATCAGCCCGGCGTGGAGATCAAGGTCTACCAGGGCGAGCGCAAGATGGCCGCGGACAACAAGCTGCTCGGGCGCTTCAACCTCGACGGCATCCCCCCCGCCCCGCGCGGCGTGCCGCAGATCGAGGTCACCTTCGACATCGACCCCAACGGCATCCTCAACGTGACGGCCAAGGACAAGGGCACCGGCAAGGAGCAGAAGATCACCATCACCGCCTCCTCCGGCCTCTCCAAGGACGAGGTGGAGCGGATGCGCCAGGACGCCGAGCGCTACGCCAAGGAGGACGAGGCCCGCAAGGCCGCCGTCGAGAACCGCAACCAGGCCGAGCAGATGGCCTACCAGGCCGAGAAGCTCCTCAAGGAGAACGGCGACAAGCTGCCCGCGGACACCAAGGCCAAGGTGGAGACCGCCACCAACGAGCTGAAGGAGGCCCTCAAGGGCACCGACGACGCGGCCATCAAGGCCAAGCAGGACGCCCTCATGCAGGTGCTCCAGACCGCCGGCGCGGCGATGTACCAGCAGCCCGGCGCCCAGCCCGGCCCGCAGCCCGGCGCCGACGCCCAGCCCAACGAGGGCGCCTCCGGCAAGAAGCCCGACGACAACGTGGTCGACGCCGACTTCAAGATGAACTGACCTCGCGGGGCGGGGGCCTCCCCCGCCCCACCCCACCCTTTAAGAAAGGAACGACACACCATGTCCAAGAAACCCGCAATCCGCCCGCTGGGCGACCGTGTCCTCGTCCTGCCCAAGGAAGAGAAGGAAGTCACCCGCGGCGGCATCATCATCCCCGACACCGCCAAGGAAAAGCCGATGGAAGGCACCGTCATCGCCGTCGGCGTCAAGCGCGACAAAGATGGCAAGGAGATGCCCTTCGACGTCAAGCCCGGCGACACCGTCCTCCTCCCGAAGTACGGCGGCACCGAGATCAAGTTGGACGACGAGGTCTACCAGATCGTCCGCTCCGAGGACCTCCTCGGCATCCTGGGCTAAGCGTTACAGAGACAGAAAGGATTTGAGACTATGTCCGCCAAGCAAATGAAGTACGAAGGCGACGCGCGCCAGGCCATCCTGGCCGGCGTGGGCAAACTGGCCAAGGCCGTCGCCACCACCCTCGGCCCCTCCGGCCGCAACGTCATCATCGACAAGAAGTTCGGCTCCCCGCAGATCACCAAGGACGGCGTGACCGTCGCCAAGGAGATCGAGCTGCCCGACCCCTTCGAGAACATGGGCGCGCAGATGGTGCGCGAGGTCGCCTCCAAGACCAACGACGTGGCCGGCGACGGCACCACCACCGCCACCATCCTGGGCGAGGCCATCTACCGCGAGGGCCTGAAGAACGTGACCGCCGGC
>CASEMS010000004.1 GCA_949288955.1 uncultured Lentisphaeraceae bacterium
GGCCAACGGCAATGGCTCCGAGAACACGGGCGCGGCCGTCTCCATCACCACCAACGACGGCTACGCCAAGGCGCCCATCGAAATCGCCATCACCGGCGGTACCTTCACCTCCACGAACGGTTACGCCTTCTACGAGGGCATCGCCAAGAAGGGCGACGTGCCCGCCGCCGAGGCCAGCCGTGCCGTCATCGAGATTTCTAACGGCACCTTCAAGGGAAGCGCGACCAACGAGGCGGTGGCCTTCGACGTCGCCGTCACCACCGCCGCGGATAAGCGGGTCATCTCCGGCGGCGTCTTCTCCAAGCCCGTCCCCGAGGAACTCTGCGCCTATGGCTACGACCCGAAGGAGAACGGCGACGGCACCTATGGCGTCGTCCAGAACCAGACGATGCATTCGGTTGTCATCCGAGCGGACGGCACCACCGTGGAATGCGACTCGATGGAGCAGGCCTACGAGCAGTTCTATGCGAACGGCAACACCTCCGGCACCATCCGTCTGCTGACGGACATGGAGAGCGGCTCGCCCATCAACCTCAATTCGGCCCCGAACGGCACGGGGGCGGAGATGGTCTTCGACCTGGACGGCCACACGATGACCTTCAAGGGTTACGCCTTCAACGTCGAGCGCACCGCGAACGAGCCGCCCGTCTCCCTGACCTTCGCGGATTCCAGCGAGGCGCAGACCGGCAAGGTCATCGGGACGGCCGACCGCATCGGCCGCATGAGCGGCGGTCTGCTCACCATCACCGGCGGGTGTTTCATCCACGATCCCGCGGAGGGGGTGACCGCCAACGAGGCCTTCTTGGTCACGGAGGGCTTCACGGTCGCCCCCGCGCCCGATTGCTCGGTCGCCTTCCAAGGGAGCACGATTCTTGTTGAGCCCTCGGGCAACGAGGCGTTGCAGGCCCTTGGCGTCCAAATCAAGGGTGGCACCTTCATCAGCGCGAGCGGCGAGGCCGCCATCGTCCTGAGCAAGGATGGCTATGCGAGCGGCTACTGGCACTATGATTCCCCCATCGGCAACGTGGTCGTCTCCGGCGGCACCTTTGAGGGTGAGGGCCAAGCGCTCCTCATCGAGAATCCCACCACCGTTACCGTCGCGGGCGGGGACTTCACGGAGGCCACCCTCAACATCGCCAACGCCAACGCCACGGTCAAGGTCGTGGGCGGCGTCTTCGAGAAGACGGCCTTCGTCGGCACGGGCACGTTGGACGTGGCCGCGACGGTGGGCGACCTCTCCATGGCCACGCTCGGCGCGCTTGAGGGCAAACTCACCTTGGCGGGCAACCTGGACATCGGCACGAACCGCCCCACCCAGGCGACGGTGGAGGCCACCGCCCCGGCGACTGTCACCGTGGAGGCATCCGCGGATGAGCTGACCTGCGGCAAGGTACCTGTCTTCGCCGCCGGCGATTCCGTCGAGGCCCCCGCGAACCTCTCCCTCACGGTGGGCAACCTGCTTGAGACCCAGACGCTCGCGGCGGCGGAGACCCGCGTGGAGGAAGGGAAAGTCCTCCTCGCCTTCACCGCCGTGCCCACCGCCTTCGCCGATTCCGCCGCCTTGGTGGCCTACCTTCAAGAGGCTGGCCTCGGCAGCGTGGTCGCCCTCTCCGGCACGACCCAGGGCGGGAAGGCCGAGCTGACGGCCGCCGAGGTGGCCGACGCGCTCGCCGTCTTCCAGCCGTCCGCCGACCTCCTCGCGCAGGAATCGGCCGAGGGTGGCTTTGCGCTCTCCCTGGCCTATGACTTCGGCATCACGTCGGTCACGGTGTCGGCGGAGGGCACGCTGACGGTGGTGGCGCAGGCGCAGTGCGCCACAGGCAAGGTCCTTGCCTTCGCCGAGGGCGTGTCGCTGACGTTGGTGGACGCGGAGACGCAGGCGCCCATCGCGGCCACGGCCCAGGTCGAGGGTGGCACGGTGACATTCTCGGGCGTGGCGTTGCCCGAGGGTGCCGCGGCGCTCCGCTTGCAGGTGCGGGTCTCTGGGCCGACGGCCTCTGACGGCAAGGAGTGAGTTTTCTTCCTACATCACACACACGTGGCCCCGGAGCGCATTGCGCCCGGGGCCTTTTTTGTCAATCTGGCAAGCACGCCCGGCACGAGGAGGGGGAGATCTCCAAGGGCACGAAGGGGGGACACAGGGGGACACGAAGCATGACGGGGGGAGATCACCAAGGGCACGAAGGGGGGACACAGGGGGACACGAAGCATGACGGGGGAGCACAATAACAAAGAACACAACGGACACAAAGGGGCGCGGGCGAGGCCCGCGCAGGATCGGATGGACGGCGAGGGGAAACCGCAGATTGCGCGGATTGAGGCAGATTGGGGGTCGGCTACCGCCGACGGGACTGCCAGGGGGAGATCACTAAGGGCACGAAGGGGGACACAGGGGGACACGAAGCACGACGGGGGAGCACAATTACAAAGAACACCGTGAGCCTGAAAGGCGAACCTTCCACGGCTACGGACACAAAGGGTGCGCGGGCGTGGCCCGCGCAGGACTGGATGGACGGCGAGGGAACAATCACAACGGACACAAGGAACACGACGGGCAGCGCGGGAGGCGAGGGCGGTAGGGAGCGGTCAGCGGGCGAAGCCCGCAGAGCGACCGGCGGAGCCCGCAAGCCTCCCGCGCAACCTTGCGTCTTCCAAGCCTCCCCCTCTGCCCGCAAGCCTCCCGCGCAACCTTGCGTCTTTGCGGTCAAATCCCACGCAGGTGCGATGGCGGCCCGCCCTCGGAGGATCGGCGGCTGATCCACCTCGCGTCAGCGGCTGATCCTCCTTGGATCAGGGGCTGATCCAAAGTTATCAACAACCCCTCCGGCAGGTGCGCCCGGCAGGACGGGGGATGCGCACGACGGGGGGCGATCTGGCCGCCAACCTTTCCCGGACATCCTTGGGCTTTGGCGGGGTTGGTGGTCGCCCTTGCGATGTGCTATACTTGTCGCCCATAAGAGGTGCTATGGAAAGCGTGCGATTTTATCTTCCGACAGAGGTCGTCTCCGGGCCTGGGTGCGTCCGCCGGATGGCGGAGCGTTGGGTGTTGGGCAAGAAGGCGTTGCTTGTTACGGGGGCGCGGAGCGCGGCGCGTTCGGGTGCGTTGGAGGATGTCACGGCGGCGTTGGAGGCGCGCGGCGCGGCGTGGGCGGTCTTCGACGGGGTGCGCGCGAACCCTGACGCCAGCCAAATCTACATGGGGTGCGACGTGGCGCGTCGGGAGGGGTGCGACTTCGTGGTGGGGATTGGCGGCGGGTCGCCGTTGGATGCGGCGAAGGCCATCGCCTGGGTGGTGGCGCAGGGGGTGCCGCGGGAGCGTTTCCTCAAGTCGCGCCCGGAGCCGGGGGACGCGGCCTTGCCCATCGTGGCGGTGCCGCTGACCTGCGGGACGGGGAGCGAGGTGACGCCTTATTCCATCATCACCGACCATGGGGCGAAGACGAAGGTGAACGTCTCGGGGGCGTGTCTGTTCCCGAAGGTGGCGTTGCTGGACGCGCGGTATCTGACGGGGCTGCCGCGTGAGGTGTTGGCGGACACGGCGCTGGACGCGCTGTCGCACGCCATCGAGGGGGCTTACTCGCCGCGTTCGACGCGTCTCTCGGAGGCGATGGCGTTGGAGGCCGTGCGGACGATCGTGCCGGAGCTGGTGCGCCTGGCGCACGGTGGGTTCGTGAACGTGGCCGAGCTGCACTACGCCTCCGCCGTGGCGGGGATGGTGATCGCGCAGACGGGCACGGGCCTGGTCCACGCGATGGGCTATCCGCTGACCTATCACAAAGGCTTGCCGCACGGCCGGGCCAATGGCATCCTCCTGGCCGGCTATCTGGAGTTCATGGAGCGTCCCTGCCCCACGCTGACGGCGCGCCTCCTAGAGGCCATGGGCGTGGCGGGCGTGGATGAGCTGCAGGCGTTGGTGGACGCGGTGCTGGACGCGGCGGGGACGACCCCGGTGGCGCCCTCGGAGGAGGAGTTGGCGCGCTTCGCGCGGGAGCCTCTGCGGTTGGAGTTGGTGCGGAAATACCGTGCCATGCCTTCGCCCGAGGAGGTCATGGACATTTATCGAACCGGTTTCTGAGAAATCTCACAAGGAGTTCCGTCATGGAAGAGCAGAAAGGGCGTTACGTGCGCGAGAACGGCATCGGCAAACTGACCGCCGAGGAGGCGAAGGCGTGCGCGGCTTACGCGGCGGACTACGCCGACTATCTGGGCATCGCCAAGACCGAGCGCCGGGCCTATGCCGAGGCCGTGCGCCGCATCGAGGCGCAGGGTTTCCGCGAGCTGGGCGGCTTCGAGGCGCTCAAGCCCGGCGACAAGGTCTACCGCGGCTATCACGGCAAGACGCTGATGGCGGCGGTGATCGGCCGCGAGCCGGTGGCCGCCGGCCTGCGCGTCATCGGCGGCCACACCGACGCCCCGCGCATCGACCTCAAGCCCGTGCCGCTGTGCGAGAAGGGCGGCCTGGCCTACTTCGACACGCACTACTACGGCGGCATCAAGAAGTTTCACTGGCTGGTCCACCCCCTGGCCCTCTACGGGGTGGTCGTCAAGCCCGACGGCACGAAGGTGGAGATCGCCATCGGCGACAAGCCGGAGGATCCCGTCTTCCAGATCACCGACATCCTCCCCCACTTCGGCGCCGAGCAGAGCGGCAAGAAGCTCTCCGAGGCCTTCGACCCCGAGGACATGGACATTCTCATCGGCTCGGCCCCCGCCGTCGGCGCGCCCGGCGACGCGGAGGCCAAGGAGTGCGTCAAGCGCAACATCCTGCGCATCTTGGAGAGCCAGTACGGCATCACCGAGGAGGATTTCCTCTCCGCCGAGTTGGAGTTGGTGCCCGCCGGGCTCCCGCGCGACCTCGGCCTCGACCGCTCGATGCTCATCGGCTATGGCCATGACGACCGCGTCTGCGCCTATGCCGGGCTCAAGGCGCTGATGGATCTCCCCGCCACGCCCACCCACACCGCGATGGTGCTGCTGTGCGACAAGGAGGAGATCGGCTCCGTCGGCGCCACCGGCATGGACTCCACCTTCTTCGAGAACTCCGTGGCCGAGCTGATCGCCCGCCAGACGCCCGCCGGCGCGCCCGTCGACCTCGCCGTCCGCCGCGCCCTCGAAGCCAGCCGGATGCTCTCGGCCGACGTCTGCGCCGCCAGCGACCCGCACTTCCCCAACGCCGACTCCACCGGCAACATGGCCGCCCTCAACGCCGGCGGCTGCCTCATCAAGTACACCGGCAGCCGCGGCAAGAGCGGCGCCTCCGACGCCCGCGCCGAGTTCATCGCCGACCTCCGCCGCATCTTCGCCAAGGACGGCGTGGCGTGGCAGGCCGGCGAGCTGGGGCGTTGCGAGAAGGGCGGCGGCGGCACCATCGCCCTCTTCATGGCCCGTTATGGGATGGACGTGGTGGACTTCGGCGTGCCCCTGCTCAACATGCACGCGCCGTGGGAGGCCGCCGCGAAGTTCGATTGCTACATGACCTACCGCGCGTACCGCGCCTTCATGGCCGAGTAAGGAGCGCCCATGCCCGCGAAACGCCTCCTCCTGGTGGACGACGACCCCAACATCCGCATGATGTTGGGGGACTTCCTTATCGCCTCCGGCTACGAGGTCACCTGCGCCGACTCCGGCGAGGAGGCCCTCGGGCGCATGACCGAGGCGCTCCCCGACCTCGTCATCCTCGACCTCGGGATGCCCGGCATGGGCGGCACCGGCTTCCTGGAGCGCATCACCGACCGCCTCGGACGCACGCGCGTCCCCGTCCTGGTCCTCACCGCCCGCGGCGACATGGCCGAGTTCTTCGCCGACAAGCAGATCGCCGGTTTCGTCACCAAGCCCGCCGACCCCGACGAGCTGCTGGCCGAGGTGCAGCGCATCCTCTTCTCCGAGGGCGACCTGCCGCGCGGCGACACGATGGTGGTGGGCGACGACGTGCGCCGCCTGGTTGTCCTCGCCGAAGCCAACCCCATCCGCGCCAACGCCTTCCGCGAGGCGCTCGGCAAGGCCGGATTCTCCGTCGAGGCCGTCCGCACCGGCCCCGAGGCCGTCGAGGCCGTCATCGCGCGCCACCCCGCCGGCCTGATTCTGCCGATGGACGCCGAGGGGCTCCCCGCCGACGGCGTCCTCGAGATCCTCCGCAAGCTCCCCGCCGGTCAGGCGATCCCGGTGGTCGTCTACGCCGCCGAGAAGACCCCGGAGAAGTGGGCCTTCATCGACCCCCGCCGCGTAACACGGGTGGAGGGGCTGGACGGCGCTGCCATCGCCCAGGCCGCCCTCACCGCCATCGTCTGAGGCCGCCATGCGTTGCCCGCGTTGCGGCGCCAACAACGACCGCGTCCTCGACACGCGCGCCAGCGCCGACAACGCGAGCATCCGCCGCCGCCGTCAATGCAACCTCTGCGGCTGCCGCTTCACCACCCATGAGCGCATCGAGCGGCGCCTCCCGCGCGTCGTCAAGCGCGACGGCTCGCGTGAGCCCTTCGACCGCGCCAAGATCGAGCGTGGCCTCAACTCCGCCTGCCAGAAGCGCCCCATCAAAGGGCCGGAGCTGGACGCCTTCATCGATGGCATCGTCGCCGAGATCGAGCAGGGCGGGCGCGACGAAATCCCCTCCCAGTCCATCGGCGCGCTCATCATGGAGCGCCTCCGCACCTTCGACCCCGTCGCCTACATCCGTTTCGCCTCCGTCTACTCGGCCTTCGACGACGTCTCCCAGTTCATCGCCGCCGTCCGCCACATCGGCGACCCCTTCCCCTCGGACGGCAAGCGGGATCCGGGGCCGCCCGGAACGTGATCGCGCGCGAAGTGGGGAACACCGGCACGCGCCGCACGACGCGGGGAGACGAGCCCAAGACGCCATCGGGACGCGACATCCCGTGGGCTCCCGTACCTTATGCGCTTTCACGGCGCTCCACCTTTCCGTGCCGAGCTCCCTCGGCGCGATGTGTAAGCTGGCGGGCGCAGGGATGGGGCGATTTATGGTATGCTACAGGGCGATTGCAGTGAGTTGCGGCAAAGTTCGCGGAAGGAGTTCCAATGGATTGCGAAGGGCTGGCGAAGGCTTGGTTGGGTGCGGCGTTTGAGGCTGTGGCGCCGGGGTGCGGCGGCGGCAAGGTGGTGCCGTCGAAGGACGCGCGTTTCGGGGATTGGCAGTGCAATGACGCGATGGGGATCGCGAAGCGGTTGGGGCGCAATCCGCGTGAGCTGGCGCAGGCGGTGGTGGGGGCGTTGCCGTTGCCGGAGATTCTGGAGAAGGCGGAGGTGGCGGGGCCGGGCTTCATCAACCTGACGTTGTCGGGGAGGGCCGTGGCGGCTGGGGTGGAGGCGTTGGCGGGGGATCCGGCGTTGGGGGTGCCGCAGGTGGGCGCGGGGGAGCGGGTGGTGATCGACTATTCCTCGCCGAACGTGGCCAAGCCAATGCATATCGGCCATATCCGAAGCACGGTGATCGGTAACGCGATCGACCGCATTCTGCGGGCGTTGGGCTACGCGGTGGTGGCGGACAACCATGTGGGGGACTGGGGGACGCAGTTCGGGATTCTGTTGGAGGGTTACCGGGCGTTCCTGACGGACGCGGAGCGGGAGGCGCTGACGGTGGATCTGTTGGAGCGGGTCTACGTGCAGAGTTATGGCCGCACGAAGGAGGATCCGGCGTGGTTGGAGCGTTGCCGGGAGGCGTTGGTGCGTCTTCAGGCGGGGGATGAGGCGTGTTTGGCGGTGTGGCGGCGTTTCATCGAGATCTCGATGAAGGAGTTTGGGCGGATCTACGACCGCTTGGGCGTACGCTTCGATTTGTGCCGCGGGGAGAGCTTCTATCAGCCGATGTTGGGGCCGACGGTGGAGCTGCTGAAAGAGAAGGGGCTTGCCATGCAGAGCGAGGGGGCCTGGATCGTGGACATGAAGGAGGAGGGGCTGGAGGTGGCCATCGTGCGCAAGCGCGACGGCGGCTTCAACTACACCACCACCGACATCGCCACCGTGCGCAGCCGTGTGGAGGAGTTCGACCCCGCGCGCATCATCTATGTGACGGACGAGCGGCAGCAGTTGCACTTCCGGCAGTTCTTCCGCATCTGCGAGCGGTTGGGGCTGTGCGGCAAGGCCAAGCTGCAACATGTGTGGTTCGGGCTGATGCGTCTGCCGGAGGGCACCTTCTCGACGCGCCAGGGGAACGTGATCAAGCTGGAGACGCTTTTGGACGAGGCGGCGTCGCGGGCGCGCAGGATCGTGGATGAGAGCCATCCCGATTGGCCCGAGGGTGAGCGCGCGGCGTTGGCGGAGGCCATCGGCATCGGCGCCATCAAGTACGCCGATCTCTCGCACGACCCGACGACGATGATTGTCTTCACCTGGGACAAGGCGTTGGCGTTGGAGGGCAACAGCGGCCCTTATCTGCAATACGCGAACGCCCGCCTGAACTCGCTGCTCGACAAGTACCGCGCGGCGGTGGGGAAGGAGCCTGCCGAGCAGCCGTTGGCGGTGGGTACGCCTGCCGAGAAGGCTTTGGCGCTCCATCTGTTGCAGTATCCCAACGCGGTGGCGCGCGCGGGCGAGCTGTGCAAGCCGAGCGTCCTGGCCGACTATCTCTATCAGTTGAGCCAACTCTACAGCACGTTCTACCAAGGCTCGCCGGTGTTGAAGGCCGAGCCTGCGGTGCGCGACGCGCGTATCCGTCTGTGCGATGCCACCTCCAAGGTTTTGCGCGGAGGGTTGGCGCTGTTGGGAATCCCGACCCCGGAGCGGCTGTGATGGACTGGATGATGGTGGCGGCGATGACCACGGGGCCGATCAAGGCCTTTCTGGATTCGGACGGGTGCGGGCAGGCAATCGTCCTCATCCAGTTGGGGATGAGCGTGGTTTCGTGGGCGGTGATGGCCGGGCGCGTGCTGAACCTGCGAGACTTGGCGCAGCGTTCGGCGCGGTTCGTGGATGATTTCATCCGCGCGGAGGATCCTTTGGCGCTTTACTACGGGCGTTACGCCTTCCAGGACACGCCGATGGAGAACATCTACGCCAAGACGTGCGCGCGCCTGGCGGAGCTGATCCCGGAGCGTCAGCGGGTGCTGTTGCGGACGGATCCGGACACGCCGTTGCAGTTGGGGGCGGCGCGGATGGAGTTGGTGGAGAGCACCTGCGCCCACACGACGGATGAGGAGACGGTGAAACTGGGCCATGGGATGACCGCGTTGGCCGTCATCACCAGCTCCGCGCCATTGCTGGGGCTCTTCGGGACGGTCTGGGGCGTGATGCTCGCCTTCCAGGCGATGGCCAACAGCGGCAGCGCGAACATCGCGGAGTTGGCGCCGGGCATCTCTTCGGCGCTCCTCACCACCGTGGTCGGCCTAGTGGTGGCCATCCCCTCAACCATCTTCTACAACACCCTCCAGGCGAAGATCGAGGCTTACACCGTGCAGATGGAGGGATTCGCCGAGGAATTGATGGGCAAGCTGACGCTCCATTATCGCAACAAGGCGGAGGGTTGAGGTGCTCCGTAGCCGTCTCAACCGTTCACGGGCCCGCGCCCGCAGGAAGCCGAAGGGGGACATCGACATGACCCCCATCCTCGACATGACCTTCCTGTTGCTCATCGCCTTCATCATCACCTTCCCGGCGCTGCAGAACGGGATTGCCGTCAAACTCCCCACCGTCGGTGGCGATCCCTTGCCCTCGATGGAGCCCATCGCCGTCACCATCCGCGCCGACGGCACGCTCTTCTTGGGCAATGAGGCCGTCAGCGAGGAGACGCTCGCGGCGCGCGTCCGCGCCCTTGTGGCGGCCAACCCCGAGGCCACCGCCCATATCCGCGGCGACGAGGGGTTGAGTTATGGCAAGATCATGGAGGTGGTGCGCATTTTGCGTGCCGCCAACCTCACCAAGTTCTCCCTCGTCACCGAAAGCGAATGACCATGCCCAAACCTTCCGCAACGCCTTCCGGCACGACGCGGCCCGATGCCGCGGCCGAACCTTCCCCCGTGTTGGCGCGGCGGCGACGGCTTTTGGGCGTGGCGGTGTTGCTTTATGTGGCGGTGGCGCTCATCGCCCTGCTCACCTATGACTGGCGCGACATCCCTTGGCTCTGCAACCCGCCTTCCCCGCCCGATGGTCAGGTGGCCAACCGAATCGGCAAGCTGGGCGCGTGGCTGACCTTCTTCGGCTACGGCTTTGCCGGCCTGGCTTACCGTTACCTTGCCCTGCCGCTTCTGACGGTCTGGGGGTGCTTCCTTCTGCATGGGCGGGTGCGGCTTTTCCGGCTCCGCGTGTTGTGGATGGCGGGGCTCTACGTCACGGCAGCCTGCCTCTTCCAGACTTATGGCGGCGACACGGGCGTCGGCTTGCCGCTTTTGGCCGACCTCAACCTTTTGCCCAATGCCGGCGGCGCACTCGGGCAATGGCTTGTTACCGACTGTCTGCGCGCGTGGTTGGGCGATGTGGGCCTGCAACTTCTCCTGTGGCCGTTGGCGATTCTGTTGCTCTTGTTGGTCGTGGGCGTGCGCAACTGCGTGCTGTTGGCCGTGCGCCTGACCTCCGCCCGCGCCGCCGCGCCACTCTCCGACGACGAGGAACCCGTCATCCCCCCATCCCGCGCCGCCCGCCCTGCCCCCGACGAACTCCCTGAGGCGCCTAAGCCCCGCCGCGGGCTCTTCGCCGCGCTCTTCGGCAAACGCGAGGCCGAGGCCGCCCGTCAGGCCGACATCCGCGACCTTTTGGCCGAGGCCCATGCCCATGGCAAGCAACCCGCCGTGCCGCAGAGCGACTGGACGCCCCCGCCCAAGGCGCCCGAGCCCGCCCCTCTCTTTGAGCCTCGCCCCAAACCCGAGCCCGAGCCGCTTACGTTGGACGGCGACGCCGCCGGACGTCTCCGCCCCGTCTCCCCCGAAAAGGCCGTCACCGCGCCCGTCCCCGCCGCCAACGACAACGATCTCGCCCCCGAGCAGGCCTTCGAGCCCTACAACCTGCCGCCCATCGATCTCCTTGACCCCATCCCGCCGAGGAAGGGGGACGCGGACGACATCCCCACCTCCATCGCCGCCATCGAGAGCGTCTTCCAGCAGTTCGGCATCGACGCGCGCGTCGTCGGCCATGTCCGCGGTCCCGTCCTCACCCAATACGAGATCCAGCCCGGCCCCAAGGTCAAGTTGGAGAAGTTCCGCGCCTACGAGCGCAACCTCCTCATGGCCCTGCGCGCCGCCAGCATTCGTATCCAGGCCCCCATCCTTGGGCGCGACGTCGTGGGCATCGAAGTCCCCAACGCCGTCCGCCAGTCCGTCACCCTCCGCGAGATTTTGGAGGGCGAGGTCTGGCGCAAGGCCGAGGCGAAGATGGCGCTTCCGTTGGCAATCGGCAAGCTCGCCACCGGCGGCGATTTGGTGGTTGACCTGGCGGAGATGCCGCACCTGCTCGTGGCCGGTGGCACCGGCTCGGGCAAGTCCGTCACGGTCAACGATATGCTCGTCGGCCTCCTTATGTGCCGCCGCCCCGAGCAACTGCGGATGCTGATGGTCGATCCCAAGCGTGTCGAGTTCACCGCCTACGACGATCTGCCGCACCTGCTCAACCCTGTCGTCGTCGAGCCCAAGAAGGTGCTCTTCACTCTGCGGTGGGCCGTGGTGGAGATGAACCGCCGCTACAAACTGCTCCAGCATTACGGCGTGCGCAACATCGCCGATCTCAACCGGCGCGTCGACCATCCCGCCCCGAACCGCGAGAACCCCGCCGCCAAACTCCCCTACATCGTCATCGTCGTCGACGAGCTGGCCGAGCTCATGCTCACCGTCAAGGCCGACATCGAGCCGCCCATCACCTCCCTCACCCAGAAGGCCCGAGCCGCCGGCATCCACCTCATCATCGCCACCCAGCGCCCCACCACCGACATCATCACCGGCACCATCAAGGCCAACATCCCCGCCCGCCTCGCCCTCCGTGTCTCCCAGTCCAACGACTCGCGCACCATCCTCGACCACACTGGCGCCGAGAAGCTCATCGGCAAGGGCGACATGCTCTTCTCCTTCGGCGGCGAGCGTATCGTCCGCGCGCAGTCCGCTTGGCTCAGCGACGCCGAGATCGAGCGTGTCTGCGACTTCATCAAGGAGCAGGCCGGCCCTGCCTTCGACAATCTCCTGGCCGGATCTATGCAGCGCATCAAGGAGGACAAGCCCGTCGATGACGTGAACTCCCTCATCTCCGAGTTCGTCCCCGAGAGCGCCCCCGCCCCGGAGGCCGAGCCGGATCTTGGGCCCATCGAGGACCTGAGCGATGAGGGGCTTTACCAGAAGGCCTTGGAATACATCCGCCAGACGGGCCGTTTCTCCACCTCCGCCCTCCAGCGTCGCCTCAAGATCGGTTACAACAAAGCCGGCCGCATCACCGATATGCTTGAGGAACGCGGCATCATCGGCCCCGGCGGCAAGGCGGGTGGCTCCCGCGAGATCCTCGTCGATCTCAACGCGATGGCGCGTGAGCAGCTTGCCGGCACCGACGGAGAGGCCGCCGCCTTTGACACACGTACCGATCCGCCTGCCGAGGCCCCTGCCGCGTCCGCGCCGAAGGAGGACTTCGATCTGGGCGACTTCGACCCCGACTCCCTCGACATGCCCGACGTCATCCACCCCGCAACCCAAGAGGAATCCCATGGCACTCGGTGAAATCCTGAAGCAGAAACGTCTTGCCCGCAATTGGACGCGGGAATACGTCGCCGAACGCACCCACCTCATGGCGCGCGTCATCGAGGCGTTGGAGAGCGAGAACTACAAGAAGATCCCCGCGCCGGTCTATGGCCGCGGCTTCATCCGCCAATACTGTGCGCTGCTGGAGTTGGATCCCGAGCCGCTTTTGGACGAATACGCCGCCGCCGTCAGCGGGGGGGGGCGCACCTCCGTCACCCGGCCCGTCGTCCACGATCTGCCCGCCCGCCCGGTGGAACCCATCCACACGGGCGGCCATAAGACGCTCCCGCCCAAAGACCGCGAGCTGCCCACGCCCGTCGCTTCCGTCCACAAACCCGTCGAGTCGGCCGAGGATTCCTTCACCGCCGTCCCGAAGCCGGAGATCCGCCCGCAGGCCACGCCTGCGCCTCCGCCTCCGCCCTCCCCGACCGCCCAACAGCCTGCCGCGTCGGAGCCGGAGGCCTTCGCCTTGGATGGCGGCGCGGTGCCCCCACCGCCCCCTCCGCCTTCGCCCCGGCGTACGGTCGTCGCCCCTGGCCGTTCCGCGCTGGCCGACCTCTCCAAGGAGGTGCGCGCCCATGACGAGCGTGGCATCTTCGGCCCCCAGCATCCAGTGCCCGACCCGATCAGCCCGCAACTCCGTTCGCTTCGGAACCTGTGGGAGGGCACCATTCGCTTGGGGTCTAGGCTCTTCGCCCAACTGACGCGCCCGAAGGTGCGCCGGATGGATGGGGGGCAGGCGGAGCCTCTGTTCTCGCGCGGCACGCTGGTGCGGATGGTCTGCGTGGTGGGGGTGTTGGTGGCGCTGACGGTGGTGGTGCTGGCTTTCCGCTATGTCTTCCGCCTTTCCTCCGGGGCGGAGACCGAGCTTTCCGTCTCCGGCGCGCCGACGGTCTTTGAGCCGCGTCCCGTCGCCGACCCACCGCCGCCGTATTTCAGGTAAGCCCCCTTGGCGGCGCAAAAAGCCCCCGGACGCAGTCGCGTCCGGGGGCTTTTTTTGTTGTGGCCGGCCTCAGAGCTCGAAGTAGGTGTAGCCGCGCAGCCCGTTGGCGTAGGCGGAAAGGATGCGCCGACGCTCGGCGGGGGTGATGCGACGGGCCTTGACGGCGGCGTCGGTGAGGCGGCGAAAGCGGGAGACGAGGTCGGCGGTGTTGTATTCCACGTAGGAGAGCACTTCCTCGACGGTGTCGCCCTCCACCTCGTCGGGGAAGTCGATGTCGCCATCCTCATCCAGTCTGACGGAGACGATGTTGGTGTCGCCGAAGAGGTTGTGGAGGTCGCCGAGGGTCTCTTGGTAGGCGCCGACGAGGAAGGCGCCGAGGATGTAATCCTCGCCTTCCTTGACGGGGTGGAGGGGGAGGGCGCCCTTCACGTCGTGCAGGTCGATGAACTTGTCGATCTGGCCGTCGCAGTCGCAGGTGATGTCGGAGAGGTGTGCGCTCCGGGTGGGCTTCTCGCAGAGCCGGGTGATGGGCATGATGGGGAAGAGTTGGTCGATGGCCCAGGCGTCCGGCAAGGATTGGAAGACGGAGAAGTTGCAGTAATAGATGTCGGCCATCGCCTCATCGAGGCCCAGGAGGTCCTCTGGGACGTACTTCAGCTTGGGCACCTCGGCGCGGATGCGGGTGAGGATGGACCAGAAGACGCGGTCGGCCGCCGCGTGTTGGCGGAGGGTGATCTGGCCCTGCTTGAAGGCCTTTTGGATCTCCTCGCGGTAATAGAGGGCGTCGTTGAAGTATTCGGGGAGGTTCTTGGTGCGCAGGTGCTTGGCCACGTCGAGGAGGTTGGCGATGCAGTCGGGGAGGTTGGCGTCTTCCAGGACGGGGTCGTGCTCCGGGGCCTCCACCTCGAAGCGCGCCGTGCCCAACACGTCCACCAGCAGGACGGAGTAGTAGCCAATCAGCGCGCGGCCCGACTCGCTGATGATGGTGGGGTGGGGGACGCTGGCGTGGTCGCAGGAAAGCATGATGCCCTCCACCACGTCGGCGCAGTATTCGGCGATGTCGTAATTCGCGCTGCTCTCGAAGTTCGTGTGGCTGCCGTCATAGTCGATGGCCAGGCCGCCGCCGATGTCGAAGATGCCCATCGGCGCGCCTTCCTTCACCAACCCCACGTAGAAGCGCGAGGCCTCCTTCACCGTGTCGCGGATCTCGCGGATGTTGGGCACCTGCGACCCCAGATGGTAGTGCAGCATCTCCAGGCAGTCCAGCTTGCCGTCCGCGCGGAGTCGGTCCACCACCGCGATCATCTGCCCCGCCGTGAGGCCGAAGACCGAGCGGTCGCCGCCGCTCTCGCTCCATTTGCCCCCCACCTTGCTGCTCAGTTTCACGCGGATGCCGAGGCGCGGCTTCACCTTCAGCTCTTCGGCCACCGCCAGGATGATGTCCAGCTCCTCGGGGTTCTCCAGCACCAACATCGTCCGCAGCCCCATCTTCAGCGATCCCAGGGCCAGGCGCACGAACTCCTCGTCCTTGTAGCCGTTGCAGACCACATAGGCCTCGGGGTCCTGCATATAGGCCAAGGCCGCGATCAGCTCCGCCTTTGAGCCCGCCTCCAGGCCGTGGTGCCACGGGCGGCCATAGGTCACCACGTCCTGCACGGCCTGTTGCTGCTGGTTCACCTTGATGGGGTAGACGCCGCGGTAGACACCTTTGTAGCCGTAGTCCCGGATGGCCTTGGCGAAGGCCTCGTTGATCACGCGGATGCGGTCGGCCAGGATGTCGCTGAAACGCAGCAACACTGGCAGGCTCATCCCCCGCTCCCGGAGCTCTTGGACGATCGCCGCGAAGGGCACCTCCACCTTTTTGCCCTGATGCGAGAGCCGCACCGTGGCCAACCCCTCCGGCGAGACACCGAAATAATCCCGCCCCCAGGCATCCACGCCATAAAGCTCCGCGCTTTTCACCGCGTTCCAACCACTCAACGCATCCGTTGCGCCTTTGGCCATTCTCATTCTCTCCGTAAAGGCGCGGGGCCACTCCGCCGCGCGTAGGCCATAGTGTAGCACAACCCACCCCCTCTCCGCCTGGCCGACGCACGCTTTCCTGCGCTTCCGAGTGTGCGCGCGGGGGAAAAAAGCCCCGGCCTGACCGGCCGGGGCCCGGAAAGCAAACGCCAATCGGCCAATCAGAAGAGTCCGCGCGCTTGCTCAATCTCGCGCTTGAGGATGGCGCCCGTGTCGGCCTTGATCTCGTAGTCATACTCCATCTTGCCGGCCCGGAACTCGATCTCCCAGACTTGGACGCCGTCGTCCGTGTCCAGCTTCGCCTTGTACGAGAACGCGCGGATGGCCTCCTCCGTGACATTGGCGTCTTTGAGGGCGATGGACTTGGCCTGCGCCTCCGCAAGGATCCCGGCGGGCAGACCCGGCTGCTGGGCGGCCGGTTGGGCCGCGGGTTGGGCGATCGCCGCAGGCTGGGCCGCGGGGGCGGCGGCCACGTTGGGGATCTGCCGCAGGGCCTTGCGCTCGGCCTTCAGCACCGCGCCCGTGTTGGCGTCAAGCTCATAGTCATAAGCGGTCTTCCCATCGTGGAACTTCACCTCGTAAACCCAACGGCCGTCATCCAGGTCTGGCTCCACATAGAGCGCGTTGGAGGCGACGGCGGCCAAACCTGCATGCGTCAAGGCGGCACGGGCGGCGGCGTTGGCGTCGATGGCGGCGCACGCGGCGCCTGCCAACAAGGCGGATGCAAACAGAAGGGTGTGCTTCATGATGAGGTTCCTTTCAGGTTGTGGGAGTCTCACGAATGGAACCATTGTAACACACTTTCCCCTCCCTCGCGCAGGCCATCGCCGGGGTTCGCAGACGCCACGCCGCGCACGCCGCAGGTCAGCGCCTTCTGCCGGGGAGTTTGGAGAGCAGGTAGCCGCGTTCGTCGCGGGAGAGCAGGAGCCCCCACGCGAGCGGGATGAGCGCGGCCTCGACGCAGAGGGTGGTGAGGATGATGCGCGGGAGCGTCCCCTCCGTCAGCCACAGCCTCGGCAGCAGCCCCACGCCCGCGCTGACGCCCCCCACGGCGACGAGCGGCAGCAGGATGCGGAAAAGCCAGTGGCGCGCGCTCATCCCCACCAAATGCCGCGCGAACCAGACGCGCCCCCACGCGCAGAAGGCCATCGTCAGGACCATCGCCCCGCCGATGGCGTAGACCCCCCAGCCCAAGGCGGCGAAGAGCCAGGCGATGGGCAGGGTGAGGATGAGCGAGGTGCCGAGCACCAATTGGTAGCGCGCGACGCGGCCATTGGCGTTCACCGCGAGCATATGGCCCACGGCGGTCTTGTCGATGAGGACCATGCCCAGGATGCAGAGGCAAAGCCCGGCGGCTTGGTCGGGCGGCTCCTTGAGCCAGAGGCGGAGCACGCCCTCCACCTCAAGCGCCAAGGGGATGGCGAAGATCAGGGTCAGCAAGGTGCCCAGCTTGCACGTGCGGTAGGCCATCGCCCGCATCCGCCCGAAGTCGCGCGCGCCGCAGGCATTGACGATGGCAGGCGAGAAGGCGCCGATCATGCTCCCCGCCAACGTGTCGCATTGGTGGCTGAGGGTGTTCGCCACCGTCATCGAGGCGTTGGCGGCGGGGCCGTAATACTTGTTGATGAGGATGGCGATGCCCTGACTGCGCAGGAGCGCCCCGAAGCTCCCGAAGAACTGCCAGCCCGCGTAATTCGCCAACGCCTTGACCCGCGCCCAGTTCCACAGATAGGCCCGGCGGAGGCGGCACTCGGGGAAGACGGCCATCGCCCGCGCGACGACGATCCCCTGCGGCGCCACGGAGAGGAGCATCGTCCACAGCGCATAACGCGCCAGCCAGTCGCCCGGATGCGTCACCATATAATAAAGGAAGCAGACATTGAGCGTGGTGGAGGCGAAGGAATAGAGCGTCAGCTCGGCGATGTATTGCTTGGCCACGTACATCGCCATGAACGGCACATTCATCATCCCCACCAGACAGCTGACGCAGACGCAGCGGAAGACCCACACGCACGCCTCCACCCGATCCGGCGGGATCGTCAGCCAATGGCGCACCGCCCACTCCCCGAACGGATAACCCACCACCATCAGCGCCAACGGCAACGCCGTGTGGATGAGCAACGCCGTGTTGAACCACTGGCGGCATACCTCCAGCCCCTCCCCCCGCGTCCCCGCCACCCGCGCCTGCCCCACCGAGAAGGCGTAAAACCGCCCCACCGCACCCGCCATCAACCCATTGAGGAAGGCGATGAACCCCGTCAGCCCACCCACCACGCCATACAGCCCGTAGTCCACCTGCCCCAACGACAGCAACACCCACCGCCCCGTGAAAAGCCCGCACGCCAACGCGAAAAGCGACCGCCCATAGGTGGCCGCGATGTTCAACGCGATGCGACGGTTCTCTGTCATGGAAACGCGCGTAGTATACCACAACACGCTTGGATGTTTGGAGGCTTGGAAGAGAGGGGAGGAGGCTTGGAAGTTTGGAGGCTTGGAGGCTTGGTCGCTTTCCTGCCACCCCGGTTCAGCGGCCGATCCACTTTGGGTCAGGGGCCGATCCACCTTGGCTCAGCGGCCGATCGACCTTGGGTCAGGGGCCAATCCACCTCGGGTCAGGGGCTGATTGACTTTGGGTCAGCCGCTGAGGCGGTTCGGGCTTGCGCGGCATCGGTGTGGGGGCAGGACTTGGGCCGTTTCCGAAAGGGGCAAAATAAAACTTGCCCCCCCCTAATTTATGATAGTGTAATGGTGTTTTGCGGCGGTTTGCCGCTTGTTAGGAAAGGAAGAGAGATGAAGTGCATTCGTTTTGCGGCGCTTTGCGCCCTTGTCGCCCTCGCCGGCACGGCCCAGGCCATCACCACACAGTGGTCTGATTCGGATGGCATTGCAGGAGGAACGAACGCCTCGTTCACTGGGGTTGGAGACGGTTCGGTCATGGCTGTCACGGTTTCCTTCACACTGAGTAGCACCAGTCCGCGTGACTTGCTGATGATCTCCGGGGGGGACACAACGCTGAACACCTCTCCTTCGTGGGGCAATTTCGCCAAGTTGGCGATTTCCCAGAATAGCAATCAAGAGAACCAGTTTGGAGTCTGGACGCGTGGTGGGACGGGTTCCGCGGAGGTTGGTGGGCGTATCAGCAATGCGAATGGCAACCGGGCGTACCATGTTTCGTTCGTCTTTGACCGGAGCGGCGACACGCACACGTTGCAGGTTTATCTCAATGGGAGTGAGTTTTACTCCGCCACCTATGAGGCTAAGATGGATGCGCCGCTGACGACGCTGGTCTTCTCCGAGGGGAATGTTACCTGGGACTCGGCTTATGTTTATGTCGCCGAGGAGGGCGAGGATCTCTACGCGATTGCGCAGGAGGCCTCCAAGACGGGCGTCCCGATTCCCGAGCCGACGGCGTTGGCGCTGCTGGCGCTGGGGGTTGCGGGGGTGGCGCTCCGTCGGCGCGCGGCGTAAGCGCGTGGGCACAAAAAAGCCCCGGCCTCGTGGGAGGTCGGGGCTTTTTCGTTTGTCTCAGCGCATGAGGTCGGCGAGGGCGTCGTCGTCCTCGGCGATGGCTTTGCGGAAGGCGGCCAGGTGGTTGGCGAAGGCGTCGATGGCGGCGAGGAGGGGGCCCTTGTTCTGGCGGAAGATGGGCTGCCACATGGAGATGGGGCTGTGGGCGATGCGGGTCATGGAGGCGAGGCCGCCGCCGGCGAAGCGGGCGTTGAGAGCCTGGTTGCGCTCGGCTTCCTTGATGGTTCGGGCGAGGGCGTAGGCGAGGACGTGGGGCATGTGGGAGAGGAGGGCGGCGGTGCGGTCGTGCTCGGCGGCGGTCATCTCGGCGAGGACGGCACCGACGCGCTCCCAGAGGGCGCGGACGCGGGTGAGGGCGTCGGGGGCGCTACGGTCGGGGTCGATGAGAAGGGTGAAGCGGTTGCGGAAGAGGTTGTCGAGGGCGGCGTCGGGGCCGGAGCGCTCGGTGCCGGCCATGGGGTGGCAGGCGACGTAGCGGGGGCGGTTGGGGTGGGTGGCGACGGCTTCGGCGAGGGCGCGTTTGGTGGAGCCGACGTCGATGATGGTCTGGTCGGGGCGGGCGGCGTCGAGGAGGGCGGGGAGGGTGCGCACGAGGACGTCGACGGGCATGGCGAGGATGAGGAGGTCGCTCTGCGCGGCGAGGTCGGCGAGGGTGGGGAGGGCCTCGTCGATGAGGCCGAGCTCAAGGGCGCGCTCGGCGTGGGCGGGGGTGCGGTTCCAGCCGAGGATGCGGCCGGCGAGGCCGAAGGTGCGGAGGTCTTTGGCGAGGGATCCGCCGATGAGGCCGATGCCGGCGATGCCGACGGTGGGGAAGAGGAGGTCGTTCATGGGTGGTTGTCGCGGGCGCAGGCGAGGTTGGCCAGGCCGTAGAGGGCGGCGGTCTCGGAGCGGAGGATGAGGGGGCCGAGGGTGACGGGGATGGCGCCGCAGGCGAGGATGGCGCGGAGCTCCTCGGCGGTGAAGTCGCCTTCCGGGCCGCACCACCAGCCCCAGCGTTGCCCGCGGCGGGTGGGGTCGAGGGCGTCGAGGACGGGCTTGAGGGGTTTGGCCTCGGGGGTGAGGGCGGCGACGATGAGGGTGGTGCAGGCGCACATGGGCGCGAGGGTCGCGGCGAAGGGGGTGGGGGGGTGGATGGTGGGGACGGTGGCGGCGCCGCATTGGCGGGCGGCGGCCTCGGCGATGCGCTGCCAACGGGCGCGTTTGGCCTCGGCCTGGCGGCCTTCGAGGCGGACGACGGTGCGGGCGCTGAGGACGGGCACCACCTCGGAGACGCCGAGCTCGGTGGCTTTCTCAAGCATCCAGTCCATGCGCTCGCCTTTGGGCACGCAGGCGAAGAGGATGGTGCGGACGGCGGGGTCGGCGGTCTGGAAGAGGGGCTGTTTGGCTTCGAGGGTGAGGGAGGTGGCGTCGTGGGCGATGACGTGGTAGAGGCGGGTGCGGCCGGCGCCGTCGAAGGCGCCGACCTCGGCGCCCTCGCGGAGGCGGAGGACGTGGAGGAGGTGGTGGGCGGCCTCGCCGCGCAGGGTCAGCGTGTCCTGCTCCAGCTCGGCGGGGGAGACTTGGTGGCGGTGCATGGGGTCACTCGCGCATTTGGACGGCGGAGACGCGGCCGTCGCGGAACTCGACGCGGAGGGCTTCCTTCCATTCGTACTCGGGGGCGTCGTCGATGTAATAGCCGCCGCGGAGGGTGCCGCCGACGTCGCGGTAGACGGGGCGGACGGCGGGGTAGAGGCGGTCGGAGTGGCCGAGGATCTTGTAGATCCAGACTTCGGCGAGGCCGGAGGCGTCGGTTCGGGAGAGGCGCTCGGTGGGGTTGCCGTAGACCATCCAGACGGCGTCACGGTCGTCGCCGAGGCGAATCTGCCCACGGGCGATGCGGGCTTGGACCTCGGCGGGGTAGGCGTCGTAGATCTCCTGGCGCTGGGCGATGCGGGCGGCGACGGTGTCGGCGCAGCCGGCGAGGAGGGTGGCGGCCAGGAGGAGGGGGAGGAGGCGGCGCGGGGTCATTGCTCGTATCCCCAGTCGAGGAGGGCCTTGCAGAAGGCGTCGCGGTCGCGGTGGGCCTTGTAGCCCGTGACACAGCCGATGAGGCGGCGGCCGTTGCGCTTGCAGGTGAAGGTCACGCAGAAGCCGGCGCGGCTGGTGTAGCCGGTCTTGAGGCCGTCGACGCCGGGGACGCGGTTGGTGATGAGGTTGTTGTGGTTCTTGAGCATGAGCTTGCCGTCGCGGAAGGTGTCGAGGCGGGTGGAGGCCAGGCGCATGACCTCGGGATAGCCGAGGAGGCGCTCGGCGAGGATCACCATGTCGTGGGCGGAGGAACGGTTGTCGCGCTGGGCGCCGTCGCCGAGGCCGTGGGCGTCGTAGAAGGTGGTGTGGGCCATGCCGAGGTCTTTGGCGCGGGCGTTCATGGCCTGGACGAAGGCGGCCATGCTGCCGCCGCCGAGGTACTCGCCGACGAGGTAGGCGGAGTCGTTGGCGGATTTGATGGCGATGGTCTTGAGGAGCTCCTTGAGGGGGAAGGTCTCGCGGGGGTCGAGCCAAACCTGCGCGCCGCCGATTTTGTAGGCGGCCTCGGTGACCTTGATGGGGGTGTCGCGGGTGACCTTGCCTTCGGCGATGGCCTCCTCGGCCAGCAGGAGGGTCATCATCTTGGTCATCGAGGCGATGGGCACGGCGCGCTCGGCGTTCTTGGCCCAGAGCACCTTGCGCGTGGCGGGGTCGACGAGGATGCCGGTACCGCAGCCGTTCTCCTGCGGCAGGCCGATGTGGGAGACGGCCCCGGCGAAGTCATAGGGCGTCTGCGGGTAGGCGCCGTCGCGCCCCTTCGGCTTGGCGGGGGCGGGCTCGGGTTTGGCGGGCTCGGCGGGCGCCTCGGGTTTGGCGGGCGCGGGTTGCTCGGCGGGTGCGGCGGGCTGGGGCTCGGCGGGCGGCGTGTCGGGTTTGGGGGTGCCGTCGCAGCCGTCGGCGAAGGCTAGCCAGCCGACGATGAGAAGGATCCAGGCCAAGAGCGGGACGCCCCAGACCAACAGCGTGCGCAACATGGGATTGGGGCGGCCCACGCCACCGGGGAGATCGTAACGTTCACCCATAGGTAAGACCCTCAGACATTGAAGAGGAAGTGGACGACGTCGCCTTCCTGCATGACGTAGTCCTTGCCTTCCACGCGCAGGAGGCCCTTCTCGCGGGCGTGCGACTCGCCGCCCAGGGCCACGAAATCATCGTAGGAGACGACCTCGGCGCGGATGAAGCCGCGCTCGAAGTCGCTGTGGATCACGCCGGCGGCCTTCGGGGCCGTCCAGCCTTGGCGGATGGTCCAAGCGCGGGCCTCCATGGGGCCGGCGGTGAAGAAGCTTTGGAGGCCGAGTGTGTGGTAGGCCATGCGGATGGTGGCGTCGAGGCCGGATTGGTCGAGGCCGTAGGAGTTGAGGAAGTCGGTGCGCTCGGCATCGGAGAGTCCCGCGAGGTCGGCCTCCATGGCCGCGCAGATGACGATGGTGTCGCAGCGGTGGGCCTGGGCGTGGGCCTTGAGGGCCCGGACGTGCGGGTTGTCGGCCTGGCCGAGGTCATCCTCGGAGACGTTGGCCACGTAGATGATGGGCTTGTCGGTGAGGAGGCGGAGCTCCTTGCGCGTGGGGGCGAGGGCGTCGGGGTCGGCGGCCTCGAAGGTGCGGGCGGGCTCGCCGGCGTCGAGGTGGGCGTGGAGGGCCTGCATGGCCTCCACCTCCTTGGCCAAAGACTTGTCGGCGCGCGCCTGTCGGCTGATGCGGTCGAGCCGCTTGTCCAGGCTCTGGAGGTCGGCCAGGATAAGCTCGGTCTCGATGATGCCGATGTCGCGGATGGGGTCGACGGAGCCCTCCACGTGGACCACGTCGTCATTGTCGAAGCAACGCACCACCTCGAGGATGGCGTCGCACTCGCGGATGTTGCCGAGGAACTGGTTGCCGAGGCCCTCGCCCTTGCTGGCGCCGCGGACGAGGCCGGCGATGTCGGTGAAGTCCACGGTGGCGTGGATGATGCGCCCGCTCTTGCAGATCTCGGCCAGGCGCTCGACGCGAGGGTCGGCCACGGGCGCCGTCGCCTTGTTCGGCTCGATGGTGCAGAAGGGATAGTTCGCCGCCTCCGCGTTCTGGGCGCGCGTCAGGGCGTTGAACAGGGTGGACTTGCCCACGTTGGGCAGGCCGACGATACCGACGGCAAGACTCATCTCCAGCCTCCGTAATACGTCTCCTCATAGCGCACGTAGTCCAACTCGCGCTTGCCGGAGACCCAAATCATGTAAGCGATGAGGAGCAGCAGGATGCCGCCGCTCCCGAAAACGATGTTCCACAGGAAGGCGATGGCCGAGGGCCACCCCTCCGGCGCCGTGAAGCGGATGCCCGCCAGGTCCAGCACGCACAGCGCGCCCCAGAGGATCGCGAAGCCCTGCCCCACCTTCACGGCGATCTCCGTGGCCGCCACCTTGCCCTTCCCCGCGCACTGGAGGGCCGCGCGGAGGATGCGCCCGCCGTCCATCGGGAAGGCCGGCACCAGGTTGAAGCAGGCCAGGCCCAGGTTCAGCCCCGCCGCCACCGCCAACCAGAGGTTCGGCTCCGTCACGACGATGACGCGCCCGAAGGCGTCCTGCATCTGATAATCCGCCCGGAAGCTCCACGCCAACGCCCAACAGATCGCCGCGAGCAGGAAGGAGCAGGCCGGCCCAGCCGCCGCCATCAGGCACTCATGCATGGGCTTGGGCGGCATCCGCGTGATGGCCGCGCACCCGCCCAGCAGTTGCAGCGTGATGTCCCGCACCTGCCCGCCGAAGGCCATCGCCACCACGCTGTGCGCCAACTCGTGCAACACGATGGAGACCAGCAGCGTCACCGCCAGGAACAGCCCCACATCCAGATGCGGCCACATCGCGTAAATCAGGTAGACCGCCAGCAGCCCCACCGAGAGGTGGGCCCGCACCGGGATCCCGAAGGCCGTGAAAAGCGTCCAACACGTTCGCATAGCCCATTAGTATAGCAGAAGCCGCCGCCGCCTTCACCGCCTCCGATCATTGGGGCCAGGGGCATAACGCGCGAAGCGCGGGCGGGGTGGGGGCGTGCGTTGGCTGTGTCCTTGGGGACGCAGACGCTTTTCCTTTCCTCTCGCCACCACTCCGATGGCCTGGGACTTGCTACAGTGAGGGATGAAAGGAGGGCCTTCCCATGCCTGCGCTTCCTGCCAACGCCGTCACCCGTCGCACGTTCCTTGCCTCCCTCGCCAGTGTCGGTGGCGCCGCCGCCTTTTGCGCCCCGCCGCCTGCCAGCCGCCCAGACATCCTGCTTGTCCTTGCCGACGACCTCAGCCCTTATGAGCTCGGCTGTTACGGTCAGGCCAAAATCCGCACCCCGAACATCGACCGCCTTGCCGCCGAGGGCGTCCGCCTCACCGATTGCTATTCCGCCTGCCCCGTTTGCGCGCCCTCCCGAGGTGCCCTCCTCACCGGCCTTCATCTGGGCCACGCCCAAATCCGCGACAACTGGGAGCGCACCCAGTACGATCCCGAGGGCGGCGAAGGCCAATGGCCCCTCCGCGAGGGCACCGACACGCTCCCCCGCCGCCTCCGCGCCGCGGGATACCACACCGCCTGCTTTGGCAAATGGGGCCTCGGCGGCCCCGATACCGCCGGCCGCCCACTCAACCAAGGCTTCGACCGGTTCTTCGGTTACAACTGTCAGCGCCACGCCCATCAATATTGGCCCACTTATCTTTGGGACGACGACCGCCGCGTCCCCCTCGACAACCCCACCTTCTCCCCCCACCAACGTCTTCCCCAAGGCGCCGACCCCGCCGATCCCGCCGCCTATGCCTCCTACCGCGGCCGCACCTACGCCCCCGACCGCATCCTCGCCGAGGCCGAGCGCCACCTCGCCCAAGCCCCCCGCGACCGCCCTCTCTTTCTCTTCTATGCCTCCCCACTCCCGCATGTCCCCCTCGCCCCGCCGGAATCCGAGGTCGACGCTTACGCCTTCCCGGAGACCCCTTACCGTGGGCAAGCGGGTTATCTCCCCCAACGTCGCCCACGCGCCGCCTATGCCGCCATGGTCACTCGCCTCGATCGCGATGTCGGCCGCCTCCTTGCCGCCCACCGCGCCGCCGGGCGTCCTTGGCCCCCGCTCGTGATTTTCGCCTCTGACAACGGCACCACCTTCAACGGCGGCACCGACCGAGCCTTTTTCGCCGCCACCGGCCCCCTCGGCGGCCACAAATGCCAACTCCGCGAAGGTGGCATCCGCGTTCCCTTCATCGCTTGGTGGCCCGGACAGATTCCCGCAGGCCTCATCCTCCGCACGCCCGCTTGGCTCCCCGACCTCTATCCGACGCTGTGTGCCGCCGCCCAAACCCCCGTCCCCGCCGCCCTCGACGGCTGCGATCTGCTCCCCCATCTGCTTGGCGGCCCTGCCCCTGACCGTTCCCCCGGGAAGCCGCTCTACTGGGAGTACCGCGGCGCCCAAGCCCTTCGCCTCGGCCCTTGGAAGGTGCTTCGCCTGTCCCCCAAATCCCCCCTTCGCCTCTATCACCTCCCCACCGACCCTGGCGAGCGCAACGACCTCGCCTCCCAACACCCCGACATCATCCAAATCGCCGAACGCCAACTCGCCGCCCAACACATCCCCCTCCAAGGCGGCCCCCGGATCGGCGGCTGATCCGATGAGTGTCAGCGGCTGATCCACGGAGAGTCAGCGGCTGATCCACGGAGAGTCAGCGGCTAATCCACGGGGAGTCAGCGGCTGATCCGAGGGGAGTCAGCGGCTGATCCAAAAAAAAGCCCCGGCGGATGGCCGGGGCTTGGGGTGGGGGTCAGAGTCGGAAGGGGGAGTCTTTGAGGTAGACGCGGAGGGTCTTGGGTTGGCCGGGGGCGCCCTTCTCGGCGCGGGGGAGGAGGCAGAGGCCGGTGGCGCGGCGTTCGGCGCCGAGGTCGATGACGAGGGCGTGGGGCGGTTTGGCCTCGGGGGTGGTCTGCCAGAAGGTGGATTCCTGGAGGTCGTAGACTTTGTCGGCGGTGGCGTTGGCGGATCGGGTCTCCTCGGAATCGGCATAGAGGGCGCGCCAGTCCTCGCGGGGGAGGGGCTTGCCGTCGGGGTCGAGGAGGTCGAGCTCGGCGATGGCTGCGGGGCCGGGGGCCTGGGTGGCGCGGATCTCAAGGCAGAGGTAGCGACCGGAGGCGGGGGTGGGGAAGGTGAGGGTCTGCCAGCCGCCACCGGCCCGGAGGTCGGCCTCGGCGATGGGGCGCTCGCCGGAGAGGTCGAGGGCTTGGCCGGGTTTGCGGTGGGTGTCGGAGAGGTTGCCGCGGAGCTGGTCGAGGATGGGTTGGCCGAGGCCTTGGAGGGTGGGGGAGCGGGGGCCCTTGAGGTCGAGGACGATGACCTCGTTGCGGCCTTCGCGGAGCCAGCAGCCGGGGAGGTAGAGGGTTTGCTGGGGGCCGATCTCCCAGAAGCGGCCGAGGGGGTGGCCGTTGACCCAGACCATGCCCTTGCCCCAGTCGCGGAGGTCGAGGAAGGTGTCGCCCGCGGCGGCGAGGTCGAAGGCGCCGACCCAGTAGGCGGGGCCGGAGGGGTGGGCGCCGGGCTTGGCGGCCTTGGCGGCGGCGAAGGCGTGTTCGGGGGGGAGGTTGAAGACCTGCCAACTGGTGAGGACGTCGTCCCCGAGCCGGACCTGCTTGGTGATGCCCTTGCGGTCGTGGATGGAGGAGCCGAAGTTCACGCGGCCCATCGCCTCGACGAGGATGTCGAGTTTCGTGCCGGCGGGGAGGTCGGCGGGGAGGGCGAAGGCGAACTCCTTCTTGCGGCGGTCGAGGCGGGCGAGGAGTTTGCCGTCGGCGAAGACCTGGGCCCAGTCGTGCACCTCGTCGATGGCGAGGGTCTCGCCCTTTTTGGCGGCGCGGGGGAGTTGGGTGGCGTAGAGGATGGTGCCCCAGCCTTGGTTGAAGGCCTCCATCGGGCGGATGGTCTCGGTGGGCTTGGGCGCGGGGAGCGTGTCGAAGAGGGAGACGGCGCGGTCGAGGGCGAAGGGGGGCACGGTGATGACGGGCGGCGGGGCGGGCGGCTCGGGGAGGGGGGCGGTGGCGTGCTGCTGAAGAAGGGCGCGGAGTTTGTGGAACTTGGGGGTGACGTGGCCGGCCTCGCTGATGGGCGCGTCGTAGTCGTAGGAGGAGCACATGGCGGAGTAGGCGGGGTTGTTGGCGCCGCCCCACCAACCGAAGGTGGTGCCGCCGTGGGTCATGTAGAGGGAGAAGGAGATGCCGCGGTCGAGCATGTCGCGGATGCCGCGGACCATGGCGTCGGCGTCGCGGGTCTCGTGGCGGCGGCCCCAGTGGTCGAACCAGCCGCTCCAGAACTCGCTGCACATGAGGGGGCTGTCGGGGCGGGCGGCCTTGAGGGGGCGGAACTGCGCCTCGATGTCCGCGCCGGTGCCGAAGTTGATCGTCCAGAGGAGGTCGTCGAGGCCGTTGCGCTGGAAGGTGCTGCTCCAGTCGCACTGGAAGAGGGGGACGTCGGTGAAGCCTGCGGCGCGGACGAGGTCGCGGATGTTGGCGACGTGGGTCTTGTCGGTGGCGTAGGCGCCGTACTCGTTCTCCACCTGCACCATGATGATGTTGCCGCCGCGGGCGAGCTGGAGGGGGGCGAGCTCCTGGCCGAGGCGCTTGAGGAAGCGGCCGACGCACGCAAGATAGTGTGGGTCGTTGGTGCGCAGGCGGATGTCCTCCTTTTGGAGGAGCCACCAGGGCAGGCCGCCCATCTCCCACTCGGCGCAGACATAGGGGCCGGGGCGGACGATGACGTAGAGGCCGTGCTTCTGCGCCAGGCGGCAGAACTTGGCGACGTCCGCGTTGCCCGAGAAGTCGAAGACCCCCGGCTCGCGCTCGTGGAAGTTCCAGAAGACGTAGAGGCAGAGCGTGTTCATGCCCAGGGCCTTGCACATCCGGATGCGGTGCTCCCAGTAGGGCTCGGGGATGCGTGGGTAGTGGACCTCGGCGGCCTTGACGATGAAGGGCTCGCCGTTAAGCAGGAAGGCCCCCTTGCCCACCGAGAAGGTCTCGGCGGGGGCGGAGAGGGTCAGCGCGGCGGCGCAGAGCAGGGTGGGCAAGAGGCGCATGGGGGGCTCTTAGCGGGGGCTGAGGGTGAAGCGGTAGGCATAGGCGCGGCCGGACTTGGGGCGGGCGTCGTCGAAGGGCTGGGCGCCCCAGGAGTTCACGCCGCCGGCGCCGAACTGCGTCAGGTCGATGTTCACGGTGTTGTGCGGCGCCTCGGCCCATTGGTAGGGGTGGGGCTTGGCGTCGTCACAGAGCGTCTCCGCGGTCCACGGCCAGACATTGAAGCAGATGAGCGGGTCGCCGTGGACGGCCAGCCGGGCGCCGCCGCCGGAGATGGCCACGCGGCGGACGTCGGTGCGGTAGCCGAGCTCGGTGTTCTGGACGTAGTGGGAGGCGTTGAGGGCGGCGAGATCCATCGCGTAGAGGCCGACGTAGGCGCTCTCCTGGCGGTCGGGCATGTTCTCGTGGGGGCCGCGGCCGAACCACTCCACCGCCTCCATGGCCTTGGGCACGCCGAAGGTTACGCCGATGCGCGGGATGTCGGGGAGGCCTTTGGCGGCCTCGAAGGCGAAGTCCAGGGTGATGAGGCCGTTCGTGGCGAAGGTGTAGGTCAGCTTCACGGTGGAGGGCGTGCCGTCCTTGGCCTTGGCGGGGAGCTCGAAGGCGGTGGCGACGGTGGCGGCGCCGCTGGGCTCGGCCTTGGCCTCGAAGGCGACGCACTTGGCGTCGCGGCCGGCGTCGCGCCAGACGCCCATGCGCTTGGCCATGTTGAAGCCGCGGTCGTTGTCCGTGGGCGGGCGCCAGAAGTTGGGGCGCAGGGGTTGGACGATGACGGGCTTGCCGCCGAAGGCGAGGGCGGTGAGCAGGCCGCTGGCGCGGTCGAAGGTGGCCGTCGTGCCGGCGGCGGTGAGGGTGACGGCGCCCTCGGCCTCGGCGATCTGCCAGCGGCGGAGCATCCGGTCGGTCATGATGGGGAGCGCCTGGGGCTGGGCCTTGGCGAACTGCGCGTCGGCCACCTGGACGGGCTTCTCGACGGGCGCAGGCGTGTCGAAGAGGCGCAGCGTGACGAAGCGTTCGCCGGGGCCATCGGCCTTCGTGGCGTCCCAACCCTGGAGGGCGACGGTGGCGGAGGCGCCGGGGGCGATGGCGCCGGGGGCGAGCGCGCCCTTGGCGAGCGTGCCGTGCGGGCCGACGAGCTCCCAGGCGCCGGTCATGGCGGCGGTGTCGCGGAAGGCGAACTCGCTGGCGATCCGGACGGTGCCCTTGGCCCAATCGAAGGCGGAGAAGTGGAGATTCTGGTAGACGGTGCGGACGTCGTAGGCGCCGGGGTGCCACTGGCGGTCTGCGGCGAGGAGACCGTTGCAGCAGAAGTTGTCGTCGTTGGGCTTGTCGCCGTAGTCGCCGCCGTAGGCGAGGAAGCGCCCTTTGCCGTCAGGGCGGGCCTTCCACTGCGCCTGGTCGCGCCAGTCCCAGATAAAGCCGCCCTGGAGGTGGGGATACTTGCGGACGTTGTCCCAGTAGGCTTTGAGGTCGCCGGTGGAGTTGCCCATCGCGTGGGCGTACTCGCAGAGGATGTAAGGCTTCTTGGGATTCTTCTTGGCGTAGGCCTCCTGACTGTGCGGCCAGGCGTACATGGGGCAGATGATGTCGGTGAAGTGGTCGCCCGTCCGCTCGTACTGCACGGGGCGGGTGGGGTCGAGGCGTTTGTTGTTGGCGTAGGCGAGGCCGAAGTTCACGCACTCCTTGCCCCAGCCGGTCTCGTTGCCCAGTGACCAGATGAGGACGGAGGGGTGGTTGCGGTCGCGCAGGATCATGCGCTCGTTGCGCTCCAGGATGGCGCTCTGGTAGTCGGGGCGATAGGCAGGCGAGTCGGCGCCGTCGGCGCCATGGGCCTCGACGTTCGCCTCGTCCACGACGTAGAGGCCATACTTGTCGCAGAGGTCATACCAATCGGTGGCGTTGGGGTAGTGGCTGGTGCGCACGGCGTTCACGTTCATCGCCTTCATCTCGCGGATGTCGGCGACCATGTCCTCGCGAGTGACGGCGTAGCCCACGTCCGGCTCCACCTCGTGGCGGTTGACGCCCTTGAGCAGGACGCGCTTGCCGTTCACCGTCAGAATGCCGTCCTTGATGGCGACGGTGCGGAAGCCGACGGGCCGGGCGACGTACTCCGTCCTGCCGTCCGCGGTGACGGCGAAGAGCAAGGTGTAGAGGTTCGGCGTCTCGGCGCTCCACGGCTTCACGCCTTTGACGGTGATCGCGCCCTCCTTCAGGTCGCCCACCTTCGTGTCGCCGTCATAGAGGCTCATCGCCACCGTGGCGTCGCCGGCGACCGTGTGGTTCACCGTCAGCGTGCCATCCGCGCCGGCGAGGGTGGTGGAGGCCACGTAATCACGCAGGCCCTCGGGCTGCTCGGCCACGAGCCAGACGGGGCGGTGGATGCCGCTCATGCGCCAGAAGTCCTGATCCTCCAGGTAGGAGCCGTCGCACCAACGGTAGACCTCCACCGCCAGCACGTTCCTGCCGGGGCGCACCGCCGCCGTGACGTCGAACTCCGCCGGCAGCTTCGAGTCCTCCGTGTAGCCCACGCGCGTGCCGTTCACCCACACATAGGCCGCCGAGCCCACGCCGTCGAAGTGCAGCACGATGCGCCGCCCCGCCCAGCCTGCCGGGATCTCGAAGTCCCGCCGATAGCTGCCCACGGGGTTGCGATAGACGAACGCGGTGAAGTCCTTGGGCGGGTCCGCCATGATGTAGGGCGGCTTGCGCACGTGCGGGTAGCGCACGTTGGTGTAGATGGGCGGGTCGTAAGCCCCCTGCAACTGCCAACATCCCGGCACCGCGATGTCCGCCCAGCCTGAGACGTCGAACTCCGGCCGCCAGAAGTCCTTCGCGCGCTCTTCCGGACGCTTGGCCCATCCGAACTTCCACGTGCCGTCGAGTAGGCGGACGTAGGGCGAGGCCTCGCGCCCGATCTCCAAGGCCGCGTTGCGGAGCGCCGCCTCCGCCGTGTCGAAGGGCGTCAGCACGGCGCGCGACGGCAGGCGGTCGATCTGCGTGACGTAAGGGTTCTCCCAGTCCGGGAGGCCTTTGTAGGCGTCCGGCCCGTAATCCTGGGCGAGGGCACCCCCGACCAACCCTAAGGTCAACAAAGACAGCAATGAACACTTCATGGACACCTCCAGCGTTGAACTCCTGCGGGACGCCCCGCGAACATCATCAGTATAACACGCCTACGCACCCTTGTCCTTCCTCCCGGCTTATGGACAAAACTGCTGTATGCAGGGACAATCCTGCCGCATACGCCAGTCTCCCCCCGCCGATTCCCCCATTTTCGCGCCGCGAGCCCCCCACGCAACCGCTATACTGAATGCGTTATGGCAGTCGTGATCCAAAGCGCCCGCACCGTCTTCCCCCAGATTATTGGCGGGCATTACGTCGTTCCCGCCGGCCATCGCTACTTCGTGGAACGCCCCGAGGGGCGCGACGACTGGCTCGTGCTCGTCTCCCTGCGCGGCGTCGGGCGCATCCATTCCGGCGGCAACGCCTTCCGCCTGGTGCCGGACCACGTGGCCCTCTTCCCCCCTGGCGTCACCCAAGGCTACCGCGCCTGGCCCGGCGAGTCGTGGGTCTTCCTCTGGATCCACTTCTTCCCTCCCGAGGACTGGCACCGCCGTGCCCTCCTCGACCTCCCCCTCGCCCCCGGCCACGCCTTCCGCCTCCTTGACCTGCGTCCCGCCGCGACACCCACCCGCCGCCGCATCCGCCAGGCCCTCCTCGAATGCGTCAGCCAAGCCGCGCAGGACACCGCCTTCGGAGACGCCCTGGCCATGAACCTTCTGGAGCGCGCCCTTCTCCTCTGCGCCCACGAGGCCGCCGAGGCCGGCAACGGCCGGGAGGACGCCTTCGCGCGGGAGATCCGCGCCCTCCTGGCCCGACAGTGCGACCGCCCCCTCACCGTCGCCTCCCTCGCCGCCCATTTCCACGTCTCGCCCTCCCGTTTCGCCCACCGCTTCCGCGCCGTCTTCGGTATGCCGCCGATGGCCTACGTGGAGCTCTGCCGCCTGGAACGCGCCAAACGCCTCATCCTCGCCGGTCTCTGCGACACCGTCAAGGCCGCCGCACTCGACGCCGGCTTCCGGGATCCCTGCTACTTCGCTCGCCGTTTCCGCCGTCGCTATGGCATCCCTCCCGGCGAACTCATCGCCTCCGCTTCCTCTCCTACCCGAAATTGACGGCTCGCCCACTTCGGCTCAGCCGCTGATCCACCTCGGCTCAGCGGCTGTTCCACCTCGACTCAGCGGCCGATCCACCTCGGGTCAGCCGCCGATCCTCCTCGGGCGGGCCACCGCACGCACCTTCTTTGCCAAATCTGTAGAATGTCAATAGAATTGCGCAGGGGGAGGGGGATGGCCTGTAGGATGCGCATGGGTCAGGGGGCCTTTCGGGGGGAGCGGGGGTAGTGGACGAAGAGGTGGTGGGTCTGTCTGAGCGCGCGGGGGCTCAGCTTGGAGAAGTCGGTGGGTTTGGGGTGATAGGTGCGCAGGAGGCGGTTGTGGCGCTCGACGGAACCTTTCTCCCAGGCATGGTAGGGGTGGCAGTAGTGGACGGGGCGCGGAGGGAGGCTTCGTCGGCCTTCAAACTTCCCCTCCGCGGCGTTCTGTTATAATAGCGGCATGAGCGAGAAGACCGAGGAGCAGGCGGTGCCGTTTGTGCACCTGCACGTGCATACGAGCTATTCGTTGCTGGATGGCGCGTGTCAGGTGCCGGCGTTGGTGAAGCGGGTGAAGGCGTTGGGGATGGGGGCGTGCGCGATCACGGATCATGGCGTGCTTTATGGGTTGAAGGCCTTCTATGACGCGTGTCGGAAGGAGGGGGTGAAGCCAATCCTGGGGTGCGAGGCGTATGTGGCGCGCTTGGGGCGGCGGGATCGGACGGAGCGGAGCGGGAACCATCTGATCCTGTTGGCGAAGAATCTGACGGGCTACCACAATCTGTTGCGGCTAATCTCGCTGGCGCACATCGAGGGGTTTTATGGGCGGCCGAGGATCGACCGGGAGCTGTTGGAGCGGTATCACGAGGGGTTGATTTGCTCGTCGGCGTGCGTGGCGGGGATCGTGCCGCAGCTGTTGGCGGAGGGGCGCGTGGAGGATGCGGAGGCGGAGGCGCGGTGGTATCAGGGGCTGTTCGGGGAGGATTATTACCTGGAGGTGATGCTGCACAAGTCGGAGGTGCGGGGCTTCGGGGAGGATGAGCGCAAGGAGCTTTACGAGCGGCAGTTGGCGGTGCTCAGGGGGAGCCTGGCGTTGGGGCGGAAGCTGGGCATCAAGGTCATCGCCACGAACGACGTCCACTTCCTGAACCGGGACGACGGGGAGGCGCATGATGTGCTGCTGTGCGTGAGCACGGGGAAGAAGTTGTCCGACGAGAAGCGGTTGCGCTACACGCAGCAGGAGTGGCTGAAGAGTTACGATGAGATGCGTGCGGCGTTGCCGGAGGAGTGCTTGGAGGCGATCCACACGACGACGGAGGTGGCGGCGAAGGTGGAGGAGTACGCGCTGAACTCCGATCCCATCATGCCGAAGTTCCCGATTCCCGAGGCGTTCGGCACGGAGGCGGCCTACGCGGAGCGTTTCCCGGAGGCGGCGTTGCGGGAGGAGTTCGAGCGGTACGATAAGTTCGACGGCTACGACAAGGTGCTGCGCATCAAGTTGGAGAGCGATTATCTGGCGCACCTGACGTGGGAGGGCGCGGCGAAACGGTGGCCGGGGGAGGCTTTGACGGACGAGATCCGGGAGCGCATCGCCTTCGAGCTGAACACCATCAAGCAGATGGGCTTCCCCGGGTACTTCCTGATCGTGCAGGACTACATCGCCGCGGCGCGTGGGATGGGGGTGCTCGTGGGGCCGGGGCGCGGCAGCGCGGCGGGGAGCGCGGTGGCCTATTGCCTCAAAATCACCGACATCGACCCCATCCGTTACGACCTTCTCTTCGAGCGTTTCCTGAACCCGGACCGTATCTCCATGCCGGATATCGACGTGGACTTCGACGACAACGGGCGCGGGAAGGTGTTGGAGTGGGTGACGGAGAAGTATGGCGCGGACCATGTGGGGCACATCGCCACCTTCGGCATCATGGCGCCCAAGAGCGCGATCAAGGATGTCTGCCGCGTGCTGGATTATCCGCTCGCCGACGCGAACGCCTTGGCGGCGTTGGTGCCGGATGCTCCGAAGATCACCTTCGCCAAGGCGCTCAAGGCGAACCCCAAGCTGGCGGAGACGCTTGACGGCGATGACCCGCTGAAACGGCGGATCCTTGAGCTGGCAATCCGCTTGGAGGGCACCACGCGCAACGTCGGTGTCCATGCCTGCGGCATCATCATCAGTCGCGACCCGCTGATGGAGACCATCCCCATCGCGCCGACCGCGGGCGAGAGCCTGATGACGACGCAGTACGACGGTCACTTCGTCGAGCCCATCGGCTTGCTGAAGATGGACTTCCTCGGCCTCAAGACACTCTCGGTGCTCAAGGCGTGCCTGGAGTCCATCAAGGAGTCCCACGGGCTGGAGGTGGACATGGACGCCATCCCCATCGACGACGCGGAGACCTTCGCCCTCTTCTCCCGCGGCGAGACCGACGGTCTCTTCCAGTTCGAATCCGATGGCATGAAGGCCCACCTGCGTTCCCTCCGCCCCAACCGCTTCGAGGACCTGGTGGCCATGAACGCCCTCTACCGCCCCGGGCCGATGGAGTACATCCCCTCCTTCATCCGCCGCAAGCACGGCGAGGAGAAGGTGGCCTACGACCATCCCCTGATGGAGCAGTACCTCAAGGACACCTATGGCGTCACCGTCTACCAAGAGCAGGTCATGCTCCTCTCCCGCCTGCTGGCCGGATTCACCCGCGGCGAGTCCGACACGCTTCGCAAGGCGATGGGCAAGAAGCAGTTGGAGACGATGGAGAAGCTGCGCGTCAAGTTCATCGATGGTTGCCTCAGGAACCCCGAGTATCTCAAAGCCTGCCAAGGCGAGGCCGATGCCCGTAAGCGCGCCGAGAAGATCTGGGGGGACTGGACGGCCTTCGCCTCGTATGCCTTCAACAAGTCGCACTCCGTCTGCTACGCCTACATCGCCTATCAGACCGGTTACCTCAAGGCGCACTACCCGGCGGACTTCATGTGCGCCCAGATCTCCTCCGAAATCGGGAACTTCGACAAGATGCCCGCGCTCGTCGCCGCCGCCGCCGACATGGGCCTGAAGGTGCTCCCGCCGGACGTCAACTGCTCGCGTTGCCATTTCGCGCCCGAGGGCAAGGATGCCGTGCGTTTCGGCCTTGGCGCCATCCGCAACGTCGGCGAGGCCGCCGGCGACCTCATCGTTTCCGAGCGTCTCGCGAACGGCCCCTACAAAGGGCTCGTGGATTTCTGCAAACGCCTCTGCGGCGCCGCCGCCAAGGCCGCCAACGACGGCAAACTGCTCGTCTCCAAGCGAACCGTCGAGGCGCTTGTCCGCAGTGGCGCGATGGTTGGGCTGGACGCCAACCAAGGCCGTCTCCTCGCCGGCATCGACTTCGCCTTCTCCCGCGTCGCCGAGGCCGACCGCGACGGGGCCTCTGGCCAAGGTTCCCTCTTCGACCTCATGGGCGGCGACGCCACCACGGAGGCCTTCGGCGAGGAGCTGCCGGACGCCCCCGACCGCCCCGAGAAGGAGCGCCTCCAGGACGAACGCGATCTCCTGGGCGTCTATCTCACCGGGCATCCCGTCGATCGTTACCGCGCGCTCGTCCGTTCCTTCCGCACCGTGTCCGCCGAGGCCTTCCCCCGCACCAAGCACACGCGCGACGCCGTCCGCGTCGCCGGCATCCTTGCCAACGTCCGCGTCGCCCTCTCCAAGACCTCCAAGCGCCCTTGGGCCGAGCTGACCATCGAGGACGGCACCGGCACCGTCAAGGCCCTGGCCTTCAACGACGCCTACGAGCGCAACAAGGATGCCCTCATCGCCGACGCGCCCGTCCTTGTCTGCGGCGAGGCCAAGTTCGAGGAGGGGCGCGACCCCGTCATCTTCGCCGCCGAGATCCATCCCCTCGCCGAGGCCCCGGCCCTCTTCGCCAAGAGCCTGCGCATCCATTGCCGCGTCGACAACGACAAGCCCTCCGCGGAGCGGCTGAACCGCCTTCGCGATCTGCTTGCCGCCCACCCCGGCGGTTACCCCGTCTCCCTCGCCTTGGATCTCCCCGGCGGACGGAAGGCGACCATCGAGCCGGACGCCGCCTGGGGCGTCGATCCCTCCCCGGATTGCCTTGCCGCCATCGAGGCCCTCTGGGGCCGCAACGCCGTGGGCTACGACCTGCGCAACGACAACATCTACGCCGACCCCAAACGCAACCGCCGCCGTTACGTCTCCTGACAGAAGGTTCCCGCCATGCGACACGCCCTCCTCCTCTCCGCGCTTTTCCTTTACACCCTCGCAGGCGCTTTCCTTGCCTTCGCCGCCGACCGCGTCTACGCCCTTTGGACGGGCGGCTTCGCGCTTTGGCCCATCCTGCTCCCCGCGTTGGCCGTTGGGTGGCTGGTGGGGTGGGGGATTCGCCGGTGGGCCGAGCATCGCGTTGGCCCGCGCCTTCTTGGCGTCGCCGCGCTGGCGGTCGCCCTCGTCGCCGCCTTCGTCTTCCTCGGGGAGTCCCGTCTCGTCCATGACTGGAGCTTCCTCTCGCTGCGCATTGGGCTGACCTATGAGGCGTGGCGGGGCTTTGTCTGGGGGCAGGCCGCCCTTTGGTTCGCGCCCCTCGCCGTTCTTCTGCCGTTGCTTTGGGTGCGCGGCAACGCGGTCGCCCCCCGTGGCCGCTTCACGGTCTTCGTCGGCGTCTGCGTCGGCCTTATCCTCGCGCGCATTTTCGTGGGGCGCGTTCCTACCTTCCCGCTCTGGGAGGGGGCCGTCGCCCTCCTGCTTGTCGCCGCCGGTGTCTGGCTCGTCGCCGCCTGCGACCGCCTTTGGACGCGCCTCCTGACCGGTTCCCTCGCCCTCCTCTGCCTGGCCTACGCGTGGCTCCTCTGGACTTTCGGCTTCTCCCCCGCCGAGCCCCTGCGCGACGTCAATCCCTTCGCCCCCATCGCCGCGCGCGACAGCATCTACACCGGCCGTGGCACCGAGGGCGTCACGCTCCTGGATGGCCGCCTTGTCCGCACCGCGGGCTTCGATGAGTCCGCCCTCGCCGCCTCGCAGTTCATCCCGTTGATGCTCAAGCCGTCTCCCAATGCCCGCATCGCCGCGCGCCCCATCGTCGGCGCGCCCCTCTTCCCCTCCTATGAGTCCGGCCGGCTCAAGGGGCTCTACGACGCCATTTGGGTCGAGCTTCCCCCCGCCTGGCTCCCGCAGGAGCGCGATTACTTCGGCTCCGCCGCACTCTCCGCCGCACTCTCCAACCTCACCGAAGGCGGCATTCTCGTCTACGATCTCGACGCCCGGGCCCTCGACGCCCGCATGGTCATGCAGCGTGTCGGCGCCCTCCTGCGCCACTTCCCTCACACCCAGCTCTGGATGACCGGCCTCAACCGCTGGCAGCTCGTCGCCTCCCGCCAGCCCATCACCGCCGACCTCAACGAGATGGACGCCATGCGCAGCCGCGACACCGTCTGGCCAGCCCTCGGGCGTGCCCGGCTTGACATGCCCATCTTCCTGTTGCCCTGCTGCATGGTCGCCGACGCCAAGACCCTTGAGGCCGCCCTTGCCGAACCGATTCCGCCTCGCGTCCCCCGCCGTTCCGCCAACGCCGCCCGCCGACTCCTCTTCGATGGGCAGGGCGCCCAACGCCTTATCGCCCCCTTCGCCCCGCTCTACGACGCCGAGATGCCGTGGGTCTCCTTCCCCAAGGAGGCCGAATCCGCCTTCCGAGACGTCCTCACCACCCTCCGCCAAGGCCGCCGCCTCGTCCTTCAGGGCAAGTACGTCGAGGCCTCCGAGATCAACCCCACCGACCCCGTGCTCCGTGGCCTCGCCGATCGTGAGATGGCCTCCGCGCGGGCCTTTGAGAAGCTCGCCGACCACGAGAACGCCCTCCGCGCCTACGCCTCGGCCTTCGCCCTCGCCAAGCCCTCCGTCAACGAGGTCTTCGAGGCCGCCGAGATCGCCCGCGCCACCGGCCAACCGGGGCGGGCCGACCCCTTCCTCCGCCTCGCCGAGAGCCTCGCCCCCGACAATCCGATCGTCCTGCTCTGGCTGGCTGAGTTCCATCTCGACTCCAAAGACCCCAAGACGGCCGAGCGTTACGCCGCGCGCGCCCTCCGCGAGTCCGCCGAGAACAAGGCCTGGTCCGACCTTCCCCCGCGCATCCGCATGACCCTCGCCACCGCCATCGCCCGCCAAGAGGGACGTGAGAAGGAGGGCCTCGCCCTTGCCCGCCAAGTCGCCGCCCAGGCCACGGACGAGGCCGAGAAGGAGCGCTTCATCCCGGCCTATGGCAACCTGCTTATCGAGACAGGGCACGCCGTCCAAGGCATCGCCGTCAAACGCCACTACCAGGCCTATCACGAGCTTCTCCCCGACACCCACGCCAAACCGGAGGCCAAACCATGACCAGTCATGTTCTTATTCTTGGGGCAGGCGGCCTCGGCCGCGAAGTCTTCCACTGGGCACGGGAGGCCGGCCTCCATCCCCTTGGTTTCATTGACGACAACCCCGCCGCGCTCGACGGACGGACGGGCTACGCCCCCATCCTCGGCGGCGTGGAGTCCGCCCCGCTTGACGTGCCCATCCTCTGCGCCATCGGCCAGAACACCGCGCGCCGCGTCTGCGTCGAGCGTCTCCGCGCCCGTGGCGGCAGCTTCGCCACGCTCATCCATCCCCAGGCCAAGGTGCTCCATGCCGAGATCGGCCCCGGCGCGGTCCTTGCCCCCTTCGCCTACGTCGCGGCCGACGCCAAGGTCGGCGCGTTCCTCTTCATGCAGACCGGCGCCGTCCTGGGCCATGACGTCTGCGCCGGCGACTTTTTGCGCATGGACACCAACGCCTTCGTCGGCGGATACGCCACCCTTGGGCACGGCGTAACCCTCCACACCGGCGCCAAGGTCATGCCCGGCAAGCGCGTCGGCGATGGGTGCACCCTCGGCGCGGGCTCCGTCCTCCTCCGCAATCTCCACGCCTCCGCCACCGCCTTCGGCGTCCCCGCCCAGCGGGTCTGACCGACACACGGCAAGGCGGGAGAGGGCCCAAGCCGCTAGACCAGGCCGTCAGGCGAAAATCTCCTCAGGGACGCGCCCCGTCCAGTGGGCGGGGGTCTCCGCCGCGCCGAAGAGACGCAGGAGGATCGGCGCCGTGTTCACCGTGTCGTTCAGGGCCAAGTCATGCCCTTGGCGGATGCCTGGGCCGACAATCCCCCACGGCACCACCATCTCCTCGGGGCTCACGCCGCCGTGATTGTAGCCCTTGCCGCCGTGATCGGTGAGGAAGAGGAAGTGGGTGTCGGCGAGCATCCCCTCGGCTTCGAGGCCATCGAGCACCTTGCCGAAGGCGGCGTCCGATTCCTCGATGGCGGTGATGTACTCCGGGCTCATCCAGGCGTGCTTGTGCCCGGCGTGGTCGGTGTGTACGTCATAGAGGAAGACAAGGGTCGGCGACTCGCGGTTTGCCTTGAGGAAGGCGAGCGCCTTGGCGCAGTTCCCCTCGTAGCCATCGTTCTCCTCGAAGGCGGCCTCGTCGAAGGAGGCGGGATTGTAGGGATTGATGAGCGGTTGCCAGTTCCAATAGAAGGCCGTCTTCATCCCCGGGATCTGCCGCTTCAGCTCGGAGAAGACGGAGGGGATGTAGCCTTCCGCGTCGCGGGCGACGCTGGGCAGGGAGGGCGCCGAGCGGTTCCAGCCGTTGCCATTCACGCCATGCTGCTCCGGGCCGCACCCCGTGAGCAGGCTCGTCCAGTTTGGAAGCGTCACCGAAGGCATCACGTCGCGCGTGCTGTTCGAGAAGACCCCCTTCGCGAAGAGCGCGTCCAACCGCGGCGTCCTCGCCTGGCGCAGACCGTCCGTGCGGATGCCATCGAGCGAGAGAAGCACCACGCGCTTGGCCAACGCCATGCCCTTCGGCGCCGCCGCGCCACGCGCCAACGTCGCCGCGCCGACCACCCCGGCCAACGCGCCTAATCTCAAAAAGTCCCTGCGGGACGGCGAACCACTCATTGCGCACTTCCTTTCGTCTGCGTGAGCACGATTTACCTCAATCCTATCATAGCCATTTCCCACACGGTCAAGGATGGGGATGTCTGTGAATCCTGCGTACTGTAGGAGGCGGACGCCTCTCTCCCTCATCCCGCCGACCACCATCGTGGCCGAGGGCGGGGAAGTTTGGAGGCGTGAGAGGGAAGTTTGGAAGCTTGGAGGTTTGGAGGCTTGGCGGCTAGCCCAAAGCGGATCAGCCGCCATCTCCCCGAGCGTCAGCCGCCGATCCTCGATGGCTCAGCCGCCGACGCAAGGAGGATCAGCGGCTGAGTCTCAATGGGTCAGCCGCCGAGGCGGGGAGACTTAGCCGCGGAGGGCGAAGAGGCTGCGGCAGGCGTCGGCGTTGTGGACGATTCACTTCATTGACAATGCGTGAGTGTCTCCGCCAAAAGGCGAGGGGTGTGCTATACTATCGAAGTCTTCGTTCATCCCATAGCAGAGGAAGATTAGTCATGGAATTGCTGAAGCAGATTTGCGCCAAGGCCAAGGGCTCGGGGCGCTCCATCGTGTTGCCCGAGGGCCAGGACCCGCGCGTCATCAAGGCCGCCAACCTCGCCATCCAGGCCAACGCCGCCAAAATCATCGTCCTGGGCACGCCCGAGGAGATCGCCTTCTCCGAGAACGCCGCCGGCATGAAGCTGGCCCCCGAGGCGCAGGTCATCGATTACACCAAGGGCGACCTGCTCGACGAGCTCGCCAACGCTTTCTATGAGAAGCGCAAGGCCAAGGGCATGACCCCCGATGGGGCGCGCCAGGCCCTCCTTGACAAGCGCATTTACTTTGGCGCCATGATGCTTGCCACGGGCAAGGCCGATGGCCTCGTCGCCGGCTCCATCGCCTCCACCGGCGACATGCTCCGCGCGGCCTTCCAGTGCGTCGGCACCGCGCCGGGCATCAAGCTGGCCTCCTCCACCTTCCTCATGGGCCTCAAGCAGCCCACCGAGGCCGGCGACGACGTGCTCTGCTTCGCGGACTGCGCCGTCAATCCCTGCCCCACCGCCGAGCAGATGGTGGACATCGCGTTGGCCACGGCCCGCACCTTCCGCGCGCTCGTCGGCAAGCAGCCCAAGGTGGCCTTCCTCTCCTTCTCCTCCAAGGGTTCGGCCAAGCATGAGCTGGTCGACAAGGTGGCCGAGGCCGCCCGCCTCACCAAGGCCCGCTTCGAGGAGCTCGGCCTTGACGCGGTGGTCGACGGCGAGATCCAGGCCGATGCCGCCATCGTCCCCGCCGTCGCCCTCCAGAAGAACCCGGGCGGCGCCATCAAGGGCGACGCGAACGTCCTCATCTTCCCCGATCTTCAGGCCGGCAACATCTGCTACAAGCTGGTGCAGCGCCTTGCCGGGGCCACCGCCCTCGGCCCCATCGTCCAGGGCGTCGCCAAGCCCATCAACGACCTCTCCCGCGGGTGCTCCGCCGAGGACATCTTCGGCAACATCTGCATCACCGTCGGCCAGACGCTGTAAGGGGCGATAGGGAGGCGCGGCGGCGGCTTGGCGGGACGCAAGGCCATTCTGCCAAGCCGCCTTGCCGCCCGCCGCCCAAACGCCAAAGGAGCACCGTCTTCGAGACTACCGAACGTGCCGCGCTGATCGCGCTGAACCGCGTGCCGCGGGTGGGCGCCGCCAAAGTGCGGTCGCTCATCCGCGCTTTTGGTTCGTTGGGGGAGGCTTCGCGCGCCTCGCCCGGCGCCATCGCCGAGCTGTGCAAGGACATCGGCCCCGCATTGGCCGAGGAGGTCGTGGCGGCCCTCCGCTCCGACTTCGCCGCCCGCGAGGAGGCACGCGCCGAGGCGGCCAATGTCCGCATCCTCACGTGGGAGGACGCGCTTTACCCCGAGAGCCTCCGCGCCATCCCCTCGCCGCCGCTCTGTCTGTATTGCGTGGGCGAGCCGAGGCGGCTGGCGCAGGCGCAGGTGGCCATCGTCGGCACGCGCCGCCCCACCGTCTACGCCACCGAGCAGGCCCGGCGTTTCGCCTTCGCATTGGCCGAGGCCGGCATCCACGTTACCAGCGGCTTGGCCGAGGGGGTGGACGCCGCCGCCCACCAAGGCGCGCTCGATGCCGGGGCCGACGCCCCCGGCAAGACCCTTGCCATCATCGGCACCGCCCTCGATTGCGTCTATCCCGAGGGCAACAAACCGTTGGCGCGCGAGATCGCCCGTTCCGGCGGGCTGGTCGTCAGCGAGTATCCCTTTGGGCGGCATGGCGACGCCAAGACCTTCCCCCAGCGCAACCGCCTTGTCGCCGCCCTCGCCAAGGCCACGCTCGTCGTCGAGGCCGGTGTGCGCAGCGGCACGCTCATCACCGCCTCCTTCGCGCAGGATTTCGGCCGCACGCTCTATGCCCTTCCCGGGCGCGTGGACGGCCCGGCCTTCGTCGGCAACCACACGCTCATCCGCAATGGCGAAGCCCGTCTGGTCATGCGCCCTGCCGACATCCTGGAGGACTTCGGCGAACTGGATCTGCGCGAGGGGCGCCCGGACGCGGGGGGTGAGGGGGAGCCAATCGGCCTTTCGGAGGATGAGCGCCGCCTGTGGGGCGCGCTTGCCCCCGGCGAGGAGATTGCCTTGGAGACCTTGGCCGAGCGTGCGGGGTTGCCCCTGCCCGCCGTTTCGGCCTTGGCCATTGGGTTGCAGATGCGCCGCCTGCTCCGCCCCCTTCCCGGCGGACTTGTGGCTCGGGCGCGGCGTTGAGCGCCGGTCGCAGGGGAGAATAGTGAGGTTCCTATGAGGCTGACGCGTCGAACGTTTCTTGGTTTGGTCGGTGCCGGGCTTGGCGTCCAGGCCGTCACCCCGCTGTGGGGCGCCGGGGCGGCGCCTTCCCGCCGCCCAAACATCGTCCTTTTCATGGTCGATGACATGGGCTGGCAGGACACGTCCGTGCCCTTCTACTGGCAGGATGGCAAGCCCGTGCGTTCCGCCCTCAACGCCCGTTACGCCGCCGCGGCCCGCACGCCGAACATGGAGCGTCTGGCCCGGCGCGGCATGACCTTCACCAACGCCTACGCCTGCGCCGTCTGCTCGCCCTCGCGGTGCTCGCTGATGAGCGGCATGAACGCCGCCCGCCATCGCGTTACCGATTGGACGCTCGGCGTCGACCAACAGAACCGCTTTGCCGCCCATGGCGAAGGCCTCTTCCCGCCCCGGTGGTCCGCAAACGGTCTTCAGCCGCCCGGCACCGAACGGGAGGGGCGTTGCCAGCCGCCGTGGCGGGTGGACGAGGCGGGGCGTTATGTCCAGCCGCCCTTTGGGGCAGAGGCGGGGGCTTTGGCCTATCGGATGGCGTTGCCTTACACGTGCGCGCTCCCCTTCCCCGAGTTGCTGCGCCGCGCGGGTTACCGCACCATCCACGTGGGCAAGGCGCATTGGGGCAGTGGCGCGGGCAAGTGTTACCTCCGCGACGCCGCCCCCACCTCGCCCGGCGCCGACCCGAGGGCCTTCGGGTTCGACGTGAATGTCGCCGGCTGTGAGAAGGGTGGCCCCGCCAACTATCGGGGAGCCTCCGGCTATGGCAACAAGGGCGCCTCGCCCTTTTCCACCCCCGGCCTTGATGAGAACAACTATTACGAGGACGATGTCTTCCTGACGGACGCGCTGACCGATCGGGCGTTGGCCGAGATCGATGCCGCCAAGGCCGCCGGCAAGCCGTTCTATCTCTATCTTGCCCATTACGCCGTCCACTCCCCCCTCGACAATGGCCGCGCCTGGGACCGCACGCGCTCCGCCGACCCCAATCCCGAGAAGGACGCCCGCAATCCCAATCCGAAGGATGGCCTCCCTTGGAACGCCACCGAGCGGAACTACGGCACCCTCCTCAAAGGCATGGATGATTCGTTGGGCAAGGTGCTCGACAAGCTTGAGGCGTTGGGCCTTGCCGAGGACACCCTTGTCATCTTCATGGCCGACAATGGCGGCCTTGCCATCTCCGGACGCATGGCTCAGGCCAACGGCCCCGCCCGCGCCGGCAAGGGTTCGTGCTACGAAGGGGGCACCCGAGAGCCATTGCTCGTCGCCTGGCCCGGACGTGTCCGCCCCGGTTCCGTCTGCCACGAGCCTGTCATCATCGAGGACTTCTATCCCACCTTGCTTGAGGCCGCGGGCGTTCCGATCCCCGAGCCTGCCGCCTTGGCCGTGACCCCCGCCGATGTCCATGCCGACGGCCCCTTGCGCCAAGTCCTCGATGGCGAGAGCTTCCTGCCCCTTCTGCTTGGGCAACGCGCCACGGTCCGCCCTGACGGTTCCGCCCGCCCGCTCCTCTGGCATTACCCAAACTACTGGCAGGAAGGCCCCGCTGGCCGCGCCTACCACTTCTATTCCGCCATTCGGTTGGGAGACTGGAAGCTTATCTACCAACACAGCGACCGCACGTTTGAGTTGTACGACCTTGCCCATGACATCGGCGAGGCGCGCAACCTCGCCGCCGAACGCCCTGACCTCGTGGTCTCGTTGCGCCGTGAGATGGGCCGCCTTCTCCGTGAGCGTCACGCCCAGATGCCTCGCGTCGGTGCGCCCGATGGCCTGGAGGTGCCTTTCCCCGACGTCGGCCTTTGAGCCAACGGACAGATGACAAAAAAGCCCCGCCCGAGACAAGCGTGTCTTGGGCGGGGCTTTTTTCGTTTGCCTATCGGCGGCTCAGTCATCGAGGCCGTGATAGGTCTTGATGAGGTTGGCTAACAACTGATCGAGCGCCGCCGGGGTGAGGGACGAGGAAAGGGCGAGCTTGGCGCAGAGCCCCAGCTCGATGGATTTCCCCATCCCGATGTTGATGATGACGAACCCTGGCGGCAAGTATTCCAAGAGGTCGAGCAACTTGCCGAAGTCCTCCGTCGAGCGCGGCGGCGGGACATGCATGGGCATGGCCAGCGAGAGCATGTCGGGGTCTTCCGACAGCATGAGCATGAAGTCGGTCTCTCGGTGAGGAAGATGCCAAACCCACATCTCGGAATCGTGTGCGAGGATCTGGGCTTCCGGAAAGGCTGTGGCGATCCAAGCCTGAACGGCGGGAAGGGATTCGGATAAGGCGCTCATGGCTGCGACGCGGGTTTGAGAAGGGGAAGAATGTCGGAACGGAGGGCCTCGTCGAGGTCGAAAAGGGCGAATCCGCGGCACCCGGTCTCGCGGGCGGCCTCGATCTGTCGGAGGGTGTCGAGGGGGGAGAGGCGACTTTCCGCGGCGGTCACCCCAATGCCGCAGATGATACGGGCGGCAAGGCGCGGGTCGGCCGTTTGGGTGCCCAGCCAGTCACGCAGACGGGCGGGGTCTTCGGTATAGTTCATCGGGCAGGCGGCATCAAGGAGCCCTGTGCGCAACCACAGCAGCCAGTCCTGCCCAACACTGTCCACGCACGCGGGATATTTGCCGTAGACGGCGGCGGAGAGGGCGATGTCGGGGGCATTCGCGCGGAGCCAGGCGCGGACGCCTTGGACGGCGTCGGTTACGCACGTGGCGCGCCAACGCAGGAAGTCCGCCCGACACGCCCCCTTGGGGTCGGTGACGCAGGCGGGCCAGCCCGGCGCGGGGCCGCGGGCGGCCTCGAAGCGGGCGCGGGTGCCTGGGCCGAGGCTCTGTTGGAGTCCGGGGAAGCGGATGAAGTCGAGGTGGATGCCGTCCGGACGCCGACGCGCGATTTCCCGCACGGCCTCCAAAAGGTGCGCGCGGACGGCGGGGTGGGTGGGGTCCAGCCAATTGAGGGGCGTGCCATCCGGCTCTTGGAGCGTCCAACCGCGCTTGCGGAAACCGGCGACCACGGCAGGGTTCGCCGCGCGCTCGCAGGAGAAGGCGAGTATCCAGGCGTGGACGCGCAGGCCGTGCCGTCGACCAGCGGCAATCGCGGCGGCAAGCTCATCGCGCGTCCCCTTCTGTTGCAGCACGCGTGAGGGGTAGAGCGCGAAGGCTGCCCCGGCGACGTTCACGTAGAGGTCAGTGACACCGGAGCGGGCGAGCAACGCGGCGGTGCGCTCCCAGTCCCCGGGCCATAGGCCCTGGCCGGAATGATCCCAGACCGCACGTACCTCGCCGAGCGGCGCCTGAAGGGTTTGGGCGTAGGCGCGGGCCACGAGGGCCCGAAGGTCGAGCGCGGCTTGGTAGGCTTTGGCGGCGTCCTGTGGGATGAGGGCGTGGGCGGCGTCGCGCTGTGCGCGGAGAAGGGCGAGGGTGGCGGCGCCATCGGGGGCGTGACCAAGGCGGTTGGCCAGCGTGCCGTCGCGGAGGGGGGCCTCGGCGTCGTCGAGTGCGGCACGGGCGGCGCGCGCCCAGACGTCGGGGAAGATCTCGGCGGCGATGGCGAGGAGGAGGCGTCGTTTGCCGGCTTCGTCCCCGTCGCCGGTCAGCACGTGAGTCATCCAGAGATGGCCGCCGGGCGACCTCCACCAAGCCGCTGAGACACGCCGCCCCAGCCCGTCCCTCCACCACGCGATGGGCGTGGCCGAACCGGGAGAGGCCGGGGCGACATCGAAACGGTTGTCGCTGGTCTGCCGGATGAGGGTGGGCGCGCCGACAGGGCGCCCGGGGCCGAAGGCCATCTCGCGGCAACGGCCCGGTTCGCGGCGATACCCCACCGTTCGGAGGCCAAGGAGGCGCGCAAGCGCGTCCGAGCCGGAGTAGCAGACTACCAACCGGGCGCCGGCGTCCTGGGCGCGGCGGAGGGCCGCGAGCGTCGCGGGGGGCGGGTCGTAGCAGTCGACGAGGATGAGAAGGCGGTGGGGCGGGCGCGTGCCGAGTGCGTCGTCGGCCACCAAATCGGCCTCCACGCCGGCCTGCGCGTACCAACGGGCAACGTGCCCGGCGAGGGCCTTGGCGTAGGCACGCTCAGTGGGGGCGACGGAGAGGACGGGGTGGACGACGGCAATATCCACAGCCCGCAGACAAAGCGCCGGCAGGAGAAGAAGGGCGAGAAGGGCGAGGCGCAAGGTCAGACCTTGTGGCGGTAGATGATGCGGCCCTTGGTGAGATCGTAGGGGGAGATTTCGAGGGTGACTTTGTCGCCCGTCGCAATCTTGATGAAGAACTTCCTCATTTTGCCGGAGATGTGGGCCAAGACCTCGTGGCCGTTCTCCAGGCGCACGCGGTACATGGTGGCCGGGAGGACTTTGACCACCACGCCATTGACCTCAATCGCGTCATCGCTCGCCATAAGTTTCGGACTTCCTTTTGATTGGTTACGGTTAAAGGGCTTATAAAATAGCACTTCCGCGCTTCCGGCGCAACCGTCGGTTGGTGGAGGCTTGGAGGACGCGGTCGTCGAGGATGGCGTTGAGGACATCTTCCTGCGTGATGAGGCCGATGGGCCGTTCGCCGTCGGTGACGATGAGCACCTTCGTGCGGCGGACGCGCATATAGGGGAGAAGCTCATCGGCGGGGACGCTACCGCGGACGAAGACGGGCGTGCGGCGAAGGTCGAAGGGCACGGGATCCTTTGAGCGTGCGCGGAGCAGATCGAAGAGATGGAGGAGCCCCAGGCAGTGGCGGCCGTCGGCGGAGAAGAGCGGCAACACCCGGTGGCGGCTTTCGCGGAAGGTTCGGAGGACGTCGGGCAGGCTGTCGTTCTCTGAGACGCGGACGACTTTGTGCAGCGGGGTCATGACTTGGTTGGCACGGCGGAGCTGAAGCTCCAAGACTCGGCCGACCATCGCACGCTCGAAGGCGGAAATCTGGCCGTTGGCCTCGGAGTCGCGCATGAGGAAGGCGAGGGACTCGCGCGAGACAAAGGGTGAGCGTTTGGCCTTGTCGCGTCCGGCCACCATGCGGGTGAGGAAGATGCAGAGCGAGGCCAACGGCCAGAGGAGCGCGCGGATGGTGAGGAACAGCGGCACCAAGGGGCGGCACCGCTCGATGGGCCGCGCCGTGAACCAGAGTTTGGGCAGATATTCCCCGATGATGAGCAGTAGGCAGGCGACCGCAAGCGTGGCGAGCGTCTGCGCCAACGGCCCGCCGAAGCCCAGCGCGGCGGCGGCGGAGACGGCCAACGCGGCGGCGAGGGTGGAGAGTGTTACGTTGCAGATGTTGTTGCCCACCAAGGTGGTGGCGAGCATCCGATGGGTGTCGCGCAGGACGGCGGCGATACGGCGCGCACGGGTATCGCCATGGCGGATGAGGTGGATCAGGCGGTGGCGGTTGAGGGAGACCATCCCACTCTCGAAGCCGGAGAAGAACCAACTGCCCGCGAAGAAGAGCAGGATGAGGGCGATCTTGACGGCAAGCTCGACGGTCATGGCAGGGCCTCCTCTTCGGCGCGCGCGGCGAAAGGCGGGTGGGGGAGGTCGCGGTTCTGGGATTCGGGGTCGAGGTCTTCGAGCATGACGGTGAGAATCTGGCGGCGGCGCATCTTCTGGACTGTAACGCGGTAGCCGTCGGCCTGAATGGTCTCACCCACGCGGGGGATGCGGCCGGCGTGGCACATGACCCACCCGGAGACGCGGTCGGCATCCTCGGCGCGGAGGTGGGTGCCGAGGGTGTAGTTGACTTGCTCAAGGGCGGTGTCCCCTGCGAGGATCCAACAGTTGGGGCCGTTGGCGCGGATGTCGGGCGGTTCGTCGGAGGCGTGCGCGTCATCCTCCGTTTCGAGGGAGAGCAACTCCAGGATGTCGCCCCGGGAGACGATGCCGGCGGTGCCGCCGTATTCGTCGGTGACCAGCACCATCGGCAGATGGCGTCGGTAGAGGAGGATTAGGAGGTCGTCAAGGCCGATGTTCTTGGGGACGGCAACGTCGCATCGGCACCGGGCGGCCTCCAAATCGTGCTTGGGGTCGAGCAGGTAGGCCGAGACATCCACGAAATCCACGAAGGCATCCGGTCCGCCTTTCCAGAGCGGGAGCCAGACGAAAGGCGCCGCACGCATGAGGCGCAGCTGTCGTTCGGGCGGATCCTCCAGGTCGATGCCAAAGAGCTCGACGCGCGGGGTCATCACGTCCGAGGCCGTCAGCGTGTCGAGGCGAAGGATGCCGCGCACCATCGCCCCTTCCTCTTGGTCAAAGGCGCCGCGTTCTTGGCCCAGGTTGACGACGCTGACGAGCTCTTCGTCGGAGACGGAGCGGCGTTCGGGGGTGAGGGTCTTGCGGAAGGGCTTGAGCAGTTTCTGTAGGCACCAAGAGAAGGGATAGAGCAACGGAATCGCCACATCCAGCGTCCGCACCAGGAAGGGTGCCAACGTCTCCGCGTGCCGGATGGCGAACTGCTTGGGGCTGATCTCGCCGAAAAGCAGCACCAGCAACGTCACGGCGGCGATGGAGACGGCCTCCTCCCAACGGTCGGGCACCCATCCGCACCGCACCACGAAGGCGAAGCCCACGCTCGCCAACGCCGCGTTCACGAAGGTGTTGCCCACCAACAAGGTGGAGAGCAGGATCTCCGGACGGGCGAGCATCGCGGCCAAACGGTCGCCCACGCGCGGACGGCGTTCGCGAATCCGTTGGATTTGCAAGGGGGAGAGGGAGAGCATCGCCGTCTCGCAACCCGAGAAATAGGCTGAGAGCGCCAAGAGGATGACGAACGTGACCAGGAAAAGGAGGATGGCGAGCGGGGTCATGGGCGGGGCTCTTGGGGTTGGAGGCGGGCTCGGAGCTTGCTGACCACGTGGCGCGTGAGAGTGTCGGCGACGAAGTCCGCCCCCGTGCACCCCTCGAAGGCGACCATCGGGTCGGGCACGGCCGCGGCACGAAGCCCCACGCGGACCGCGGCACGGACGCTCACGCCGCAGGCCAGCAGACCGAAGCATTGGCGCACGGGCAGGCCGAGCATGACCAACGCCGTCTGGAGCGTCTCGGGCGTGAGGCCCGCGGCCAACGGCGTCGGGTCGAGCGTCGTCGTCGGCTCGCCGGGCAGTCCGTCCAACAACTCCGCCACCACCTGCGGGCGCAGGCGCGTCACCAAGGCCAGGCGCACCCCCGCCCGGGCGAAGGGGCGGAAGAAGGCGCGGATGGGCTCCACCCCCTGCTGGGCGTTCTGCTGGAGCAACGCGGCGTAAGTGGCCGCCAAGCGCCGCTCCACGTGCGCGGGATCCACGCTCGCCGGCAGCAATCCGGCCAAGGCCTCGCCGATGGGCCGCCCATAGACGTGCCGCACGAAGCGGTAAGGGTCGTCGTCCGGCAGGCCATACTTGGTCAACCGATCGTTCAGCACTTCGGCGGGGAGGGCGAATCCGCCGAGGAAGAGGGGGTCAAACTCCACGATAAGCGCGGGCATGGCAGGCTCCTAGGGTTGGCGCGAGAAACGCATGGAGAGGACGCGCGAGACGCCCTTCTCGGGCATCGTCACGCCATAGACGATGTCCGATCCGGCGATGGTGTGCTGGTTGTGCGTGATGATGAGGAATTGCGAGTGGGCCAGGAAGTCCTTGAGCGCGTCGACGAAGCGGCCGATGTTGCTGTCGTCGAGCGCGGCGTCCAGCTCATCCAGCAGACAGAAGGGCGCGGGCTTGATGAGGAAGATGGCGAAAAGCAACGCCACGGCGGTCATCGTGCGCTCGCCCCCGGAGAGTAGGCTGATGGTCTGCGGGCGTTTGCCGGGTGGGCGCGCGATGATGTCGATGCCGCACTCTAACGGATCCTCGGCGTTCTCCAACAACGTCAGTCTTGCCTCGCCGCCGCCGAAGAGGCGGGTGAACATCGCACGGAAGTTGGCGTCCGCCTGCGCGAAGGTCTCCCGAAACCGCTTGCCGGAGGTCTCGTTGATGGTCTTGATGAGGTCAAGCAGCTGCCCGCGCGCCGCCTCCAGGTCGTCGGCCTGGGCTTGGCAGAAGGCGCGGCGCTCCTCCACCGCCTTGTGCTCGTCGATGGCCAGGAGGTTCACCGGACCGATGCGCGCCAACTCGTCGCGGATCTCCGTCAGTCGTGTCTCCAACGTTCCCTCGTCCGGGGCTTCGCCCTCCGGCCAGACGGCGCACGGCTCGTCCCGAAGCGTCCCGGGGCGCACGCCGTATTCCCGTTCCAACCGTTCCTCCAACGCTTGGTGGCGCGCCCGCGCCTCGGCCATCGCCACCTCGGCCTGCGCCTTTGCCTCTTGCGCCTCCTGCAACGTTTTGCGCGCGGAGGCGCTGGCGGCTTCGAGCCGTTCGCGCAGGGCTGTCAGCTCCGTGCGGTCGCCCCGCGCCTTCTCGATACGCGCCTGCAGCCCCTGCGTCTCTCCCGCCATCCCCTCCAAGGAATCCGCGATGCGCGCGGCCTCCGCCTCCAACCGCGCCACATTCTCCTCGCACGACCGTATCGACGCCTCGCGCCGGGCGATCGTCTCGCGCAGCTCCCGTATCCGGGCCTCCCGCTCCCGCACCTGCGCCAAGGCGTGCTCCCGCCGTTGGGCGAAGCCGGCCATGCGGAAGCGGGTCTCGCTCAATCGCGCCGACGCCGCGTCCACCGCCGCCTCCAAGCTTGGCATCCGCGCCGTCGCCGTCCCCGAAGCCGCCGTCAGGCGCGCCCGCTCCCCCGCGAGACCCTCCAACCCCGCGATGGCCTCGGCGCGCCCCGCGTCCTCGCGGGTGGCCTCGGCCTCCGCCTCCGCCAGACGCGTGGCCAGCTCCGCGCCGCGGGCCTTCGCGGCGGCGGCGTCCTTCGCGGCGGCGGCAAGGGCGCCCTCGGCTTGGTTCGCCTCGCGTTGGGCGCGTTCCAAGAGCCGCTGCGCCTCGCGTTGCTTGGCCGTCAGCGCCTCCATCCGTGCGGCGAACGCGTCCAGCTCCGCGGCCTCCGCCTGTTCCTCCCGGGCCAACTCCGCCAACCGAGCCTCCAGGCCGTCGCACGCCAACCGCCGAGCCAAGGGGTCTGTTCCCTCGCCCGCCGTGCGGAGCCCGCCACCCTCGGGGTAAAGCAATTCGCCCGCCGCCGTGACGCACGCGCGGCCCACCGGGGCGGAGGCCACGTCCTCTGCCCATTCCCAACCGCCCAGGAGGCGCGCCAACAAGCCCTCGAAGCCCGACCGCGCCCGCACCTGCGCCGCCAAGGATCCCTCCGGCGCGGGCCGCGTCGGCTCCGCCACCAAGAGTTGGATGGATTCCTCCGGCCAACGCCTCGGAAGCGCCTCCAAGACCTTCCGCGCCGCCTCGGGCGTCCGCACCACCCAGGCCCGCGCCCACGGCGCCAAGGCCGCCTCCACCGCGCGGCGGCAATCCTCCGGCGCCTCCACCGCCTCCGCCAATGGCCCCAACACCTCTCCCGGGCCGAGGCCGAAGGGGTCGGCGGGGTCGAGCAGGCGCGGCCCTGCGTCGGGGCGTTCGCCGGGCACGGGGCGGGCGAGGACGTCCCGGCGGGCCTCGATGGCGGCGCGCTCGCGCCGACGCCCCTCCTGCCGCGCCTTCCCCGCGGCGAGGTCATCCGCCGCGAAGGAGCGATCCTCGTCAAGGGCGATGAGCGTCTCGCGGGCCTCCTCGGCCTCCTGACGGTGGGCCTCGGCGGTCTCGCGGGCGGCGGTCTGGGCGGCCTCGCGCTCGGCGCGGAGGCGCTCGGCCTCGGCGGCCTCGGCGGCCAGCCGTTCGCGACGGAGGAGGCGCGCCTCGCGTCCCGCGTCGGCCTGTGCCAAGGCCTGCTGCCAACGCATTTGGCGGCGGTCCAGGTCGGCCAGCCCGTCTCGGGCCTCCTGCAATTCGGCGCGGGCGGCGTCGAGGGCGGCCTTCTGGGCGTCGAAGGCATCCTGAGCCTCGTCCAGCAAGCCTTGGAGGGTCTCCTGCTCGTCGTCGAAGGCCTCGGTGTCGGGCGCGTCGCCCTGCGCCTGTTCCTCGGCGGCCAGACGTTCCCGCGCGGCGGCGATCTCCTTGGCCAGGTCGTCGGCCCAGGCGCGGTGTTCGGCGGCGCGGGTCTGGTTGGAGCGGATGTTCTCCTGCGCGTGGGAGTGGCGGGCGGCGGAGGCGGCGGCCTCCTCGGAGAGTTTGGCGATGGTCTCTTCGTTGGCCTGGATGCGGGCGTTGGCGGAGGCGATGGCGCGCTCGCCTGCCTCGGCCTCGGCCTGGATGGCGAGGATGCGGTTGCCGGCCTGCGCCACGCGGAGGCCCTCGGCGGCGATGGCCTCCTCCAAGGCCGCGGCCGTGCGCTTGGCCAGCCAGAGGTCGATGCCGCGCATCTCGGCGCGGAGGTTCCGCGCGCGCTCGGCGCGCTCGGCCTGACGGCGGAGCTGGGCGGCCTGACGGCGGAGCTCGGCGAGCAGGTCGTTCACGCGGGCGAGGTTCTCCTCGGTCTGGGCGATCTTGCGGAGGGCTTCGCGGCGATCCGCGCGGAACTTGGTGACGCCGGCGGCCTCCTCGAAGACGGCGCGGCGATCCTCGGGGCGGGAGGAGAGGATGGCGTCGATCTGCCCCTGCGCCATGACGGAATAGCTGGCGGTGCCCACGCCGGTGCCCATGAAGAGGCGCTGGATGTCCCGGAGGCGGCAGGGCGTCTTGTTGAGGAAGTAGGCGTTCGTGCCGTCGCGGTAGGCGCGGCGGGCGATGGAGACCTCGGCGTGCTCGGTGCCGAGGGCGGCCTCGCAGTCGGCGAAGAGGAGGGAGACCTCGGCCATGCCCAGAGGCTTGCGCGCGTCGGTGCCGTTGAAGATGAGGTCCTGCATCTTGGCGCAGCGGAGCGCGCTGGGGCGTTGCTCGCCCAAGACCCAGCGGATGGCGTCGGAGACGTTGCTCTTGCCGCACCCGTTCGGCCCGACAATGGCAATCATCCCGGGCTCGAAGGTGAGCCGAGTACGCTCCGCGAAGCTCTTGAAGCCGAGGATTTCGAGTGCCTTAAGGTACATCTCCCCACACTATAGCAAATCCTGTCGCACACCGCGCCCGATGCCACCGTGGTCGCCGTGCGCCTCCATTGGTCAGCCCAACGGGGCGGCGGGGGCGTTCTGGGTGAGATCCTGGGCGTCGTCCTCGGGGGTGGGCTCGTCCGACCAACCGCCGCCCAGGGCGCGGTAGAGGGTGATGGCGTTGGTGAAGAGGGTGGCGCGGTGGGTGACGATGTTCTCCTGGGCGGAGAGGAGGGAGGATTGGCGGGTGAGGACGTCGTCGATGGAGATGGTGCCGATCTCGTAACGTTGGTTGGCGATGTCGAGGGCGAGGGCGTTGGCCTGCTCGGCGGCGCGGAGGTCGCCGGTGCGTTCGGCCTCGCGCTGGCAGGCGACCCAGGCGGTCTCGGCCTCGCGATAGGCGTCGAGAACGGTGTCGCGGTAATCGGCGAGGACGGCGTCCAGGGTGGCCTTGGCGGACTCGACGCGCTTGCGCCAGGTGCCGAAGCCAAAGATGTTCCAGCTGACGGAGGGGCCGAGGCTGACGGTCTGGGAGTAGTCCGACCAAGGGGTGAGGTCGGGGGAGGAGAGGCCAAGGGTGCCGCCGAGGGTGAAGCGTGGGTAGAGCTCGGCCTCGGCGACGCCGATGGCGGCGGTCTGGGCGTGGACGTCCTCCTCGGCCATGCGGATGTCGGCGCGGCGGCGGAGCAGCTCGTTGGGGAGGAGTTTGGGGGAGAGGTCGGGGAGCGCCATGCTGTCGAGGGTCTCGGCGAGGCGGGGCTGCGTGGCGTAGGGGACGTTGCCGGTGAGCCAGTCAAGCTCCAGCTGGGAGGCCAGGAGGTTTTGGCGGAGGGAGGGGATGGAGGCGCGGGTGGCGGCCATCTGGGCCTCGGCGGCGACGAGGTCGTAGCGGGCGACCTCGCCGGCCTCGAAGCGGGCGCGGATGGTGGCGGCGTTGCGCTCCTGAAGGGCCAGGTTGGCCTCGGCGATGTCGACCTGCGCGGCGTAGCGGCGGACGTTGACGTAGGCGGTGGCGATCTCGGCGGCGAGTGAGACGCGGACTTCCTGGATGTTGTAGGCCAGGCGGGCCTCCTCCGCGGCGGCTTGTTCGACGGAGCGGCGGACGCCGCCGAAGACGTCAATCTCCCAGCTGGCGTTGGCGGAGGCGCCGATCTGATCCTCCCAATCTCGGCGGCCCGCGCCCCAGCCGCGGCCCCAGGTGTAGGAGCCGTCGGCGGAGAATTGGGGATAGAAGCCGGCCTCGGTGCCCTCGCGGGTGGCGCGCTGGGCGCGGAGGCGCGCGATGGCGGCCTCGACGCTCGGGGCGTTTTTGAGCCCCTGCTCGATGAGCTCGGCGAGGACGGGGTCATGGAAGTCTCGCCACCAGAGGGCGAGGGAATCGGCCTCGACGCCGTCTCCGGCGAAGAGCTCGGCGGTGGGCTGGGGCGCCGTGGGGTGCTCGTAGTCGGGGCCGACGGCGGCGCAGCCGGCCAAGAGCAGGAGGATGGCAAGGGGGGCGGCTTTCATGGTCAGGCCCGCGAGACGGATTCGATGACGACGGGCGTGTGCGGCACGTCCTGGAAGTAGCCATACGTCCCGGTGGGGGCCTGCTCGATGGCGTCCACCGTGTCGAAGCCGGCGGTCACGCGCCCGAAGACGGCGTAGCCGTAGGCGGAGGGGTTGGGGGCGCGGAAGTCGAGGAAGTCGTTGTCGGCGGTGTTGATGAAGAATTGCGCGGTGGCGGAGTGGATCTCCGGGGTGCGGGCCATGGCGAGGGCATACTTCACGTTCTTGAGGCCGTTGGCGGCCTCGTTGCGGATGGGCTCGTGGGTCTCGCGCTGGGTCATGTCTGGCGTGAAGCCGCCGCCTTGGATCATGAAGCCGGCGATGACGCGGTGGAAGATGAGGCCATTGTAAAAGCCTTCGTCGACGTAGCGCAGGAAGTTGGCGACGGTAACAGGCGCGGCGGACTCGTCGAGCGCCAAGGTGATGTCGCCCTTGTTGGTCTTCATGATGACTGTGGTCATGGCGGGGTCTCCTCGGGTGGTTGCCCTTAGTATCCCAAACCATTCGCCTCTGTGCATGGCCTTCCGCCCGATTTCCCTGTGCCCTGCATACCACAGTGCGCGGCCTCACCCCCACCGCCGTGCGCCGGTGCCTCCCTGCCCCTGGCGGCGAGGCCAAAAAGGATCAGCCCCCGAGCCGAGGTGGATCGGGGGCTGACTCTCGGTGGATTAGCGGCTGAGCCGAGGTGGATCGGGGGCTGATCCGAGGGAGGGCGGGGTGCTCAGGGTTTCTTCCGGTAGACGCGGATCTTCCGGTAGACGCGGACGTAGTCGACCTCGAAGGTCTGGGGGAGGATGGAGGGGTCGAGGTCGCCGCCCCAGTTGTGCTTGGTGCCGAGGGCGAGGTTGAGCTTGAGGTAGTGGGGCTGGCGGAAGGGGTTGGAGCCGTCGGGTTGGTTGGCGCGGTCGAGGGGATAGGTGTAGTAGGGCTTGCCGTCGAAGGAGAAGACCATCCGCTCGGCGTCCCATTCCATGGTGTAGAGGTGGAACTGGCCGTCCTGCACGTCGGGGCCGGTGTGGCCGCCGGAGCGCTGGCTGGTGGGGATTTTCTCGCGACCGGGGAAGTGGAGGGTGGACCAGACGGTCTGCGGGCTGGACCAGACATACTCCATGATGTCGATCTCGCCGCAGTCAGGGTGGCGGCCTTTGACGCCGAGCGTCCAGATGGCGGGCCAGACGCCTTGGCCTTGGGGAAGGCGGGCGCGGACGTCCACGCGCCCGTATTGGAAGCTGAAGAGGCCACGCGTCTCGATGGAGCCGGAGGTGAAGAGGATGGCGGGGCGCTCGGCGCCCCAGAAGGAGGGGCGGGGGTTCTTGACGTCGGCGGCGGGGATGGAGAAGTTCTCGGCGTAGGGGTTGGGGCGGGGTTTCGGGAGTCTGAGGCCGGTGAGGCGGAGGGTGCCGTTGGTGACCCAGGTGTTGGCGGGGTCGGCCTTGGAGTACCACTGGGCCTCTTGGTTGCGGACCCAGCCTTCCTCGTAGCGCCACTTGGCGGGGTCGGGGAGGCCGGGCTTGTCGAACTCGTCGGCAAAGAGGAGCGTGTAGCCTTCGGGGACGGGGGTTGCGGCCTGGCCGATGAGTGCGAGGGGCAGGAGGGCGAGGAGGAGGGAACGCTTCATGGCGGGATTCCTTAGCGTTTGACGGAGACTTGGAGGGGGGCGCGGAGGCGGCGGAGCGCGGTCTGCGCGCAGGTCTGCCAGGCGGCCCAGTCGGGGATGTCGCCCTTGGCCCAGCCGGCGCCCCACCAATAGGTGAAGGCTTGGCCGGGGGCGAGGGGCGTGACGCCGAGGAGATGGGCGTCGGCGCCGGCGGCCTTGCGGTCGGCGGCGGGGATGGGGAGGGTGCGGGTCTCGCCCACGGGGGTGGGGAAGAGGGCGGCCACGAAGATGGGGCCGAGGTTCTTGCCGGGGCGGTCGGTGGGATCGGCGTAGGCGATGAGGCCGGGTTCGGCGTGGGTGGGGCCGTCATCGTGGAGGACGAGGCCGACGGCCAGCGGCGTCTCGGCGGGGAGGTTGCGGTAGGCGACGGTGGTCTTGTTGAAGTGGGTGCCCGCGTCCAGCGAGATCAGACGCTCCTCCACGACGTCCTTGGCGGCGCCGACGGTCTTGGGCGGGTAGGTGAGGCGGACGGTGAAGCGGAGGGGGCCGTTGTCGAGAATCTCCGCCTTTTGGTAGGCCCAGGGCATGAGAAGGGCGCCGTCTTGCAGGAGCGCGGGGGTGCCGGCGCCGAGGGAGGGGCCCACCTTGTAGCAGTCCAGGCCGTTGCCGTGGTCTTGGTGGTAGGTGATGCCGCGCGAGAGCTCGTCGAAGTAACGCTTCTCGACGACGGGGAGCGCGGTGGCGCGCTTGCACCAGACGTCGAAGCCGAAAGCGCGCTCGCCCGTCTTCTGGAGGGCGGGGCCATAGGCGCGGAAGGCCACGCGGTCGTTCTCCCAGGCCACGTCGTCCACACGCTCGGGATAGACGCGCCCGCAGGCGACGGTCTGGTAGGTGATCGGGACGCGCGTGGGGGTGAGCGTGTAGGTGGCGGCGCCCTTGGCGGCCACGGTGGCGGGGAAGAGCAATGCGCCGTCATGCGTGGTCTGCGAGGGCAGGAGCGTCCCCTGCGCGTCATGCACCAGCCACGCCCCCCGGCAATCCGGCACGGCGACGATCTCGTCCGCGCGCGCCTCGTCGAGCGGGTTCGTGACGGTGACGGTGAGCATCCCGCCATCCCCCTTGGCGAGGGCGAGCGTGGCGAACGATGCGGCGACGAGCAGGGCAAATGCTTTCATGGCGCTCCTATTCGGCGAAGACCTTGGGACAATCCTTCGGAACGGTGCGAGTATAGCAGAACGCCCGGCGCGGGGACAGAGACCCCCGCCCATTTCTTCCCGGGGTGCCTCCGCCAAGACGCGCCCTTGCGGGGCCGCGCCTCGTCGGCCTCCGCCGTGGGGCGCGGCGATATGCTAGACTAAGGGCATGAAACGACTCCTTTCCCTGACTTTGCTCTTGGCCGCCGCGGTGGGTTTGGCGGCGGATGACCGGTTGGCCTTGGCCGAGGGGCTGGCACGGCGCGGGATGCACGCGCAGGCGCTCGCCGAATACGAGGCTTTCCTCAAGGACACGCCCAAGGGCGATGTGGCGGACACGGCGCGGTTCGGCCTGGCGGCGTGCTATGAGAAGGTGGGGCGCCATGCGGAGGCGCGGGCCGTCTACCAGGAGCTCGCGGGCCGCCTCTCGGGCGAGCGGCAGTCCTTCGCCCGTCTGCGCCTGGGCCTTTCCCTGCTCTATGCGGGCAATGCGCCGGAGCAGGCGCGCCCGTTGCTGGAGATGGCCGCGACGGGCCAGACCACGGAGGAGGCGCGCCAAGTGGCGTTGCTCAACCTAGGCTTCTGCTATGAGCGGCTGGGGCAGGGGAAGGCCGCGGACAACCTCTTCGCGCGCGTCGCCGCCGGCAAGGGCGAGATCGCCGCGCAGGCCAAGGCCGCCCAGGCGGAGCGCCTGTTGGGACAGGGCAAGGCCGCCGAGGGGTGGGCGCGTTACCGCGAGGCCGTCGCGGCGATGCCGGCCCTGGCGCGCGACGCCTTCGCGAAGGCCGCCGGGGCGCAGGCGTGGGCGGAGGCCGCCGACTTCGCCAAGATCGCGGGCGCGGAGCGTCTGGGCGCGGCCGGGCTCCTCCCCGCCGCCTACGCCGCGCTCCAGGCCAAGCGCCCCGACGAGGCGAAGGCGTGGCTGGCGGCCTCCAAGAAGGCCGACCCCACGACGAACGCCGCCCGCCTCTCGTTCGAGGGCGCGGTGGCCGAGGCGTTGGGCGACACGGCGGGCGCGCTGACCGCCTATGAGCGCGTCCTCGCCGAGTTCCCCGACTCCGCCGAGGTGCCCGCCGCGGCCCAGGCCATGCTCATCCTCCGCGCCAAGGCCAACGACCCCGCCGCCTTCCTCAAGGCCTACGCCCGCGTTTCCGCCAAACTCACCCCCGAGGCCCGTGGCGCGCTCGCCCCCATCGTCCTCGACGCCGCCACCCGCGCGGGCGACCCCGCCCAGGCGCGCGCCGCCGCCGCGTGGCTGATGGACAACGCCCCCGCCGACCAAGCCGCCGACGCGGCCTACCGTCTGGGTTGGCTGGAGCACCGCGCCGGGAACGCCGCCAAGG